>NZ_CP032364.1:1249084-1561356 GCF_003589745.1 Lachnoanaerobaculum umeaense | reverse complement strand
CCGTAGTTCATTTAACCATGGAAATTTAGAGTATAGAATAAGCCTCCCGAAATTAAAAAGATTTATACTAAATTATATTTCCGAGTTGAAAAAAGCTAAGAAATAGGCAAAGTAAGAGGTATGGAGTTTACAAAAGAAAATAGAATATAGAAAACGAAAAAGGGGCTGTCGGGAAATGGCATCCATAAAAGAGGGAGGTGTGACTCAAAACGAGTCACACCTCCCTAAGTTTTTACATAAAAAAAGATGGCTAACGATAACCATCTTTCTCCGTTACATGTTATAATGTAACTATGCTCACAGTTAATTATTATAACGACTTTTTTGAAATAGGTCAACAGAAAATCAACTTTAGCTTCTATGAATTGAGTTTACCCGATGACGATCCAGTCTATACCCTAAAAAAAGTTATGGAGGATTTAGATTTTTCCGGACTATTAGCCAATTGTTCGGACAAGGGAAGAACAGGGTACAACCCGATCATGATGTATGCAGTTATTACTTATGCAAATATGCGTGGAATACGCTCTATTGATCGTATTGTGGATTTATGTGAAAGAGATATTGCTTTTATCTGGCTTACTCAAGGGAGGAAGCCTAAAAGAGATGCTTTTTATGAATTTAAAAGTAAAAAACTTACTTCAGATATTTTGGATGACTTAAACTATCAGTTTATGAGACGATTACAAAAGGAAGGATTTGTAACATTAAAAGAATTGTTTATTGATGGAACAAAAATAGAAGCTAATGCTAATCGTTATACTTTTGTATGGCGTGGAAGTATTAATTATCATCTTGCAGGTCTGCTGGATTCTATTGATAAGCTTTATTCAGACTATAATTCTTTTTTACAAGATAATGGATTTGGTGAAAAGTACGAGCTTGGAAATGCACAAATGTTTGTGATTGACGGGATTGATAGAGTTAGAGATATTATTGAAAAAAACAGAAAAAGAAAGATTACGAAACATAAAAAGCTATCTAATAACCGTATTATAGAGATTGATAACTGCTCGCCTATTGAAATACTTAAGCTTCAGAAAAACCTTATGACTATTGCTGACGGAGAAGGTATTGTATTTGTTAACGGAAAGGGTAAGAGAAAGCCAAAGCTTCAACAACTCTATGAAGAACTTGAACATTGTGGACAGCGATTAATGCACTATAAAGAATGTTTTGAGATTATGGGGAAAGATAGAAACAGCTATTCCAAAACTGATTTGGAAGCAACCTTTATGCGAATGAAGGAAGATCATATGCTTAATGGGCAGCTAAAGCCTGCATACAATGTACAGATAGCGGTAGAGAATTATTTTATTGTACATAGTTATGTAAGTAATGATCGTACAGATTATAATGCATTAATTCCGGTCCTTGAAAAGCATAAGGAAGCATTCGGAGAAGTACTTGAAGAAGTGACGGCAGACAGCGGTTATTGTAGTGAGAAAAATCTCTTATATCTAAAAGAAAATAAGATAGATAGTTATATAAAACTACAGGATCATGAAAAACGAAAAACAAGAGCATACAGTAAAGATATAGGTAAATACTACAACATGAAGACAATGGTATTTGAAGATGAGCAAGTCTATATCTGTCATGACGGCCGTGAACTTAGACATATCAACACAGAAAAGAAAAAACAGAATGGTTATACACAAACATATGAAGTATATGGATGTTCAGACTGTAGTGGATGTGAACATAAGTCTAAATGCTTATACAAATATAATCCTGATAAAGATGTTGATAAGAACAAAGTGATGAAGATCAATGAAGTATGGGAAGAGCTTCGAGAGAAATCACATGCTAACATACAGAGTGAAAAAGGTATTCTGAAACGACAGACACGGTCTATTCAAACGGAAGGTCATTTTGGAGATATTAAAGAGAATGAAGATTTCCGACGCTTTAACTATCGTTCTTCAGATAAGGTATATAAAGAATTTATGCTTTTTGCGATAGGAAGAAATATAAACAAATATCATCGTTTTCTCTACGCAAAACTAAAGAAATTTGAAGGAAAACCACAGGAGAAAACCGCATAGTAAAAAATGCAAAAGCAAAATTTCAGCCAAGGGGGTTTTATGCCCAAAAATAGACAGCATAATAGAAAAACAAAATATCCTGACAAAGTCACAAAGCCAAAATGCCTTGTACTTGTCAGGATATTTCTATTTTGTTCTGTAGGGATTAAAATTCAGTATTTCCCGACAGCTCCTTTTTTAGTCCTTGTAGGTAAGGTACTTAATACAGATCAAACAAAGCCCACTAAACCAGGCAATGATCCAGACCCGTTTCCATTTCCTTATAGGTAAGGTACTCACTATAGGAAAAGGATTGAAGTTAACAACTTTAATCAAAAAGTTTCAATTCCTTATAGGTAAGGTACTCACTATTTGGGTTCTAACCTGCTGCTATATAACAGACAGGACAATGAAGTTTCCATTCCTTATAGGTAAGGTAATCACGTTTTAGGATTGCTAAAAATGTTTTATACGTTTGTTTTAAGATTGTTTCCATTCCTTGTAGGTAAGCTACTCACAATATGCAGGATAAACCATTCTCAGAAGTAATTAAAATGGTTGAAGCGTTTCCATTCCTTATAGGTAAGGTACTCACCAAGATGTGGCAAAGGTCAGAGTGACATCTGGAAAGATTAAGTTTCCATTCCTTATAGGTAAGATACTCACGTTGGAGATACAAAATCGGATATTTCGTCCGATGAGTTTTGTTTCCATTCCTTATAGGTAAGGTACTCACGTTGAAAAACGCAATCCTGACGGAACTGTAGTAAAAACCAACGTATTGTTTCCATTCCTTATAGGTAAGGTACTCACTCTATATGAGCAAATAGTAAATCCAAGGAGTCGGAGCGACAGTTTCCATTCCTTATAGGTAAGGTACTCACAGTAAGCGCAGAGTCGGTTGGATATCTTTGACAGAAAAGTTTCCATTCCTTATAGGTAAGGTACTCACACTCCTCTAAGGCAGACGCTTCAGGACAGGAAGGCTAGGTTTCCATTCCTTATAGGTAAGGTACTCACTCTTTTGACCCAGAGGAGTCTGATGTTTCGGAAGTTGTTAATTGTTTCCATTCCTTATAGGTAAGGTACTCACTATTAGTCCTTATAGGGTTATGTATTGTAGCAATGAAGCTTTGTTTCCATTCCTTATAGGTAAGGTACTCACCCCAGAAGGAAGAGATGCGTGGGGAGACAGTAGTCTGAGATGTTTCCATTCCTTATAGGTAAGGTACTCACAACTGCATTTAAGCCATTGTGTTAGGTGAAAACACTTGTTTTGACCTAAAATCATTGTATTACAGGTGAAAAAGTCTGTCAATCTATTTTTAAGAATGGCTTAAAATGGGGATTCCTGAGGTGTTAGTATTGTATACAATCGGTGACAGACTTTTTTGTTTTGCTATATAAAAATAATGATTGTAAGTATTGATATAAAAATAGCATATTAAAGCAAAAAATATAGTACTATTTATGAAAAAATCCATTTAAAACAGCAAATTTATACCAAGTAAGACTCTAGAGAATTTATATATCAGAATACTATAAAAAATCAAGCAAAAAAGAATATATTATGTAATTACAAACACATACTATAGTATGTAAATGTAATTACACATTTAAAAGTAAAATTAGAGGTCGACAGACTTTTTATTTACATAATAAATACTTAGTTAGTCTAATATAAAAGCAAAAATCACTTAGAAATCTACTATACTATCACTTGCATAGAAATATTTTAGATAAAATAAATTTATATTGTAAAAATGTCCTATATACTGAAATTAAGAAGAAAAATATTGAATAGATGAATAAAAAATATAAAAATATATGGTAAATATAACAGTATTGAAACAATCTTAAAATGGTTTATACTATAAGAGTAATAAAAAATTAATAACTAAGACTTTCGGTATTTATATTTATAAGTGTGGAAGTTTGCAGATATAAAATGATAAGAGGAGGTAATATGATTAATTTTACCAACCATCCATATGAAATGTGGGATGATGCACAAAAGAGGGCGGCAAGTGAATTTGGAGATATTAAAGAGATTCCATTTCCTGCTGTTGATCCTTCGGCTACTGAAGAAGATCTTGATAATTTGGCAGAGGAGTATAGAGAAAAAGTCTTAGCTCTTAAAGATCCAATGATACTTTTACAAGGAGAGTTTACATTATCATTCAGACTCGTACAACTTTTAAAGAAAGATGGCTTAAAGGTAGTAGCCGCATGCAGTGAAAGAAGAGTACATGAATGGAGAGATGATGACGGTAAATACCATAAGGAAATGCTGTTTGAGTTTGTGCAGTTTAGAAGGTACTAAATAAGATATGAATAATATTATAATTAATTAAGCCATTTTAGCAAAGGAGGAATAATGGAGGAAAAAGGTTATGTCCTTTGTATGTATGACATACGAGGGAAACAGGAGTTCATTTACAGGAGCTCAAAGTTAAAGGAGATTGTGGGAGCATCTTTAATAATTAGAGATTTGTTTGAAGATTACTTATATGATGCAGCAAAGACATGTAGAGATAATATAAATAAAGAGTCTAAAGTTAAGGAAGAATATAAAGATGAGGATGCTATTTTTAGGTATGATCCAAATAAAGAAAAACTTGATAAATTCAGCTTCAAACAATTTGAGGAAAGAATGGATGGCAATCAATATATCGGTGAAATCGTCTATGACGGTGGTGGAAACTTTTTGTTGCTTTACAAGGATGAAAATGCGATGAAAAAGACCACAGAGATTTTCACAAAGAAAATATTGAAAGAAATAGGAACTTTAAAAGTAGTTGCCACATATATTGGAGATATTTCAAAAGACAACTACCATAGTGATGATTTAAAGAATCCTGGAGACTATGAAAGATTGTATCAAAAGCATAGACTTCGTGAAAGTACTGCACTTTATACACTACCATATGGAAGCCTTCCTATAGTACAAACAGAACCGACATCATCATTGCCTCTGACTTATATGTATGATAATGCACCGGCAGACAGTAGTGCCTCGGAAAAAAAATATGTCAAGTACTCTACTGAGACCAATGCAAAACTGAAAAAATATTGGAAAGAAGCCAGTAACCCTGGTTATGAGATGGGAGAGACAGTATTAGACAATATTGTGGCTGAAACTAAGGGTGAAGACAGTATGTTGGCAATCTTCTATATAGACGGAAATGCTATGGGAGCAAAGGTACAGGCATGTTTAAATGGAAAGAAAAATTATGATGATTGCGTAAACTTACTTAGGGAATTTTCTAAGAAAATACAGAAAACTTTTATTGATGACAGAAAAGTAGATATGCTAAAGACAGATGAGACAAAATCTTCAGATAAAAAGAATTATAAAAGCAGAATACTAATCGGAGCCGGAGATGAAATGACCATTATATGTAAGGCTGACGAATCTTATGAAACTATCAAAGAATACCTTTCTAAGATACCGTCACCATATTCATCCTGTGCCGGAGCTGCTATTTTCCACAGTCATACCCCTTTTGCTGATGCATATCGTATTGCAGAGCAGTGCTGTGAAGATACTTGCAAAAACTATATGAAGAAAAATGGTTTGACATTGGCAAATCTTATGGACTTTGAGTACTGCCAGGGTGGAATAGGATTTAGTCTAAAGGATATTCGAGAAGAAAATGGAGATGATAATAATTCTAGACCTTGGCTTGTGGAAAGTGAAGTTGAGGAGAAGGTATCATATCATTATAAACCGGTAAAAAATAAAAATTTACCTTCATGGGAAAAAGGAAAAACTGAGGAAGAAAGAAGTAATAAGGAGAAGATAAATAAGTTAAAAGATCTATTATCCCTACAGAAGGTTGAGGATTTTCATACTAATCTTTCACTTCTGGGTAGAACCAATATTAAAGGTTTGGCAATTCCGGTATCACTTTCAGAAACAGCTTTAAGAACAGAGCTTAGAAGAATAATAGCTCATATGTCCAAAGATAAGAAGGAGAAAATGGGATTCAAATCAGATGCAGATATAGTTGAATACTTCGTAGAGAATAAGAAGCTTCTAAAAGACTTGGTGCGTATGTATGATATGGGATATGGAAAAGCTAAAGAAGGGGAGGAAGAAAATGCAAAATAAAAAACAAGGTGAGATACATATCACACTGTACTCAGATCTATGTTCGGGAAATGGATATTCATACTATGGTACTATTGATTCTGAGGCAGAGCATGACGAATTTGGACTTCCTTTTATACCGGCAAGAAGATTAAAAGGCTGTTTGAGAGAATGTGCAGAGCTACTAAGTGACTCCGGATTATGGGGAAAATCTAATGATGAGAGTGGAGACACTGAAAAATATACAGATCCCTTAAATTACTTATTTGGAGTGAGTGCCGATGATGGAACTAAAGGAATTAGAATTGAAAATGCCTATATTTCAGAGTATGAACAGATAAAAAAGGATTTGAAACTTATAAAAGAAAATAAGCAAATTCAAAAGTACATATCTCCGGATGAAGTTTTGGATATTTTCTCTGATGTAAAAGCACAAACAAAGATGGAAAATGGTGTAGCAGATGATAATTCACTCAGATTTACAAGGATAATACATCAGTTTTCACCTTTTAATAAAGAAAATAGACTTGAGTTTATTGCAAAGGTAGAATACCCGGAAGGTCAAGAAGATAAATTAAAACAGATTTGTAAGGCACTGCGTCATATAGGTATGAATAGAAATCGTGGACTGGGATGTGTCAAATGTGAGTTTAAGGCAGAGGATGAAGCAGCTAATATAAAAGATGAAAATCTAATTGCTGAGAATGAAGCAGATAATGTAAAATGTAAGATTCAAATTGCTAAGGATATGGTAATAAATGAAAATTCAGATCAAAAACTTAATATTACTATATTTTTTGAAAACCTTGGTCCAATGATAATAAGTGGAGATGATAAAAATACCACATTAAATTACATTCCGGGCAAGGCAGTACTTGGAGCATTGGCAGGAACATATCTTAGTGAAGCCGGGCATAGTGCTGACGATGAAGAGTTTGTTCATTTGTTTTTAAATGGAGATACTATATATTCAGACTTTAATATTTCTGATGGAGTACATATCTTTGCTCCGGCACCTTCATTTCTAAATAAGATGAAAAAAAGCAAAAAGTATGTAAATAGCTTAAGATATTCGGAGAAACAGGTCAGTGATAATAAAGATTATGACACTGATAATAAAGATTATGATCCTGCGAATGGAAATCAACCAAAGAAGCTAAAAGGAAAATATATATATCTAGAAATTAATAAAGATAATCGAAAAGTTTTTGAGCATGAGCCAAAGCAAAGGGTTATTTATCACCATAGAAGAGGTAATGATGCACTTTTGTATTCACAGACAGCATTGAAAGAAGGACAGATCTTTGGTGGAAATATTATATGTAATACTAAGGACTACAAACTACTTTTAGGACTTTTAAAAAATACCAATTTTAGCTTCGGAAAGTCAAAAACTGCACAGTATGGAAAATGCCGTATTATTGAAGGATTAGTGGACGAGCTTTTCAAAAAAGATACAAAATTTCAGGTGAAAAAAGATGAATTAATATATGTTTCATTGGCTTCAAAAGGTATTTTTTTAGATGAATGTGGATATACACAGGAGTCAAAGAAAGTATATCAAATTATAGGAGAGCAGCTGGGACTATTAAATAAGGAAGCAGATATATCAAAAAAAATTGGAGAGATTCAGGGAGAAGAAAAAGATTATCCATTCTGCTCTATACAATCTGCAATGATATACGGATATTCAGGTGTATGGAATCTTAGAAAACCTCCTATTGCAGGAATAGAGTCAGGATCCACATTTATATACAGGGCAGTGGAAGATAAAGATATCGATAAGTATTATGTTGGAGAACGAAACTTGGAGGGATTTGGAAAGGTTAATCTTTATAGAGAAGATTTACTTCCATACGAATTGAATATAGAGGTTAAAAACAGTAATACTGAAAATAATGATACCAAGACTGATAATATTGAAAACATTGATAACACTTTAAAAAATCTAAGCGAAGGTGTAAGAGAGATATTAAAACAAAGTTTGTACAAAGTACTTTATCAAAATATGCTTGAAAGAATACTTACTGAAATGGCAAATGATTCCTTCAAACTTCGTATGTCCCCATCCACTATAGGTCGTGTAAACCTAATGGTAAAAGAGACATTACCTAAAAATGAAAAAGAAGCAAATGATAAATACAAGGATTTTGTAAAAAGAGTAGCATCTATTAAGCGTGATACTGAAAGAGAAGAGGCTCTAAAAATTGTTGGCAGATTTTTGGGAAGTGTACCATCAAAAGAAAAAGAAGATGCTGATTTAGACATTAAAAAAATGATTGGAGAAAGTCTAGACCAAGATTCTAATTCAGAAAATGTTAGATTGCTATGCAAACTTACAGATAAAAAAGAGGTGAATGCACATATCAGCAGTCTGTGGGGAGAATTGATGCTTGAGTTATTAGCAAATCAAAAATATTTGAAAAAATTTAATTAGTAGGAGTAGTGAAATGGGAAAAATTATAAAAAAACATTATCTAAAAATAACCTTTCAGCTTGAGTCTCCTTTATGCATAGGTAGTGGAAGAAATGATATAACAGATCAAGATATTTTGCGTGATGCCAGGGGAATTCCTTATATTCCGGGAAGTGCTGTGGCAGGAGTGATTCGAGAAGCCTGCGATGAAGCTATAGATGAAAGTGGATTGAAATACTACTTTGGATATGCTCATATTAATAAGGGTAAGAATGATGAAAGTGTAGAGAGTTCTATTATAGAAAGTAAGATTATATTCTATGATGCTACATTAGTAGACGATGGAAAAAATAAAAAAAGGGAGTTATTATATCGTATTTCTCAAAGAGACGGGGTTGCCCTAAATGAATATAAAAGTGCAAAAAAACAGGCAAAATTTGACTGGGAAATACTTGAAGGGGATTGTAAATTCCAAACTTTTATAGAGATATCTGAGGAAGAATCTGATGATGAGATAGCAGCAGAAGAAATGCTGATAAATATTGCAAAAGTATGGAAAGAAGCAGATATCAGATTTGGTGCAAAGACTACCAGGGGATTTGGAAAAATATGCAATGTAGATATCATTAGAAGAAGCTTTGAACTTGTAAAAAATTCTGATAATGGAAAAGGGAATATAGAGGATTGGTTGGAATTTGATGCTTTTGACAATAAGTCATGGGAAGATAATGATTCATATGAAAAGATTTCGAGTGATTTTAAAAAATATAATGAATGGAAACTAAAAGAGAAAAAGAAGCTTTCCTTAAGACTGAAATTGCAAGGTGGGATTTCTATACGAAGATACAGCACACAGTGTAGTGAAGAAGAATCCTCTCCTGACCAGGAGCAGATGACAACTATAAAGTTCAATAATAAAAAATCTTCTGATCAAGATCAGGTGGAATCTCAAAAATCGATAGAAGAGATAGCGATTATCCCGGGTACTACTTGGGCAGGAGCTATCGGACATAGAATGGAAGAATTGATAGAAGGTAGTAAGGTAACAAAGTTTAAAAGAAGCGAAAAAGATATTCAAAGTTATCACTACTTTGGTGCTGCAAATGACAAAGATAAGGAAAAATCAAATATATACTTTGGTGAGAGCAGGCTTACAGGTGGAGAATTTAAGATAATGTCCAGAAATGCTATTGACAGATTCCTTGGAAGTACGGCAGAAGGTGCATTGTTTACAGAAAAAATATACATAGGTGGGGAGACTACACTAGATATAAGTTTTGGAGATCCATATAATACAGCTGTAGTATATTCAGATGATTTTATTAAGGCCTTGGCGGCTACACTGACTGACCTGCATGAAGGATATTTGGCAGTAGGAGGTGCAACATCTGTGGGAAGAGGTGTTTTTTCTATAACACATATAAATGGAGATGAGTTTGACACAGTGAAACAGGAAGACGGGGAAAATCATCCTGTATTTGATAAGCTCTATAATACTTTAAAGACATTGCTGGAGAAAAAGGAGGCAAGGGATGGAAAACACAAAAATTGAAAAGAATGATAAAAAAACAATCTTGGATAAGATAAAAAATGTCTTCTCTAATTGTGGAGATAACACCTTCTTTGTTGCACAGTATACAGACAAATTTGATATAGGTATTTGGAATGAAAATACTATTGAAAATACGAATAAGTTGTTAGAACTTCGTGTTTTTGATAAGGATAAAGAATGGAAGCTCTTTAGAAGTGATATAGGAAAAGATTTCAGCTATAGATTTCAAGGAGAAGAGGATAATAAAGGAGAAGGCGTGGACTACTTTGATGAAGTACAGTTACTGGACATTGATACAAGTAAAGAATGCAAAAAATCAGAGTTAATGAAGACTACAGCGGGTGGAGAATATAATCTTCCCAAAGATATATCAGACTTGGATAGGGCAGCTATTAGTGTACGCCACTACTTTGGAGTAGACAATGAATCAGGTCAGGCATTTATAAGGGATTATCGTTTGGTTGACTTTGAAAGTGCCAAGAAAAGGGACTATAGTAAGAATTTGAAGGGAGTATAAGGATGCCAAAGAATGAAAATAAGCAGAATGGAAAAGATGAAAAAAATAGTAAAATAAAATATAAGTATGAAATCAGCAATAAAAAATTTTTTATAAATCCATATACTTTTTTAAAAGGAAACAAAAAAGTAAATAGAGAAGAAAAAGAACAAGAGGTAGGAAATCATACAGGAGTTTTTGTTTGTCGTATATATCCCAAAACACCATTATTGATTCCAGATGTATTTAAAAAGAAAGAGATAGTAGATAGGAAAGAAAAGAATACGAAAAACAAGGAGATAAAACATTTTTCTTATCCTTTTTTTCGATTGGGAGATAATCCGGTGATACCCGGAAGCTCAATAAGAGGCCCTCTTCGCAGTGTTTATGAGGCTTTGACAGATTCATGTTATTCAACTGCTAGGAGTGGACAGTATATTACTGCAAGAACAAAGAGCCCTTTTTTGCCGGGATTGCTGATAAAAACAAATGGGAAATGGGAATTGTATTCAGCTACAAGATACCTGCTTCCTATAAAAGAATATGGTGCAAGACCGTTTGATAATGGGAAGATATTTAAATATAAAGAAGTTATTGATAATCATGGTGGGAGTGTTTACTTTGAAGGGGATGAGCACACTGAAAATATACGAGGAAGGAGTATACTTCAATATAGAGTACTTCATACTTCGATAGTTAAGAAACCTGGATATGAATTAGGTTACTACTATATCGGAGAATATATTAATGGAAAAAAGTATGAAAGTATATTTAAAAAAGTTGATTTAAAATCAAATAATTCTAAACTTATTGAAAATTGCTTTGAACAATTAAAAGAAATAAAGAAAAAATATATGGATGAGAAGATAAATCAAAAATTTGTTTCTTCAAGAGAGCCTGGAAATAAAGATCATCATGGCGGATATAAACAAGTAGATTTAAAAAAGTTTGAAGAAGCAAATGATGCTGTATTGCCAATATGGTATAAGAAGAATACAAATAAAGACAAAAAGGTTGAGTACTATTTTTCCCTTGCAAATATTGGACGCTTTAGATATGAAACATCAATGGATAAGATTTTAGGTAAACAGGATGATGGTAGAATGCCATGCCATGATGTAAAAAAACTTTGTAAGACTTGTAGTTTATTCGGTATGGTAGGAGATGAGGAAGGCTTTGGCAGTCATATTCGTATCACTGATGCCATTTTTGATGGCAATATTGATGAAGCAATTAAGGAATATAAGCTTACTGAATTGCGTACACCACATCCTTCATATCTACCATTCTATGCAGATGTAAAAGATTATTCTTTGGGATATGATGCAGCTGAATGCAATATAAAGGGAAGAAAATTTTATAGGCATTTTATTCCTGATTATAAAGGCCTAGGCAAGTTGGATCCCCAAAAAATTGACTCGAAAATGGAAGGCATTGGTGAGGGAAGTTTTAGATTTAAAGTCTATTTTGAAAATCTGACACAAGAACAGTTGGATGAACTAGCTACTTTATTATGCCTGGGTGAAAATAATAAGGATGGAAATCTTTGCTTTAAACTTGGACATGGAAAGCCGCTTGGATTTGGAAGTGCAAAAATTGTAATAGAAAGTCTCGAAGAAAGAATTTTTAATCATTACATAATTGATAAAAATAAAGGAGACAAAAATAATTATGAATATAAGAAAAAAATCTACAGTGATTTGAAGAAGTGGAATATTCATAAAGAAAGTGGTAGTGAAGAAGAAATATCTAAGATACAAGAATCTATAAAAGCTATGAGAAGTATTTTAGATATAACAGTTTTTACTAATTTGGATGCAAATACAAAAGTAGCTTATCCATATGTACTAGATAAACGAAAAGATAAGAGTCAGAAGCTAGCTATAAATGACTTGGCTTCTTCCAAATGGTTTTCAGAGAATTTAAAGTTGGGAGGGGATAGTCCTAAGTATAGTTTGAAGTGGAGTAGTACAGATATAGATAAGCAAAAATTGCCGGTGATGGAACTTATGGAAGATGAAAAGAAAAAGTAGACAAAATATTATAAGAGAGTGGATATATTATGTCGTCAACAATACTTATGGCAGTCAGCACATTTAACGGTAGAAACCACCCAAGAATGGAAAGTATAGATCGATTTCAAGGTGTAGGAAATGATGGAAAAGATATCATTATTGAAGATTGCAAATCTCAAGGAGAAAGTATAGTCCGTTATTTTTTGAAGCGAATGCCTCCGGAAGATGAGGTGAATATTATAATGCTGTACAGCAGGAAAACCTTGGAAATGGATGTGATGGTAATGGCAGGATTCATAGTGCAGTATTGTATCTGAAGGAAAGAATTGATGAATCATCTGGAAAAGGAAAACATAAAATAAACTATCAGGTAATAAAGTTATATAAAAACCAACTTACACTTGGGTATAGAAAATATTTTGCTTTTTACAAAGATACTGTGTTTTAGAGATCATCTGTAATATGTTCAATCATGCGAATTCAGCTTATAGAGTATGCTTGAAGAATCTAAAAAACATATAAAACTGTATTTTAGATTTGAAGGAGTTTAGTAAATAGAAAGAGAGGCGTTTTGAATAAAAATACTTTGATACAGTTTAGAATTGATCATGATTTAAAAATTGATGCTGAAAATATTTGCAATCAGTTGGGTATTGATTTAACAACAGTTCTTAAAATGTGTCTAAAACAAATAATTATACAAAAAGGTATACCCTTTTCAGTCCATTTGCCAGATGATGGAGAAAAGTATCATTCTGACTCTAATGTAAATGATTCTAAAAGACAGGGTATAGATAAGAAGTCAGATAAAGACTTTGAAATAGACATCAGAGGAATAAATGAAGAGGTAGAGAGTATAAGAAAAGAAAATAGAATATAGATAAAGTAAAAAGGCAGTAGCATTTGAAATAATGCTACTGTCTTTTTTATGCCTAAAAGGTAGGGAAAATCCCAAAGAAGATATCAAAGTATAAAGGGAAAGGTATTCCTTATAGGAAAGGTACTTACTTTGCCTTTTAAGAATGATCTTGCTTATCTGAAACTAGCCTCTATAAATGTTTCCATTCCTTATAGGTAAGGTACTTACGGGATTAATGAAGTCCCAAGCAACATAATAGCTATTATAATTAGTTTCCATTCCTTATAGGTAAGGTACTTACAGTGACGACAGAGAATTCTACTCTGTATCAGTAGCTTGTCCTAACTGTTTCCATTCCTTATAGGTAAGGTACTTACAGAAGACATAGAATCGATACGACAAAAAGTATATAAGTATTTTCGTTTCCATTCCTTATAGGTAAGGTACTTACTGGATTGTAATGGCGGCATCAATATTCTCAACATATCTTACAGGCATAAAAGTTTCCATTCCTTATAGGTAAGGTACTTACAAAGGAGAGATATATGAAAAGAAATAAAAAGGGCGTGTTTCCATTCCTTATAGGTAAGGTACTTACTAAGATAGCTTTGGATAAAGATGGAATGATTGATAAGTTTCCATTCCTTATAGGTAAGGTACTTACTCTTTTAAAGGAGATAAAAAAATGAAAAAGAAACGAATATGTAATAGTGTTTCCATTCCTTATAGGTAAGGTACTTACGAAAAAAAACAAAGAATTATATAGTGATGCATCAAAATGGGTAACAAAGTTTCCATTCCTTATAGGTAAGGTACTTACCATCAGATTTATCATCAGATATATCAAAATCATCTTGTTTCCATTCCTTATAGGTAAGGTACTTACAGTGACTATTGGAGTCACAATCTTATCATCGATACCGATGGCGTTTCCATTCCTTATAGGTAAGGTACTTACAGTTTCAAAAAGGGAATCATCGGATCCGAAGACGACTGTTTCCATTCCTTATAGGTAAGGTACTTACAGGTCAGGAAGGCTAGTAAATCTTTTCTTTTTCAACTGTTTCCATTCCTTATAGGTAAGGTACTTACACTTTAAATTCATATTTGAGTTTATAAGTAAGTACAAAGAGTTTCCATTCCTTATAGGTAAGGTACTTACATGAAAGTAAAAGGTTACTTAGGTGTACAACGTTACCCTTTGTTTCCATTCCTTATAGGTAAGGTACTTACATTCGGCAACTACTCACCTATTTCTGTATACGGCTATGGTTTCCATTCCTTATAGGTAAGGTACTTACTCAGTATTTTGCATCCGATTATGTAGTAGGAAAGGAGACTTGGTTTTGTTTCCATTCCTTATAGGTAAGGTACTTACGTTTAAGTTTGAATTAGTTGGAAGTAATGGGACAATGTATAGTTTCCATTCCTTATAGGTAAGGTACTTACGTAATAGGCAATGCATTCAAGAACAACAATGAGAGAATGTTTCCATTCCTTATAGGTAAGGTACTTACATAATGATGATGATAATGATGATAATTTTGTTAACAAACAAGTTTCCATTCCTTATAGGTAAGGTACTTACATTAGCAGGTTTCAATACTCCGGAGCCAATTTTATCAGTAATCACTTCAATAATATCGTTTCCATTCCTTATAGGTAAGGTACTTACAAGGAAAAGAATGATTTAGAAAAGGCAGAATTCCTTGTGTTTCCATTCCTTATAGGTAAGGTACTTACATTTGGGAAGTTACTAATCGACTTTTCCTTTATAAGCCTGGTTTCCATTCCTTATAGGTAAGGTACTTACTATTATATCGTGAGCGTAATCACGGCCAATGCCGCTAAGGCAGAAGGTTTCCATTCCTTATAGGTAAGGTACTTACAGCTTTGAAAGCTCCAAAAATGAATACCCTAAGCCTTTTAGTTTCCATTCCTTATAGGTAAGGTACTTACAATAATAAGAGGTGTTAGTTATGAGTGTTAGACCATCAAGTTTCCATTCCTTATAGGTAAGGTACTTACAATCTCTTTACATCTACAGCTAAAGAAGAATAATTATTGTTTCCATTCCTTATAGGTAAGGTACTTACAGGAGCAAATATGGCAACAAGTGTTTTAGAAATTAAGGTTTCCATTCCTTATAGGGGCTGTGAAATAAGTCCCTAAAAGAAATAGGACCATCCGCTCATGCGAAAGGTCCTATTTTTGTGGTAAAATTAACTTGCAATGAAAAATTTACCCAACACTTATTGTAATTCAAAACAAGGATATTTACCACTGTTTTTTTCAGATTGTTTGGATCTGCTGGATCCTGTTTTAACATTTGACAGATTGATAGGAGGAATCGATTTAAACAAGTATCTGACGGATATTCCGGAGTACATAACCGGACGACGCAGATATAATCCGGTCAACATGTTAAAAACAGTACTTTTCGGATTTATGACTAGCGGTTACTGCTCTCTGAGAAAACTGGAAGACAACTGCAAAGTTAATATCAGGTTCATGTATCTCATGGATAACCGGACTCCATCATACAGAACCTTTGGATATTTCATCAATAAAATACTTAAAGATAAGATTGAAAACATTTTTAACGATATCAATCATGCTATCTTTAACGAGGAGCATGTAGATCTGCAACATCTCTACATCGACGGCTCCAAGTTTGAAGCAAACGCAAACAAGTATACCTGGGTATGGAAGAAGGCTACGGAAAAGTTCCGTTACAAGCTTTACGAAAAAATCACTGCGGAAATTGATGAAATTAATGCAGAAATCGCATGGAGTGGGGTGCAGATCACAACAAACACAGAGTATGTACCGGATTATCTGAATGAAATTGTTGAGCAGCTAGTACTTTTATGGGAGCTGGATACAAGTACATTTGTTTACGGAAGCGGAAAGCGAAAATCCAAAGAACAGCGTCATTATGAACACTTGACTACGTTCTGTCATAAACTTCAAGAATACATACAAAAAATTGAAATCAGTGGTACTGACCGAAACAGTTACTCTAAAACAGATACATCAGCTACCTTTATGCGTATCAAAACAGATTACATGGGCAATGATCAGCTTCTGCCGGCATATAATGTACAGATTGGTGTAGCAGATGAATATATTGCAGTTGTTGACGTGAACCATTATCGTTCGGATATGGATTGTTTCGTTCCTTTGATGGAGCACTTCAAACAAACTTATGGATTCTATCCCAAATATCCTGTGGCAGATGCCGGATATGGCTCATACAACAATTATATTTTCTGTGAACAGAACGGAATTGAAAAGTATATGAAATTTCCAATGTTTAAAAAGGAAACTAAGGATCGGAAATATCATGAAGATCCATTTCGTGCAGTTAACTTCAGAATCGATGAGCAAGGAGTCATGAGATGTCCTAACGATAAAGCATTCCATTTTTTATGCAGAAAAGATGTGAGGGGAAATCAGTACGGACGCAAGGAAGAACTGTATGAATGTGAAGACTGTAGCGGATGTCCATATGCAAAGAAATGTAAGAAGACAGATAAGAATCGAACCGTTAGGATCAATCAGGAACTAACTTCCATGCACCGGGAAGTAATCGAAAACCTGGAAAGTATCCACGGTGCGTTATTACGAATGAACCGTTCGATACAAGCAGAAGGTACTTTCGGAATTATGAAAAGCGACCGTTGGTACAAGAGAATTGTCAGAAGAGGTATTCATTCAGTCAAACTGGAAGTTTTACTCGTGGCGATAGGCCATAATTTATATAAATATCAGAAAAAAAAGACAAGAAACAGAACTTCCGCATAGATTCAAAAAAGAATTTCTATGGGGTAGGGGGAGTGCGCTTTTTTTGCGTATGATTTCAGTCATTTATACACAATAATTGCAAAAAGGGAGATGCGAAAAAACTCAATAGAGTTTTTTCACATCCCCTTTTCACAATCGACCAGATTGTTGAGTTGTATATCGTTTCCATTCCTTATAGGTAAGGTACTTACATTTCTATGGATGAAAATACAGTAAAAATTATCTGTAATCTCGCTGAACTTCAATATGAAAAATCAGTAATGTTTCCATTCCTTATAGGTAAGGTACTTACCAGCAGCAAGCTTCGGGTGATATTATGAACTAAAGTGCATAGGTTTTGTTTCCATTCCTTATAGGTAAGGTACTTACTTGTTCAGGATATATATAAAAGTTTATGCTCAGACGCAACTTATTCCAAAATGTTTCCATTCCTTATAGGTAAGGTACTTACGGTAATTATGCCTAAGACTAAGAAAAGTGAAGATTATGTTTCCATTCCTTATAGGTAAGGTACTTACCTTATTTCTTACGGAAAATTCATAATTTCATAATAATTATTGAGAAATCGTTTCCATTCCTTATAGGTAAGGTACTTACCACCCAAGATTATATGAACAGTCTGTGTAAAAATATTGTTTCCATTCCTTATAGGTAAGGTACTTACCGCCGTAACAGTTGGACAGGTGTGTAACGCTACCAGTTTCCATTCCTTATAGGTAAGGTACTTACATTTCATAAAAGTTCAAGCTCACACCGGTGTTGAATTAAACGAACGTGCTGATAAGTTTCCATTCCTTATAGGTAAGGTACTTACAGAAAAGTATGTCACAGTCAAGACAGAAATAGAAGGCGGTCTATTAAGTTTCCATTCCTTATAGGTAAGGTACTTACAACTGCATTTAAGCCATTGTGATAAGTAAAAACTTTCATTTTCACCCAAAATCATTGTATTACAGTACAAAAAGTCTGTCAATCTATTTTTGAGAATGGCTTAAAATGGTGCTTTTGGGGATGTTGGAATTGTATACAATCAGTGACATACTTTTCTATTCATAATTACTTATAAAAAAGTGTATATATTGTAGCAAAAATAGAGTGATAAAGCAAAATAATATCGCTGTTATCTGATAATAATATAAATATACTACTAAAAACAGAATAAAAATATTTTATATTAGAAACAAAAAAGAATAAAATAATAGCACACATACAAAACTCATACAAGTATCATACAAAAGTATGGCACACACATATAAATGCATACGGTCAAAAAATGAGGTCGACAGACTTTTGGTTTTGAAGTTTATTGATAGAAGAATAGACAGGCACTCCTGTATGTGACACTCGGATAGCTGATATTTATTATTAATTATGTTATATAAGCTTTGATAATTATATACCCGAATATAGTATATATTAATATTGAAATAATATGGAATTGCATTATACTATAAATATATAAGTCAGAAAATATAACTTTAAATGAATAATATAAGAAAATTATGATATAATTCATATATTTTTGTGATGCCATAAGAATATATGAAAAAGATGTTATAAAATATATAGCTCTATTGTAATTTGCTTTTAGATGTTGATATTAGAAAAGGAGGAATATATTATGTCTGCTACAATACTTATGGCAGTCAGCACATTTAATGGAAGAAATTATCCTGGAATGGAAAGAGGTGACAGCTTTCAGGGTGTAGGAAATGATGGAAAAGATATTACTATTGATGATTGCAAATCCCAAGGGGAAAGCGTAGTCAGATATTTTTTGAAATTAATGCCTTCTGATGATGAAGTCGATATTGTAATGCTTTGCAGTAGAAAAACATTGGAAAAGGATGAAAAGAATGGAATTGACAATAAGGGTAATATTTATAGTGCAGTATCTTATTTGATAGAAAGAATTGACAGGTCACCTGAAAAAGGGAAGCATAAGATAAATTACAAGGTGATAAAATTATATAAGAATGAACTTCCGGTTGAGCATAGATTGCAGGAGATGGATGATATAGATCCCTCTATTCCTTTGATGCCTGCGACTAAGGAAGAAGAAATACATTTTCCTGAAGATGAACTTGGAGCTATTTCAGAGGCGGCAGAGTTCATTCGATATAAGAAGTTGCAAGAAAAAAGATCATTTAGACTATATATTGATACGCATGGTGGTCTAAGGGATGTAGTATTGTCTTTGAGTGCTGTTATTTCTTTGCTATCTGTTGGAGAATCTATCAGACCAAAGCTTATAAGTGGTATAAATATGGCTTTAGCCAGAATAGAAGATCAAAGTGCAACATTTAATATTTTTAATTTTTTCTCAGGTATTAATGATTTTTTGCACTTTGGAAATGCAGATATATTGTCAGAATATTTTGATATGAAAAAAGATGTTTCATATCTGGCAGGAGCTGATCCAATCGTACAGAAAACAGCAAAGCAAATTGTAAAGCATATGCAAAAGATTTCTTTGGGAGCACAGATGTCTGACCCTAAGGCATTTTTGGAGGGACTGAAGGAACTTGGAAATGAATTTGAAAAAAATGGTGGCAGCAGCTTGAAAGGGACCACGCTTGGAATATTTGAAAAAAAGATAAAAGATGAATATGGAAGTTTGTTGACAAATCCAAATATTTTAGACCTGATTATTTGGTGTATTGACCATGGATTGATTCAACAAGCACTTACATTTATAGAATCTATGTTGCCATATTATTATTGGGATAAAAAACTTTTGTATTTTGATAAGGAACAATTGAAAAAATTTGATGAAGACGCATATATTGCATTTAATAGATATATAGGTAGATTGCGTTTCAATCAGCAAAAGTCAAATAAAGAGTTAAACTTCTTTGCATACCATTTATTAGAGAATACGGGGGAATATGATGTAACTTGGGCTAGGCCAAGAAATACTACTTTGAGATATTATCATCCTGAAGATGCAGCAAAAGGAGAGGATTTGGAAGCAAAAAGTAAATGGATTAACTATGATAATTATGGAAATGTGAAAATGGAGGACTTTCGCAATAAAGTAGTACCTCTTTTACAAAGCCATCGTATTCTGAAAATAATTCGTAATTCATTTAACCATGGAAATTCGGAGTATAGAGTAAGCCTTCCAAAATTAAAAATGTTTATTATAAACTATATTTCTGATTTGAAAAAAGCTAAGAAGTAGACAATAAAGTATGTGGTAGATAAATTAATATAAGGTAGTAGTATCGAAATGATGCTACTGCCTTTTTATTTCATATTATAAGGACATAAAAATAGGAGCAAATAAATGCTCCTTTAGTTATACTTGAATGGTTTGTATTTCTCATCATAGCAGACAAACCTGAATATTTTATGTATTTCTTCTCTAATTCTGGTATCGTAGGTTCGTGGTTGATTTTCCTCAGTTTGCTTTTGATATACCTTATTTTCAAGTTCATTGATAAAAATTTGCTTTCCTTCTTTATTTAGATATATACCACCATCTTCAGTTTTTTCAAAATGCTCAGAGGCATGTATCATATGGCGATTTATTATAGTAAATATGGCTCGGTCTACGATCAATGGCTTAAATAGATCTGCAATGTCAAGGTTTAAGGACTGACTTCTTCGGTTGGTGGCATGAACAAATCCAATGCGAATATCCAAAGAGGTTTTTTGAATCTCTGTAGCTATACGATTATATAAAAACATATTCCCAAAACTTATAAGAGCATTAAGAGGATCCCTAGGGGGACGCCTAGTTCTTTTGGTAAACCGGAATGCCGGATCATCTATAATTTCATGAAAAAGGCTATAGTATAACTGCCTGGCTCTGGCTTCTATTGTTAAAAGCATTGGTACATCTGTGGCTTCATTCATTTCAGTTATCCACTCAGAAAAAGCTTTTATTCCGTTTTTTAGATTTTCATGTGAATGATGCCTCTCGTAATATTTGAGATTGGAACGCATATTGTGAAGTGAAGCTATTTCCAGTTTCCTTGCAATAAGCTTTCTCTTATCTTCATCCAGATAAATGGCAGCTTGCTTTAACATTGTAAGTCCACCATGAAGACTTTCAGGTGGTGAAAAGGTACCGGCAAGTTCTCCATATTTATCAAAAATATTCACACTGATTTTCTTACCGCCTATATATTTGAAGAAATCAGAGGAAAAGATAACGGAAGAGTATACATTCAGACTTTCAGTAGCCTCTACAGGAAGATACTTTTTCCCACGATCATTTTCAAATAGTATAGTAAAATCTTTTCTATTCAAGATTCCATTATTAATAATGTGATAGTTTCTGTCTATTCTTTGAATAGCAGTAGTACTCCAATGCTGATATATCTGTGGTGGTGCTTTTTTCTTCTTTATTGCAAGAATCTGATTTTGCTTTTTATTTTTAGTAAAGCTATATCCTAAGTAATTCTGCTTTATTCCCTCATATATTCCGCTTTTTTGACTATTTATATCCATTTCCAAATCATTTTTTAGAATATCGATTACTTTTGTATAGCCTTCTTTTGCCTCCTCAAAACTTGAAAAGAACATAGAAATATCATCACAGTATCGACAAAATGGAATCTGCATTGACTCAAGCTGTGTGTCTAAAAGAGAAAGGTATAAATTCCCAAGAAAGGGACTGATTGGAGAACCTTGTAAAATCCCTTTATTTTTTGTTTTTATTATATTTTCCTCTGAAATCCTACAGTATAAAAATTTATGAAAAAGAGAGATGAGGATCTTATCATCAATAATTCTTTTTAAAATCATTTCAAGTCGGTCTATAGGTATTGAATCAAAGTAATGTTTTATATCAATTACGACAACTTTATCTAATCCTTTATTTAGATTGCTTACAAAGGATGCTACAGCTTTATCTACTCCAAGTCCCGGACGAAAGGCAAAGCTGCAAGCAGAAAATATGGAATCATAATACTTTTCTAAAGATGTTGCAAGGCAACGCAAAATAAGGCGATCAACACTGTTAAAAGAAGATATAGAACGCCTTTTACCTGTATAATTTATTATTTCATAGATTTGAACAATACCCGGTTTGTACTTTCCATCACGCAGTAGAGAAAGGTATCTAGCTCCATTAATATTCCAATCATCTCTTAATTCAGAAAGATAGAGTCCATCTATTCCACAAGTATCTTTTTTGGTAGACAGATGAGATAGGGCTTCTTCAATCTGTTCTGGGATAAAAATATCTGCCATTGTAAGCTTTTTCATAAGATATCTTATAGTATGTTCCCATGGTACACCTGTTTTCCAATGCTTTCTTTTTTGGAATATCTAAGAGTTTCCAAAGAATAAATATTAATACAGTCCTCAGAAACATCCACAATTCTTTTAAGTTCTTCTTTTAGATGCTTTAGTCGTCCTGGTGTGATAAGCCCCTCAAATACTGAACGCTGTTCATGTGTAAGGTATTTTCTGAGAGTTTTCATCACCTTAGGATCTCGTTTAGCATTCACATCATAGGTGACAATGACGAACATCTCTTGCTCCTTGTAGTAATTTTGTTATCCCAGCCTAGATAGGTGGGAGTTTTCCTTGATAGGTGGGAGTGTTCCTTATAGGTAAGGTACTTACGATTACACCGTCAAATGTATTCACCATGATACTTATGTTTCCATTCCTTATAGGTAAGGTACTTACGAAGAGAAATTTCCAGCAGTTAAGGGAAAAGATGATTTTTGTTTCCATTCCTTATAGGTAATGTACTTACTAGGGATGAATGAAAGCCTCAGCAACATAGTGACTGTTTCCATTCCTTATAGGTAAGGTACTTACAATAAAAGTGCCGATAATGCAGATATTTGTTACTAGCTCTGTTTCCATTCCTTATAGGTAAGGTACTTACGGAAAGGGGCTTCAAAAGACCGATAAGGAAATGGCTAAAGTAAATCTGTTTCCATTCCTTATAGGTAAGGTACTCACGAGTTATTATGTCCGTGATAATAACTCCGACAATATCATATAGTTTCCATTCCTTATAGGTAAGGTACTCACGATCACTTGGGACGAGCTACTCGCAGGTTCTGGAATAGTTTCCATTCCTTATAGGTAAGGTACTTACAATCAAGAAGAAGCAAGGAAGTTGTTTCCGGTAGCTGAGTTTCCATTCCTTATAGGTAAGGTACTTACTTATAGCTAGTATTATTCAAAATATTTTAGCTATATGTTTCCATTCCTTATAGGTAAGGTACTTACGCCAATATGAATATAGACTTCAATGGTTGGACAAGCTTGTTTCCATTCCTTATAGGTAAGGTACTTACCCTGTTATTGCTGTGATCCTTAATAGGTGGTTTGGATTGTTTCCATTCCTTATAGGTAAGGTACTTACACCTGCATTTAAGCCATTGTGATAGGTGAAAACTCTTGTTTTGACCTAAAATCATTGTATTACAGGCGAAAAAGTCTGTCAATCTATTTTTAAGAATGGCTTAAAATGGGGCTTTCCGGGGTGTTAGGATTGTATACAATCAGCGACAGACTTTTTGATTTATAAATGAGATATTACTATAGAAGATATAGAATCATCACCTTATTTACATGTCAAAAAAATATGATAAAAAAGACGTCATCGATTTATAACTTCGATTGTTTTAAAACCTTGTATAGGACAATTAGCTATGATAGAATAGGTTATATACTTCTGTATATGACCTATTTTTTATAAAAGAGGACATATATTTTAGCTAAATCTTTCAATAAAATCAGATGATCGGGGTATTCTATATGAGTGAATTGACCGGAGAGTGGAAGGAAGTACTCAGTGCTGAGTTTAGAAAGCCGTATTATAGGAGCTTGTATGAGTTTGTAAAGGAGGAATATAGCAAATATATTATATATCCTCCGGCAGATAAGATATTTGAGGCTCTACATCTTACAGCATTATCAGATATAAAGGTAGTTATTTTGGGTCAGGACCCTTATCATGGTGAGAATCAGGCCCATGGACTGTCTTTTTCAGTGCCAAAGTCTCAAAAGAAAATCCCACCTTCGCTGGTAAATATATATAAAGAACTTCAAGATGATGTGGGAACATATATACCTAACAATGGTAATCTACTAAAGTGGTCAAAACAGGGTGTACTTTTGTTGAACACTATATTGACTGTAAGAGCTCATAAAGCTTTCTCACATCAAGGCAAGGGATGGGAGAATTTCACAGATGCCATAATAAAAATTATTAATGATACCGACAGACCTATAGTTTTTATGTTGTGGGGCAGTGCGGCTATATCAAAGTCAAAGATGTTAAATAACCCTAAGCATTTAGTACTGAAGAGCGTTCACCCAAGTCCACTATCTGCATATAGAGGATTTTTTGGATGTAAGCATTTTTCAAAAGCAAATGAATTTCTTTTAAAGAACAATATATCTCCAATAGATTGGCAGATAGAAAATGTTTAAGCTTCAATATAGAAAGGACTTATATGAATATACTGGAAATACTCAAGGTTATAATTATTGGTATTGTAGAGGGTATAACTGAATGGCTGCCGATAAGCTCCACAGGTCATATTGTTTTGGTGGAGCAGCTGTTTCAGTTAAATGCAAGCAAAGAGTTCAAAGCAATGTTTGAGGTGGTGATACAGCTTGGAGCTATTTTGGCGGTGGTTGTAATGTATTTTAGAAAGTTGAATCCATTTAGTAAAAGTAAGAGTCCAAAGAAGAGACGTCTTGCTATGGAATTGTGGACGAAAATAATAATTGCATGTTTGCCGGCGGCTATGCTTGGACTTTTGATTGATGATTGGGTTGAGGAGCATTTGCTTAACGGTTTCGTTATAGCTATGGCACTTATTATCTATGGTGTTTTATTTATAATGATAGAAAACTCCAATAAAAAAAGAGAGTATAGCATTAGAAATGTGAATGCAATAGATTATCAAACTGCTTTGTCTATAGGATTTTTTCAGGTGCTTGCACTTGTACCGGGTACATCAAGATCTGGAGCGACTATCATAGGCGGTATGATTTTGGGAGCTACAAGGTCTGTATCCGCAGAGTTCTCTTTCTTTTTAAGTATTCCTATAATGTTTGGTGCAAGCTTTTTGAAGCTGGCTAAATTTGGATTGCATTATACTGTAGCAGAGGTTGTTTATCTACTACTTGGAATGTTTGTTTCATTTATTGTATCTATATTTTCAATCAATTTCTTGCTTAACTGGATAAAGAAGAATGATTTTAAGTTCTTTGGATACTATAGAATCGGTCTTGGAATTATAGTATTGGTATGGTATTTTGTATCGACTTTGATGAAAATGAAATAATATGAATTAGAGGCATATATTTGTTGAAAGTATATGCCTTTTACTTTGACAATCCACCTAAAAAGCATTATTATAAAGAAATTGTACAGATAGGAGGAGTATGCTGAGATTAATTCGCTATTTAAAGGAATACAAATTAGAGTCTGTTCTGGCACCTTTGTTTAAGCTTTTGGAAGCGGCATTTGAGCTGTTGGTTCCACTTGTTATAGCAAGAATAATAGATATAGGTATTGTAAATAAAGACTCAAAATATGTGATAAATATGGGTATATTGCTTGTAAGTTTAGCTATGATTGGACTTACCTCCGCTATCATTGCTCAGTACTTTAGTGCAAAGGCGGCAACAGGTTTTGGAACAAAACTAAGGGATGATTTATTTGCTCATATTTTGAGCTTTTCACATGCTGAGACTGATGTACTTGGAAGGGATACTTTAGTTACCAGAGTGACAAATGACAGTGATCAGGTTCAAAATGGAGTAAACAGATTTTTTAGATTGGTTCTAAGATCACCATTTATAGTGGCAGGTGCATTTATAATGTCCTTCCATATAGATGCAAAGATGTCACTTATTGCATTTACTGTGATCGTTATACTGGCAATAATAGTGGCATTCATTATGTCAAAAAGCATTGAACTTTACAGGAATGTACAAAGAAAGCTTGATAAAGTACTTGGAAAGACAGGAGAGAATCTTACAGGTATAAGGGTTATTCGTGCTTTTTCAAAGGAGTCAAGTGAGATTTTGGAGTATAATAATGCTACTAAAGATTTATACAATGATCAGGTATTGGTCGGAAATATCTCCGCACTTTTGAATCCTCTAACATATGTGGTGGTAAATCTGGGTATAGTGGCTATATTGCAAACAGGAGCTATACAGGTGAATATCGGAAATCTTACCACAGGACAGGTGGTGGCTCTTATAAACTACATGTCACAAATTTTGGTAGAGTTAGTAAAGTTTGCAAATCTTATAATACTTTTATCAAAGGCAAGTGCTTGTGCTAAGAGAATTAACGAGATATTTGATATTAAATCTTCTATAAGTGGTGGAAGTGATGAGCTGAATCTAAAGGATTTTGATGGTGAAATAATTGCTTTTGAAAATGTAGGATTTGTGTATCCTAAGTCAAAGGAAGAAGCTCTTTCAGATATCACATTCTCTGTAAAAAAAGGAGAAACTATAGGTATCATAGGTGGTACAGGTTCCGGTAAGAGTTCTTTGATTAATCTTATTCCAAGATTTTATGATATAAGCAGAGGAAGTATAAAGCTGGCAGGTAGGGATATCAAGGAATACAGTCTTGAGTCAATCAGAAAAAATGTGGCATTGGTTGAGCAAAAGTCCAGACTTTTTAGAGGCAATATCAGAAACAATTTGCTTTGGGGTGATGCTAAAGCTTCTGATAAAGCATTGTATGAGGCTGCAGACATTGCACAGGCTATGGATGTTATCAATTCAAAAGAGGGTAAGCTTGACTCTGAGGTAGCTATGTATGGCAATAATTTTTCAGGTGGACAAAAGCAGAGACTTTCTATTGCCAGAAGTTTGGTGAAAAAAGCAGGAATATTGATACTTGATGATTCATCATCAGCACTTGACTATGCTACTGATTCGAGACTTAGAAAGGCTATTAGAGAGATAGAAAATGTCACTACATTGATTGTAAGTCAAAGAATAGTTTCTATAAAGAATTCAGACAGAATAATAGTATTGGATGATGGAAGAATAGTCGGTATAGGTACTCATGATGAGCTTTTAGAGAATAGTCCAATATATAAGGAGATATATAATTCTCAGATTATGGCAAAGGAGGATTCAGATGAAGAATAATAAAAACACTTTGAAAAGAATTTTGAATCTTCTAAGTCCATATAAATTTAGAATGGCAGTCAGCCTGATACTGGCTGTAGTCATCGTGCTTACAACTCTCTATCTGCCGATACTTACAGGTAGAGCAGTGGACACTATTGTAGGCAAGGGTAATGTAGACTTTGAAAGACTTATAAAAATTATTTTTATTATGATTATTATGATGTGTGTTACTGCTGTTGCACAGTGGTGCATGACTGCTATAAACAATGGAGTGGCATATCATATGGTAAGGGATATAAGAAATCAGGCTTTTAATAAGATAATGAGACTGCCTATATCTTATGTTGATTCTACCAGTCATGGTGAGATTATAAATAGAATAATAAATGATGTGGATCAGTTCTCAGAGGGACTTTTGATGGGATTTGCCCAGTTTTTTACAGGCATACTTACTATTGTACTTACTATAATTATTTTATTTACAATAAATGTCTATGTAACTTTGGTTGTGCTGCTTGTTACTCCTCTTGCAATGCTTGTTGCAGGATTTATTGCCAAGAACACATATAAGCATTTTAAGTCTCAATCAGAAAAAAGGGCAAGAATGACCGGAATAGTGGATGAGATGATTGCCGGACTTAGTACGGTAAAAAACTTCACTATGGAAAATCAGATAGAGAATGAGTTTAAGGAATCTGATGAGGAGCTTAGGGTGGCAAGTCAAAATGCAATATTTATATCTGCTATAGCTTTTCCGGCCACCAGATTTGTAAATTCACTGGTTTATGCAGGTGTGGCCATTTCAGGTGCGTTACTTGTTATAACCGGAAATATGAGTGTGGGACAGCTTACTTCAGTACTTAGTTATGCTACACAGTATACTAAGCCTTTTAATGAGATATCCGGTGTTGTGACTGAATTGCAAAATTCATTTGCATGTGCAGCAAGAGTTTTTTCTCTTATAGATGAAGAGGAAATACTTCCTGACAAGGATGTAAATAATGTAATAAAGGATGTTGAGGGCAATGTAGAGGTATCACATGTATATTTCTCCTATGATAAATCAAAGAAGCTTATTGAAGATTTGAATCTGGATGTGAAAGCGGGACAGAGAATTGCAATAGTAGGCCCTACAGGAAGTGGAAAGTCAACTATTATAAATCTTTTAATGCGTTTTTATGATATAGACAGTGGTTCTATTAAGATAGAGGGCAAGGATATAGGTGATATCACAAGAAAATCTATCAGAGAAAACTTCGGTATGGTTTTGCAGGAAACATGGTTGAAGAATGCTTCTATAAGGGACAATATTGCCTTTGGAAAGCCGGATGCCACATTTGAAGAGATAGAGGCTGCTGCCAAGGAAGCTTATGCAGACAGCTTTATAAAGAGATTACCTGATGGATATGACACTATAGTAACAGAAGGAGGAGAAAATCTCTCAGCAGGTCAAAGGCAGCTTTTATGTATTGCAAGAATTATGCTGGTATTGCCTCCTATGCTTATACTTGATGAGGCGACTTCCAGTATTGATACAATGACGGAGGCTAGAATAAGTAAGGCATTTGACAAGATGATGATGGGAAGAACAAGCTTTGTTGTGGCACATAGACTTTCAACTATAAAAAATGCTGATATGATACTTGTACTTAAAGACGGTCATATAATAGAACAGGGAAATCATAATGAGCTTATGGATATGAAGGGCTTTTATTATGAGCTTAACAATGCGGTATAAAGAAAGAGGAAGATATGAGAAAATTAGCACTAAGCGATGATATACTGCTTAGCGTTGACAAGCCGGCAAGATATATTGGTGGTGAGTTAAATTCAAGAGATAAAAGTTTAGAGAATGTGGATATCAGATTTGTTATGTGTTTTCCTGATGTCTATGAAATAGGAATGAGTCATATTGGAATGCAAATCATATATGATATGTTAAATAGAAGAGAGGACACGTTTTGTGAAAGACTGTTTTCTCCATGGGTGGACCTTGACAAGGTACTTAGAGAAAAGAATATTCCGCTATTTAGCTTGGAGAGTCAGGAAAATGTAAAGGATGCGGATATTTTGGGCATTACCTTACAATATGAGATGTGTTACACCAATATTTTGCAGATTTTGGAACTTTCACAGATTCCGATGTATGCAAAGGACAGGGGAGAGGAATACCCTATAGTAATAGGTGGAGGTCCATGTTCTTATAATCCTGAGCCATTGGCACCTTTCTTTGACATATTCTATATTGGAGAGGGCGAGGTGGTATACGATGCCTTGCTTGATCTATATAAGGAATGTAAGAAAAATAAGCTTTCTAAGCATGAGTTTTTAAGAAAGGCTGCAAAGCTTGATGGTATGTATGTGCCTGAGTTTTATGATGTAAGTTATAAGGAAGATGGTACTATAGAATCATTTACACCTAAACATGAGGATGTACCAAGTGTGGTTCACAGAGTTGTGGTACAAAATATGGATGAGGTTTCATATCTGTCAAAACCGGTAGTACCTTTTATTAAGGTTACTCAAGATAGAGTGGTACTTGAGATAATGAGAGGCTGTATCAGAGGATGCAGATTCTGTCAGGCTGGAAATGTGTACAGACCACAGAGAGAGCGTTCACTGGAGTATCTTATAAAC
Organism: Lachnoanaerobaculum umeaense; assembly: GCF_003589745.1. Taxonomy (GTDB): domain Bacteria; phylum Bacillota; class Clostridia; order Lachnospirales; family Lachnospiraceae; genus Lachnoanaerobaculum; species Lachnoanaerobaculum umeaense. The sequence continues at coordinate 1,531,362 of NZ_CP032364.1, read as the reverse complement.
TATGCAAAAACAATGTTGGATATCACAGGTGCAGAGGAAATATCATTAAGTTCTCTAAGTTCAAGTGATTATAGTCAGCTTGATAAACTGCTCAATTTCCTTTTGGAATATACTAAGGAGAGAGGTATAAATATTTCTCTGCCGTCATTAAGAATAGATGCATTTTCACTTGATGTTATGAGTAAGGTGCAAGATGTAAAGAAGAGCTCTCTGACATTTGCACCAGAGGCAGGTACACAGCGACTTAGAGATGTAATAAATAAGGGAATAACTGAGGAAGATATTTTAAATGGTTCTATGGAGGCATTTAAGGGTGGATGGAATAAGGTGAAACTTTATTTTATGCTTGGACTTCCTACAGAAACAGAAGAGGATATCAAAGGTATACCACAGCTTTGTGAAAAGATTGCAGAACATTATTATTCCATTCCAAAGGATCAAAGAATAGGTAAGGTATCTATTACAGCCAGTTCATCATTCTTTGTGCCAAAGCCTTTTACACCTTTCCAATGGGCAAAGATGGAGACAGAGGAGGAGTATCTTAGAAGAGCGCATCTTGTAAAGGATACTTTTAGAGAGCAGCTCAATCAAAAGAGTATGAAATATCAGTACCATGATGCAGAGGTTACTTTGCTTGAGGGATTGATGGCAAGAGGTGACAGAAAGATTGCAGATGTTATTGTAAATGCATACAAAAATGGTGCAATGTATGATTCTTGGTCGGATCAGTTCAATATGGAATACTGGCTTATGGCATATGAACAAACCTGTATAGATCCGACATTCTATACACTTAGAGAAAGGGATATAGATGAGATATTCCCTTGGGACTTTATAGATGCCGGAGTTACTAAGAACTTCCTTATCAGAGAGTGGAAAACTGCACATGAAGATAAGATATCACCAAACTGCAGACAGCAGTGCTTAGGCTGCGGTGCAAGAAAATATAATGGAGGTGTTTGTCTTGAAAGTGCGAATTAAGTTTGAAAAAACAGAGCAAATGCGTTTTATCGGTCATTTGGATTTGATGAGATATTTTCAAAAAGCTATGAGAAGAGCTGATATTCCAATAAAATATAGTGAGGGATTCTCACCGCATCAGATAATGTCATTTGGAGCACCTCTTAGCATGGGTGTATCGGGACTTGGTGAATATATGGATATTGAGCTTAAGGAAGGAAGCCACATTTCCTCAAGTGAAGCCATAAAAAGACTTAATGATATGATGTGTACCGGTATGAAGGTTACGAAGTTTTTACAAATACCGGATAATTCAAAGCCGGCTATGGCACTTATGGATACGGCGGATTTTAAGGCTGAGTTTAAAACTGAGGTTTTAGAAACCGATATCAGAGAGGCTATAGATAAGCTTATGTCAAAAGAATCTATTTTACTTACTAAGGTATCAAAAAAGAAAAAGAAAAATCAGTTTGGCAAGTTTGTTGAAGTGGAGACTACATCTGTTGTGGATATAAAGTCTTTTATATATAAGCTTGATGCTATAGAAAATGGGGTATTCATGCATTTGTCACAGGGAAGTACTAACAATATAAAGCCTGCAGCTGTAATGGACTTTTTGTATGAAGAGGGGCTTCCACAAGCAAAAAGAAATGAATATTATTTGTATAGACTGGATATGTATACAGAAGAAGGAAAGGCCCTTGATGAGTACGGATGTGAAATTATCTAAGCTTTTGATCACAAGGTATAGGAATAAGCTTTTTGCAATATCATACAATGATAATAAGCCAAATGAGATAGAATATATAGAAGATACATCTTTATTGGGAAGCATTCATATAGGTAAGGTGAAGAAGATAGCCAAAAATATAAATGCTGCTTTTGTAGAGATTGAGTTTAACTCTGAGCGTCAAATGGTGTATTTTGATATGGCTGAATTAAAGCATTTGATATTTGCAGATGAAAAGGAGCATAATTGTTTACATGAGGGAGATGATATTTTAATTAAAATTTCAAAGCTTCCTATAAAAAATAAATTACCCGGTGCCACTGCCAATCTCTTGGGCAGTGAAGTACCGGAGAAAATTTTGGCAAGGAAAAACTATATAAAAGCTCCAGGTATGCTATATGCAGGCTCAGAGGACTATATTGATGTTATAAAGGATAGATTAAAGTATGCCGAATTTGATATAGTTACAGATATCAGAGAAATCTATGAGGGTATAGTGAGTTTTTTTGAGGAAAATCATAAAGAGATGCTTAATAGAGTCAGATTCTATGAAGACAGTATGATAAGTTTAAATAAGCTATATTCCATAGACACTCTATTTAGCGAATCTCTTAATAAAAAAGCCTGGTTAAAGGATGGCGGTTATCTTTATATAGAGTCCACTGAAGCCTTAACAGTGGTGGATGTGAATACAGGAAAGAATGTACAAAAAAAGGATGCCGGTATAATCAAGTTAAATACCAATTTGGAGGCTATAAAGGAGACAGCAAGGCAGCTGAGACTTAGAAATATTTCAGGTATTATTATAATTGATTTAATAAATACTACGGATAAATCAGAAATCGATTTGATATATCACACGATGAAGGAATACCTTAAAGAGGATAGATTAAATACAGTTGCCATAGATATTACAAAGCTATGCCTGTTTGAAATAACCAGAAGAAAAAGAAAACCAAGTCTTGAAGAGATAATGAAGAGGTAATCATTCCCCAGGCTGTGAATAATTACTGTTCAGGTAGCACTTTAGAGCTTTTGTTTTACAATCCTAATCGCAACTCTTTCTTAAAACTTCGCAGGATTTTACGCAGTCTGTGGAACTCGTTTGTTCGCTTGGGGAGCAGCGAACTGCACTCAAACAAGTCACAGGCTGCTTAATCCTGTCTCGTTTTTACGAAAGAGTTAAACGCTACAAGGATTGTAAAATTAAAAGTCTCAAGACATATAGTACCTGAACTGTAATTGTAAACATGCAGCCAGGGATGATTTTTGCATAATAATATAGATTATATTCCAATATTATCGTATAATAGTATTAGGAAATGCATTTATTTGCATAATAGAGTTAGGTTAGTATAACTTGTATTAAAGGGGAAAAATATGAAACTGGAATTTATAGGTGCGGACCACGAGGTTACAGGAAGTTGTCATTATGTTGAGGTTGGAGAGAAGAAGTTTTTGGTAGATTATGGTATGGAACAGGGGGTAAATGTGTATGAGAATGCTCCTTTACCGGTACCTCCGGCACAGATAGACTATCTATTTGTGACACATGCTCATATTGATCATACAGGAATGATACCTCAACTTGTTGCAAGAGGTTTTAAAGGTGAGATTTATGCTTCAACTGCCACAATGGAACTTTGTAAGATAATGCTTAGAGATTGTGCACATATACAGGCCGAGGAATTAAAGTGGAAAAATAGAAAGGCGGAAAGAGCCGGTAGACAAAAGGAAGTAGCTATTTATGAAATGGCTGATGTAGAAGCTGCTATAAAGTTGTTTAGAGGAGTGAATTACAGCGAAAAGATAGATGTTGATGAGAATATAAGTATAAGATTCATAGATGCAGGTCATATACTTGGCTCAGCATCTATAGAAGTTTGGCTAAGAGAGGACAATGAAAGCAGAAAGATAGTATTTTCAGGTGATATCGGAAATTTTAACAAGCCTTTAATAAGAGATCCTGAGTATATCAAGGATGCGGATTATGTTTTGATGGAGTCCACTTATGGTGACAGATTCCACGAAGATGGTGCAGACCATGTATCAGATCTTGCAAAGATTATTGAAGAAACACTGGATAGGGGAGGAAATGTGGTAATACCTGCCTTTGCAGTGGGTAGAACTCAGGAGTTGCTTTATTTTATGAGACAGATAAAGCAAAATAATCTTGTAAAGAACCGCCGGGATTTTCCGGTATATGTGGACAGCCCTCTGGCAATAGAAGCCACAAATGTATTCAAGGATAATTTGCTAGATTGTTATGATGAAGAGACAAAGGCATTGGTAGAAAGTGGCATAAATCCTATTGCCTTTCCAAACCTAAAGATGACTGTAAGCAGTGATGAATCTATGGCTATTAATCTAGATAAGATGCCGAAGGTCATTATATCTGCATCAGGTATGTGTGATGCCGGTAGAATTAGACATCATCTAAAGCATAATCTTTGGAGAAGTGAGTGCAGTGTTGTATTTGCCGGATATCAGGCCTTTGGAACTTTGGGAAGAACATTGCAGGACAATGTTTCTGAGGTAAGGCTTTTTGGAGAAAATATATCGGTACATGCTCATATTGAAACATTAAAGAGTATCAGCTCACATGCTGATAAAAATGGACTTATAAAGTGGATTAGTGCATTTGAAGAGAAGCCAAAGGAAGTATTTATAGTCCATGGGGATGACAGGGTATGTGAAAGTTTTTCAAATGAACTTAAGACTAAATATGGGATAAACTCATCAGCACCATTTTCTGGATCAGTTTTTGATTTGATAACCGGAGAGTGGATAAAGCAGACTAAGGGTGTTGCTGTAGTTGCAAGTAAGGATACAAGAGAGCAGGAAAGCAGTGTTTACTTGAGATTGCTTGGAGCCGGTGAGAGACTACTTAGAATTATAAAAGAAAATAAACATGGAGCAAATAAGGATTTGGCTAAATTTGCAGATCAGATAAATGATTTGTCAAAGAAATGGGAAATCTAGTAGGAGATTATTTTGAAAAAATTTAATAAAAAAACGGTGATTGTAGTGGCCGCAGTGATTATAGGCTTGTTTGTACTTGCAATAGCAGGTAAGAATACAAGTATGAAATCTGTAGCCAATAACTTTGATCTTACATTGGATAAGAAAAATAGTGAAGAGCCTTTGACTGATACTACATTTGCACTTGACACATTTATTACAGTATCTATTTATGAGGGTGGAAATGAAGATATATTGAAAGGTTCTATGGAGTTTATAAGAAATTATGAGATGGTTTTTTCAGCCACTAATCCTTTGGCTGAACTTTATAAACTTAATCACAGAGAAAAGGGTGCTATGAGTGTGGAGGTAAGTGATGATCTGGCATTTCTTATAGATAGAGCATTGTACTATTGTAAAATATCAGGCGGTTCATTTGATATTACAACAGAACCTTTAAAGGAGCTATGGGATTTTAATGCTGAAGAACCTGAGCTTCCAAGTGATGAAAGTATAAAGGAGCAATTACCAAAGGTAGACTATATGAGAGTTGCTGTAGATGGCAATACAATCAAATTCACATCTGATGATACAAGGATTGACCTAGGAGCAATTGCAAAGGGATATATTGCCGATAAGACTAAGGAATATCTCATTGAGATGGGAGTTAATAGCGCAATAATAAACTTGGGTGGAAATGTACTATGTGTAGGCAAAAAGCCAAGTGGTGAGAATTTTACCATCGGACTTCAAAAGCCCTATGCGGATAGAAATGAAACCGTAGCATTGCTGACAGTAGATGATGAATCGGTGGTATCTTCAGGAGTATACGAAAGACATTTTGTAATAGATGGCAAAAATTATCACCATATTTTAAATCCTAAAACCGGATATCCATATGATAATGGATTGGTTGAAGTGAGTATATTGACAAAGTCATCTACAGATGCGGACGCATTATCCACCACCTGCTTCTCACTGGGAGTGGAAGAAGGTGTAAAACTTTTAGATAGTATACCGGATACCTATGGTTATTTTATTCTTTCAGACTATAGTATAATATATTCAGAAGGTGCTAAGGAACAGCTGGCAGAACCTTAGATTATTTTATATATTTGACTTTAATACTTAAAAAGTATATATTAGTTCTAAGAAAATAATTTTTTGGAGATAAAAAATGGTAAGAAGAGAAGTACTTGCAAGCATTCCAAAGGCAGTGAATCTGTATATGATTCTTTCAGATTTTACAAGACTGCCATATGTGTATTGTGATGATGAAAGCTTTGATGATGTGGCTTTTTTCTTTGATGAAAAAGAAAAAGCCGATAAAAAATCGGAAGAACTTTTGGCAAATAAGCAGCAGAATAGTGTAGTGGAGTTAAATCAGGAAGGAATCTTAAGAACCTTTACCTGTCTGGTTGTTGCAGGTGTAAATGCAATTAAGTATAATTACCAAGGTGAGGACTTTATAGTACAGTTGGATGAGATAATAAAGGTTTCTGATTTTAGCGAGTTACCACCTGAAAAAAGACCTATAGAAAATAGATCATTGCAGCTTACAATGCTTTATTTTGGACAGGAGATAAGAGCAAATATAGGCAATCCAAATATTCCTGAGTTACGTGAACTTGAAGAGGAAATGATGGTAAATATTTTGAAGGCAAGATTTATTGTACCGGTCAGGGAAGTTGAGGTAGATGGAGAAACTCAGATGCATATGCTTATGCTGAAGATCAACAATGAAGGTGGCAATGTTATACCTATCTTTACTGATAATATTGAGTTTGATAAGATGCCGGGTGATGAAAATGTGAAGAAAACAATTATTGATACAAAGAATCTTATCAATTTTCCACTTCCACCGGGATGTGACGGATACCTTATAAATCCTATGGGAGTAAGTATGCCTGTAAATACAGGTGTTTTGAGAAATCTAAGAAATATGGAGATAGTATCTAAAGATAAAAAAGAAGAGTAATATTTTAATGGCGGGTTATAATAAACCCGCCAAATTTTATATTATAATCTATCTTTCATTTCAACATAGTTTTCATGTTCCTTTACTGCCATATATGCAGGTCTAATGATTTTGTCTGTATTTATAAGTTCTTCAATTCTATGAGCGCTCCAACCTACTATCCTTGAGCAGGCAAATATAGGAGTATATAATTCTGTTGGCAAATCAAGCATTCCATAAACAAAACCACTGTAGAAGTCGATATTTGCACTAACTCCCTTGTAGATATGTCTCTCATGGGCTATCACTTCGGGTGCAAGTCTTTCAACAGCACTGTATAGTTTAAAGTCATTATGCTTGTTCTTGGCATTTGCAAGTTGCTCAACATATTTTTTGAAGATATTTGCACGAGGATCTGAAAGAGAATATACCGCATGCCCCATTCCATATATAAGGCCGGCTTTATCAAATGCCTCTTTTCTTAACAGCTTTAAAAGATAAGCTTTGATTTCTTCCTCATCATTGATGTCACGAATGTTTTTCTTCATATCCTTAAACATTTCCACTACCTTTATATTGGCACCTCCATGCTTTGGACCTTTTAGTGAACCGAGAGCAGCAGCTATGGCAGAGTAGGTATCTGTACCTGATGATGTTACAACATGGGTTGTGAAGGTAGAGTTATTACCACCACCATGCTCCATATGCAAAACCATTGCCAAATCCAGTACCTTTGCCTCTAAATCTGAGTATTTCTTATCTTCTCTAAGCATTAGCAAAATATTTTCAGCTGTAGAAAGATTATTTGAAGGACGATGTATATACATACTCTTATCTCTTATATAGTGATTGTAAGCATGATAGCCATAGACACACATCATAGGGAAGGTTGATATAAGGTTTATACACTGTCTTAATACATTTGCAAGTGATGTGTCATCCGCTTTTGTGTCATAGGCATATAATGTCAGTACAGATCTTGAAAGAGTATTCATCATATCCTTGCTGGGAGCTTTCATTATGATATCCCTTGTAAAATTCTTGGGTAATGATCTTTGCTCTCCAAGTAAGAGCATAAAATCCTTCAGCTGTGTGTCAGTTGGAAGATGTCCAAAAAGCATAAGATATGAGATCTCTTCAAATCCAAATCGATTTTCCTTTAAAAAACCGTCTGTAAGTTCATGTATATCTATACCTTGATATCTAAGTTCGCCATCACATGGAGTTTTTTCACCATTGATCTTTTTAAAGGCTGTAATTTCTGATATGCGGGTAAGTCCGGCTCTTACGCCTTCGCCTTGCAAATTTCTAAGTCCCCTTTGTACATCATATTCTTTATACAAAGACTGGTTGATTTTAAGGTTCTCAAGACATTTGGCTGTTAAGTCTTCTATTTCTTTTGTGATTTTCTGATTGTAGCTCATATTTTCCTCCTTCTGGATAAAGATTTCTAAAATGCACAAGGGTATGTCTTATATTATTGTTAATATAAGTATTATAATTATACATTATTATTGATAATAATTAAATCAAAAAAATATGTACAGGTGGTGAACAAATGATGACATTCTTGAAAAAAAATCAATAAAAAGAGTAAAAATATTCTCTGTAAAAAAAACGTAAGTAATATTAAAATATGCTTACAAAGTAAATGAACAGAACCAAGGGAGGAAAACAATGAGATTGTTCAAAAAAGTATTAGCGGTATCAGTAGCATCTATGTGTGCACTTTCATTAGCAGCATGTGGAGGCGGAAGTAAGACAGCAGAGACAACAGCGGCAGCAAGCAGCGAGTCAAAGGATGAAAGCAAGGCAGCTGAAAGTGTTTCAGAGGCTGTAGCAGCAACAGGTAAGGATGTAAAGGACATCAAAGTCGGCATTTCAATTTACAAGTTTGATGACAACTTCATGACATTGTATCGTAATGAGCTTGTTAGATATCTTACAGAGGACATTGGTATTCCAAAGGAGAATGTAATGGTTCAGGACGGTAAGAATGACCAGGCAGAGCAGACAAACCAGATCAACAACTTTATAGCAACTAAGGTTGACGTTATGATTCTTAACCTTGTACAGTCATCTTCAGCTCCAACAGTTACAGATCTTGCTAAAGAGGCTGGAATCCCTGTAGTTTACATCAACCGTGAGCCGGATGAGGCTGAGGAGTCAAGATGGGCTTCAGATGGTATCAATGCTACATATGTAGGTGCAGATGCTCGTCAGTCAGGTACATTCCAGGGTGAAGAGATTGCAGAACTTGACAACAAGGGTGACATCAATGGTGACGGTACAGTTAAGTACATCATGATCCAGGGTGACCCTGAGAATATTGATGCACAGTACAGAACAGAGTATTCAGTTAAGGCTCTTACAGAGAAGAGCGGATTAAAGGCTGAGCAGCTCTTAATTCAAAGAGGTGACTGGGATCAGGCTAAGGGACAGCAGATTGCACAGGACGCTCTTACACAGTATGGAAATGACATAGAAGTTATCTTCTGTAACAATGACGCTATGGCACTTGGTGCACTTCAGGCTATCAATGCAGCAGGAAGAAAAGTTGGTGAAGATATCTATATCGTAGGTGTTGATGCACTTGCAGAGGCAGTTCAGAATGTTTCAGAGGGTAAGATGACAGGTACAGTATTTAATGACTTCATCAGCCAGGCACAGGCAGCAGCAAAGGCAGCAGTTTCTTTCACAAATGGAGAGAAGGTAGATGCAAAGATTCCTGTAGACTATGTAAAGGTTACAAAAGATAACGCAGCAGAGATCTTGGAACTTGTTAAATAATTAAAATCAACTTAATGTAAACATCTTTCGGGTGTGCCGGTGCACACCCGATTTTTGAAAGGAGCAATGGATGTCAGAGTACAGATTGGAAATGAAAGGGGTATCAAAGAGTTTCCCCGGTGTAAAAGCACTAGACAACATCCATCTTAATGTAAGACCGGGCAGCGTACATGCTCTTATGGGTGAAAATGGAGCAGGTAAGTCTACACTTATGAAATGCCTGTTTGGAATATATACAATGGATACCGGTGAGGTCTATGTAGATGGAGAAAAAATGCATATATTAAATCCTGATGATGCACTTCATAAGGGATTGGCAATGGTTCACCAGGAGTTGCAGCCGGTACCGGCAAGGTCCATTGCTGAAAATATGTTTTTAGGTAGATATCCCACAATAGATATAGGACCTTTAAAAATAGTAGACCATAAAAAGATGGAAAATGAAGCCGGTAAATGGCTTAAAGAAGTAAAACTTAATGTAAATCCTAATGCATTGTTACAGACATTATCTATTTCACAGATGCAATCTGTAGAAATAGCAAAGGCAGTGTCAATGGGAGCAAAAATCATTATATTAGATGAGCCGACATCATCACTTACAGAAAATGAAGTAAGTGGACTATTTAAAATAATAAGAGAACTTAGAGAAAAGGGTGTATCTCTCATATATATCTCACATAAGATGGCTGAGATAAGAGAGATTGCTGATGATATAACCATCATGAGAGATGGAACATATGTTGGAACATGGGAAGTAAAAAATATCAGTGATGGTGAAATAATAAGACAAATGGTAGGTAGAGAACTTTCAAATATCTATCCGCCAAAAGATGATTTGGAAAAAGGTGATGTTATACTAAAGGTGGAAAACCTTACAAGTATACATGAAAATATATTTAGAAACTGCTCATTTGAACTTAGAAAGGGTGAGATACTTGGATTTGGTGGACTTGTAGGTGCAGGTAGAAGTGAACTTATGGAAGCCATATTTGGACTTAGAAGTATAAAATCCGGAAAAGTATACATGAAGGGCAAGGAGCAAAAGATAGCAAGACCTAAGGATGCTATAAAAGATGGACTGGGAATGATTACAGAGGATAGAAGAGGCACAGGAATACTTGGTTGTCTTTCAATAGCAGATAATGTGGCTATATCCTCACTGAATAATTATCTTGTTGCAGGCATTGCGTTGGATGATGGTAAAATCAAGCAGGTGGTTGATGAGAATGTAAGCAAACTTAGTATAAAGACTCCAAGTAATAAGACTTTGATACAGTCTTTGTCAGGAGGTAATCAGCAAAAGGTAATAATTGCCAGATGGCTTGCAAACAATCCGGATGTGCTGATAATGGATGAGCCTACAAGAGGTATCGATGTAGGTGCAAAATATGAAATATATCAAATAATGATAAACCTGGCAAAGCAAGGAAAGGGTATCATAATGATTTCTTCAGAGATGCCTGAGCTTATTGGAATGTCTGATAGAATAATTGTTATGTGCAATGGTGAGATTACCGGTGAGGTGACAGATAGTGAAGCTACACAGGAAAATATCATGGCATTGGCAACAAAATTTTAGGAGGAATACTTATGAATACAAAATCTTTAGATATAAAGAAATTGTTACTTGACAATGGTATAATCATAGTTTTACTTTTACTTGTATTATTTACAGGTATAATGAAGGACAATTTCTTTTCGGCAAGTAACTTAAGAAATGTTTTGGTAAATGTGGCACCTAGAGTAATTATTGCCTTTGGTGTATCAGCCTGTCTTATTACAAAGGGTACTGACCTTTCAGCAGGTCGTCTTGTAGGTTTATCAGCTTGTATAGCAGGTACTCTTTTACAGAATAAGGACTATGCAGGTAAGATGTTTCCAAACCTTGGGGATATGAATATTTTTGTAGTTCTTTTAATATCTATAGCAATTTGTGCTGTATTTGGACTTATTAATGGTATAGTAGTAGCACATTTGAATGTTCCGGCATTTATCGGAACACTTGGAATGCAGCTTATAGTATATGGTGTATGTCTTGTTTATACAAAGGCTGAGCCTATTGGTGGATATAGAACAGCATATACAACAGTAGCTACAGGTAACATCTTAAAGATTCCATATCTTTTCATCTATGCACTTATTATCGGTTGCATTATGTGGTTTGTTTTTAACAAAACAAGACATGGTAAGTATATGTATGCAATAGGTGGTAATGAAGCGGCAGCAGAGGTATCAGGTGTTAATGTAAAGAAGACTAAGATACTTATCTATACATCAGCAGCAGTTCTCTATGCAATCGCCGGTTTCCTCTTAGGAGCAAAGTCAGGTGGTTCATCTGTAAACATGGGTGCATCATATGAGCTTGAGGCTATCGCAGCTTGTACCATCGGTGGTGTATCAGTAAATGGTGGTATTGGTAGAATATCAGGTTGTGTAGTCGGTGTTTTGGTATTCGAGCTTTTGAAATCCTCAATGCAATTCCTAGGAATCAAGCCGGATTTCCAGTTTATAGTGCAGGGTGTTATCATCGTTGTCGCTATAGCACTTGATATAAGAAAATATATACAGAAGAAGTAATTGATTAAATATAAAACTCCATTTACACCCCTTATATGTATGATATGTTACAGTTCAGGTACTATATATCTTGAGACTTTTAATTTTACAATCCTTGTAGCGTTTAACTCTTTCGTGAAAGCGAGACAGGATTAAGCAGTCGAGGACTTGTTTGAGTGCAGTTCGCTGCTCCCCAAGCGAACAAACGAGTTCCGCAGACTGCGTAAAATCCTGCGAAGTTTTAAGAAAGAGTTGCGATTAGGATTGTAAAACAAAAGCTCTAAAGGGGCTACCTGAACTGTAACTATGATATTCATATAGGGGGGTGTTTTTTAAACAGGTATTGACACCTCCTACATGTACACTATAATGTACATATAGGAGGTAGCTTTGTGATCAATACAAATATAACAAATTGCTCCTTTCTTTTCGGAAAGATCCTTGATATACTTAAGGTTATTATAACACGAAAGATAATAAATTTCATTGTTCAAGTCCTTAAAATATTCATCTAAGGTATACAGACACTTTTCATCAGCGGGTATACAGACACTTTTCATCAGCACCTTGACATATCGGAAAATAAGACTTCTTTCTGACTAAGCCTGTTCAGTTCCTTATGTGCATTATCAGCTTCATTTTTAATGACCTGCTTACAGCATCCGCTAAAGGCACAGCGTATCTCAAATTCGTTGTGGTTCTGTCTATCCATAGCATTATCTCCTCTTTCTTACTATGAATATTTCCTGTTTCCCCTTTCACTACCTACAAAAATGCCAAAGTTTTTTATAGAAATTTGAGAAATAAAAAAATTCTACATTTTGCATGGTAGAACTCTAAAAAATGTTAGTATTGCATAGATTTACTATATATTAGATTGATAAAATAGGGTAGAAAATATGCTACCCTATTTATATATAAAACATCGATATATCATTGTACAAAAATAATGTTTCAAAAAATCATCTTAAATGATCATTTGCTTCATATATATAAACAAATATATATAGAGCAAGTAGAAGAAAAAAACTTAATATTTCCAAAAATAAACTATCAACAATTATTCCTATTATACATACTGCCATTGAAGCAGCTATTACAAAAAAGTAGATAGATAGTAGTTTAGAAATCTTATAATAATTATAAGATCCTGGTTTCATATTTGCCAAGGCTCTGGATATATTATTATCTTTGCAAAATAAAAAATATAAGCCTAATACAAATGAAATTATTAAAATTATTATACATTCAAACATTTATGACCAACCCACAACATCCCAAACACTATAAGAAAACATTTCATTGTGAAACCATACTGCCAGTGCTTGAGTTTTCCATTCTTTAGGGAGATAACCTTCATAATATGTTTTATTTTTTGCTTTCAATTTTTTATCTGTTATAAAATACTTAAATCCAGATACATTTTTTCTATGTGCCGAATTAGTTGTATCCACTAAATTCCATTTTAATCTGCTTGCATACCTATCAAAATCATTATCTTTCATCATACCTACCTCCACTTTCATATTCTGTTATCAGTTTCTTTAATGATTTTTTAGCCCTTAACAGCCTTTTCCTTGCATTGTCATAATTTATGTCAAGTATTTCCGCTATTTCCTTAGGGCTGTATCCGTCCGATTTCAATGCTAAAATATTAGCATAGTCAACAGGTAATCTTTTAAGTATATTATCCATATCCTGCTTTATTTCAATATCATAAAAATCATCTAAGGAACTTTCATTTTCAACATCTATCTCCGTAAAGTCAACTAAAGCCTCTCGTTTCCTTCGATTATAGATATTCTTTGAAATGTTCTCTATTATAATAACCATTAACTTGCGTGTTTTGGGACAGTCTAATTCATTAATTTTTTCAATTATTTTTATTACCCTTAAAAAAACTTCTGAAACTGCGTCTTCTGAAGTCGATATATCCTTTAATATATAATAGGCATGTTGTAGCATTAAATCAGAATATAGATTAAATAATTGCTCTATCTTTTCATTATTATTGTAAAACATAAGTCCTCCCTCTTGTAGTTTAATAATTACTTTTATCTTAACATAATATGGGTTAAAATAAAGTACATATATTCCCTGTTATTTTCCCAAGTGTAATAGGTTTTAATAAAGTCCGTGGCAAAACTTTGTATGTCGGAGGTATCGACCACTTCCTCTTTTATTATCGCTTTTTCGTGTACGGTATGTATGTTTATGGCTGTAAAGTTTTTGTATACCGCAAATATAAAGCCTGCCATAAATATTATCCATAAAATAACGGTTCTCTTTTTATGTGTTCCCAGATTTATAATAGGAAGCTTATTATCTTTTTTACTTGTTTTATGGTTACTCTTTGTAAACCTGTCTTCAATCCAATTTTTCATAAAAAGTTTATGAGTAAGATAAAATAATTAAAATTATCAGTTTGTGGAGCCATTGTGATTTTTAATCAGTCAGCTTTTATAAAACAATTTTATATGGAATTAAATGAATGATATTATATTTATGTTAATTAGATTTTACGAAAGCTGAGGTAAGTGCTTGAAATGTGTGCAATTAATTTATTTGCTTTGACCGGAATAATAGAAGAGTGCTAAACTAAATTACATCCCTTTATATATGAGTAAAGGGATGTAATTTATCAACATCATAATTTTTAAAAAATACTTGAAAGTAATAAGTATGTGAAATAAAGTAATATTAAATGTACCGGATAGAACAAATACATCAGATATTTAAATGTTTTGCTTATATGAGTCTTCTTATTATTAAAGAAGAAAGTGAGGAATGCTCCGACATATACACCCACTGTATTTACTCTCATTGTAGGCAATGCTCTCATAATATCATTATTTATTTGTAACAAATGGAATAATAGCGGAAGTCTGCATATAACTATAATAAATATCCAAATAAATGCTTTTTTTAATATACTTACATCCCTTAATAAATAGAACATAAAAATATATACTATGTATATATAACCACCTTCTGTATTCAGTACATAGGAAATTAATGCCGCAGCTATTATTGGAGTGAGCCTTATTATTGTATTTTTATCTTTTATTTTTTCATAAAAATAAAGTGCAACAAGACCGAACCCCAATGTAAACATAATATTTAAGTCTATTTTATAAAAAGGAGTCAACTCAAGTTTACTAAATCCTGATGCATACTCTTCCGACTGAGTAAAAAGTATATATGGTATCTGGGAGATAAATGCAAATGTAAATACTCTAAAAATATACTTTTTTATATTCTTGGTATATCTGAAACCCACAGTGATACAGAACATAAAAATAGGTGCTGCCAGCCTTCCTATGTATCCCATAATACCGGGAACTCTGTCTATAACAATTTCACTTACAAGTTCTTCTTTTCCAGGAAATGAAAGTGATATACTCTCGGCAATGGCAATCCACATTTGCCAAGGTATAATTCTTGGAATATGGTCGATTAACATTGAAATGATTGCAATTATTTTTAATCTTTTAGTATTCATTATAATTCCTCCGATAAAAATCATTCCTCTAAACTTTCCGTATAATACCTTTCAAGTACCGACATAAACTTACTCTGTGATATATGATTTTGCACTGTCATATAGGGCTGGTCGGTGAGGGGCAGTTCTATTTTATCCATATTTTTTCTATAGGATTGAATGTCCATTCCCATTTTTTCTTTAAACAATCTGTTAAGATACCTGCTGTCTGAAAAGCCGGATTCACAGCATATATCACTGATTCTTAAGTTAGTTTTGGTAAGCAGCGAAAATGCATGATCAAATCTGATATTATTTAAGTATGTTGTAAAATTCATTCCTGTCATTTTCTTTATAAAATGAGAGATATAATAGGTTGACAATGATTCTAGTTGTGCAATATCGGATAAGGATATATTCTCTGAATGATGTTCTGAAATATAATCGGTGATTCTTTGTAAATGCTTTGCCTTTGAACGGCTTTGCTTAGTACTGAGTTCATCTATAATAGGATTTGCTATCTTGCTGAGCTGATATATCAAATCAAGGGCCTTGGCACCTGCGCCCATCTCGGTAAATGGCAAATCACTGGCATAGCACATGGCACATTCAAAAACTGTCTTATATAAATTATTATATTCTTTGTTAAATACAATATGATTCTTTTTATATATTATATCAGGTCCTATATTTTTATATAGTGCATGATTTATTAAAAATATTACTATCTTATTATGGCTTTTATTGCTGTAAAATGAATGAGGCTGATATCTGTTTACAATATAGATATCATTTTTTTTGAGCCTGAATACCTCATTGTCAATTACAAGGTCAATATTTCCGTCAAGGAGCATACCGATTTCAAGATCTGAGTGACAATGTACACTTCTTGAAAGTATTTCTATCAATAGCATTGCAAGTGAGTTGGTCTTTGTATGTCTGATGATTTCATATTCTGTTTTAGCATTTTTATTGATTTCCAAATCCATAATACAAATTTCCCTAAGTAAAATATAATAAAATTATCAATTATATAGTTAATAAATAGACAAATAAATATTTTTCAGATATGTATTTGTCTGTTAAATTGAGTATATTCCATAATATATATTATTTCAACACATAAATAGCAATATTAACATTATATAATAACAAGATTATCTACATTTGCAGTAATAAATCAGTTATTATAAAAAGCACAAAGGGAATCGTTATAAAATATATACAATAAAATACCGGTAGTTGAGAAGTCAAATATTTTTGGCTTTAGTATCATACTTTTATTGTAACTTTGAAAGGAGACATATTTATGAAAGAATTTTTCCAGGGCATTTCGCCTATCAAGTTTGAAGGTAGAGATAGTAAGAATCCACTCAGTTTTAAATATTATGATGCTACAAGGGTTATAATGGGTAAGACTATGGAGGAGCATTTGTCATTTGCTATGGCTTGGTGGCATAATCTTTGTGCAAGCGGAGTTGATATGTTCGGACAGGGTACAGCAGATAAGAGCTTTGGTGCTGTTTTAGGAACTATGGAGCATGCAAAGGCTAAAGTTGATGCCGGTATTGAGTTTATGCAGAAACTGGGAATAAAATACTATTGCTTCCATGATACAGATGTCGTTCCGGAGGATATGGAAGATATCAATGTGACGAATGCCCGTTTAGATGAGATCACAGACTATATATTGGAAAAGACAAAGGATACTGATATCAAGTGCCTTTGGACAACCTGCAATATGTTTGGAAATCCAAGATTTATGAATGGAGCCGGTAGCTCAAACAGTGCGGATGTGTTTTGTTTTGCAGCGGCACAGGCTAAGAAAGGCATTGAAAATGCTGTAAAGCTTGGTGCAAAGGGATTTGTGTTCTGGGGTGGTCGTGAAGGATATGAGACACTTCTAAATACAGATATGAAGCTTGAGGAAGAAAATATTGCTACATTATTTACAATATGCAGAGATTATGGACGAAGCATTGGATTTAGAGGAGATTTCTATATAGAGCCAAAGCCGAAGGAGCCAATGAAACATCAGTATGATTTTGATGCTGCAACTGCAATTGGATTTTTGAGAAAATATGGACTTGATAAAGATTTTAAATTAAATATAGAAGCAAATCACGCTACATTGGCAGGACATACATTCCAACATGAGCTTAGAGTATCTGCAGTAAACGGTATGTTAGGTTCTGTAGATGCAAACCAAGGTGATACTTTACTTGGATGGGATACAGATCAGTTCCCTACAAATATTTATGATACCACTTTTGCAATGTATGAAATACTAAAGGCCGGAGGTCTAAGTGGTGGATTAAACTTTGACTCAAAGAATCGTAGACCAAGTAATACGGCTGAAGATATGTTCTATGGTTTCATAGCAGGTATGGATACGTTTGCACTTGGTCTTATTAAGGCTGCACAAATCATTGAAGATGGTAGAATAGATGAGTTTGTTAAGGAAAGATATTCAAGCTATAGTACAGGCATAGGTGAGAAGATAAGGAATAGATCAGTGACTTTAGAAGAATGTGCAGAGTATGCTGCTAAGATGAAAAAGCCTGAGCAACCTGAATCCGGAAGACAGGAATATCTTGAGTCTATAGTGAATAATATATTGTTTAGTTAAAACATAAAATAAAAGCTTTTGGGAAAACAAGTTTTACATATATAAAAGTTTTCCCAAGATGCGAAAGTAAGTTTTTTGTCAGTTATAAAAATAATGTTTTGTAAAAACATGAAAATAGGAGGGAATTATGAAACTTAAAAAATTATGTGCGTTTTTAACAGCAGGCATGTTGGCATTGTCATTAGTAGCTTGTACAGATGGAAGCACAACGACAACAACAAGTGCTGAGTCACAGGCAGACAGCTCTAAGGCTGAGGGTGATACTGCACCTACAGAGGCAAAGGGAAGCAAAATCGGTATTTCAATGCCTACAAAGTCACTTGAGAGATGGAATCGTGACGGTTCTTACCTTGAGAAGGAATTTACTAAGGCAGGATATGAAGTATCTCTTACTTACTCTGACAATAAGATAGATCAGCAGGTAAAGGATATTGAGGGACTTATCGCAGATAAGGTAAATCTTTTGGTAGTAGCTGCAATAGATGGTGAGTCTTTAGCACAGGTTTTGGCAGAGGCAAAGAGCCAGAATATTCCGGTTATTGCATATGATAGACTTATCATGAATACTGATGCAATATCTTATTATGTGTCATTTGATAATTACACTGTAGGAAAGCTTCAGGGAGAATTTGTAGCAGAAAAGCTTGATCTTGCAAATGCAGGTGATAAGAAATTCAATATAGAGTTTACAGGTGGTGATCCAGCAGATAACAATGCAACATTCTTCTTTAATGGTGCTATGGATGTTATAAAGCCATACATTGAAAGTGGAACAGTAGTAGTACCTTCAGGTCAGACTACATTTGAGCAGGTTGGTACAGCACAGTGGGATACTGCAAAGGCTTTATCAAGATTCCAAAACATTCTTGGATCATACTATTCAGATGGTACACAACTTGATGCTGCTTTATGTTCAAATGACTCTACAGCTCTTGGTGTTACTCAGGCTATACAGTCAGACTATGCAGGTACAAACGAAGTCGTTATCACAGGACAGGATGGAGATGAGGCAAATCTTGCAAATATCATTGACGGAAAGCAGACAATGACAGTATATAAGGCGGTTGCAAATGAGGCTATTGCTACACTTGATCTTGGTGCAGCTATATTAAATAATGAAAAGCCTGATGCATCACTTATAGAAAAAGCAGGATGGAGTTTTGATTGTACATATGATACATCTTCATATGACAATGGATCTGCTGTAATACCTTCATATCTATTGGTTCCTGTAACAGTTACAAAGGATAATATTCAGAAAGAATTGGTTGATACCGGTTATTATACAATGGGAAGTGACGGTTATCCACATCCGGTGCAGTAATTTCTTTTTACTCTAGGGATTCTTAGTAGAATTTATTGTACAAATATATAATATTAAAATATTGCCATATTAGGCAGAAGGGCGGATATATTGAAAGATTATATTTTAGAAATGAAGAATATTACAAAGGAATACCCTGGAGTAAAAGCTTTAGATAATGTAAACCTCAAGATTGAAAGAGCCAGTATACATGCATTGGTAGGAGAGAATGGGGCCGGAAAATCAACTTTGATGAATATTCTCTCCGGAACTATCGCACATAGTGAGTACACAGGACAAATTCTTTATAATAATGAGGAGTGCAAGTTTCAAAATATACATGACAGTGAGAAACTTGGAATAGTAATAATACATCAGGAGTTAGCTCTTATACCTGAACTTACTATTGCCGAAAATATGTTTCTTGGTAATGAAAGAAAGAATAAGTTTGGTATTATAAATTGGAATGAGACATTTCATCAAGCAGATGCAGCCATGAAAACAGTAGGCTTAAATGAAAGCACACAGTCTTTAATAAAGGATATAGGAACCGGAAAACAACAGCTTGTAGAGATTGCAAAGGCTATATCCAAGAATGTTAAGCTTCTTATCTTAGATGAACCTACATCATCACTTAATGATGAAGATTCAAGAATGCTTTTGGATATGCTCATAAGATTCAAAAAAGAAAAGGGTATAACATCTATTATCATTACACATAAATTGCAGGAAGTAGCATATGTTGCTGATGAAATAACTGTAATAAGAGACGGATCTACTATAGAAACTATGGATAATTCAGATCATTGTATAAATGAAGAAAGAATAATTAAAGGCATGGTAGGTCGTGAGCTTGAAGACAGATATCCTATGAGGGAACATGAAATAAGCGATGAGATTATGTTTGAGGCAAGGGATTGGACTGTATATCATCCTATATATACAGAGAAATGTGTTGTTGATAATGTAAGCTTTAATGTTAGAAAGGGCGAAGTAGTAGGATTTTCAGGCTTGCAGGGAGCCGGAAGAACAGAGCTTGCAAAGTCACTTTTTGGAAAGAGCTATGGCAGCCGTATTATGGGCAGAGAATTTATTGCAAATAAAGAGGTCGTTTTGAATAGCTCTCGTGATGCTATTTTGAATGGATTAGCATATGTTACAGAAGATAGAAAAACTGATGGATTGATACTTTCAGAAACAATAGCAAAGAATACAACATTAGCTAGAATGGAAAAGATAGCTGATAAAAGGGGTGTTGTAGATGTTTCAAAAGAAAATAGGGTGGCAAAAGATTATGTCAAGGCAATGAAGACCAAAACACCGTCCGTTCAGCAAAAAGTAGGAAATCTTTCAGGTGGAAATCAGCAAAAAGTACTGCTGTCCAAGTGGATGTTTGCAGAGCCGCAGGTATTATTCCTTGATGAACCTACCAGAGGTATTGATGTAGGTGCAAAATATGAAATATATCTGATTGTCAATGATATGGTAAAACAGGGAAAGTCAGTTGTAATGATTTCGTCTGATCTTACAGAACTTTTAGGTATGTGCGATAGAATTTATGTTATGAATGAAGGGAAAATAACCGGAGAGTTTAGTGCCGAAGAAGCCACACAAGAAAAGATAATGAGTACAATTCTAAAATCTGATTGTGCTGCTGTTAATTAGGAGGTGAAAAGTGAATGCAAATAAATTTGTAAAAAAATACACAATGGTACTTGCACTGCTTGTTGTTTTCGTATTCTTTACATATCTAACAGGTGGTAGACTTCTTCTGGCACAGAATATATCAAATCTATTACTGCAAAATGCTTATGTGCTGATGATGGCTTGTGGTATGCTTCTTTGTATACTTACAGGTGGTAATGTAGATTTGTCTGTAGGATCTACATTATGCCTGTCTGCTGCACTTTCAGCAAAATTGTTAAGTGTTGGAACTAATCCAATTATTGCAATATTGGCATCACTTGGAGTTGCCTGTATTATAGGTATATGGCAAGGCTGGCTTATTGGATATGTACATATACCTCCATTTATATGTACACTGGCAGGCATGTTCCTCTTTAGAGGTTTAGCAAGAGTAATTCTTGATTCAAAAACCATAGCAATAATGGATAAGAAGTTTTTGAGCCTATTTACATCATATATTCAAATACCGGGATTAGATGTAAATCAAAGAGTAATCTCATCAATGGTTGTAGGTATAGTAGTTGCTATAGCAATTACAGCTTATACATTTATTGCTGAACACAACAAGATTAAAAAAGGCTATGAAAGTGCAAGTCTAGGAATGACAGCACTTAGAGTATGTATTTTTGACTTGGTAATATTATTCTATGCATATAAGCTTATGAGCTATAAGGGTATTCCTATTATGCTCATATGGATACTTATAGTAGTGGCAATATTTGCATTTATCACGAGTTCAACAGTATTTGGAAGATATTTCTATGCTGTAGGTGGTAACGAAAAAGCCACCAGACTTTCAGGAATAGATCCTAGAAAAGTTTATTTCTGGGCGTATTTTTTGATGAGCCTTTTGGCGGGACTTTCAGGACTTTTGGTTGGAGCTCGCATAGGTTCGGTTGATGGAAATATGGGTAACTCATATGAGATGGACGCTATTGCATCTTGCTTTATAGGTGGAGCATCAGCTTATGGAGGTTCAGGAACAGTACAAGGGATAATGATAGGTGCTATACTTTTGGGTGTAATTAATCAAGGCATGTCAATACTTGGGCTTCCGGATCAGTTCCAATATATTGTAAAAGGAGCAGTACTTCTGGGAGCGGTAGTATTTGATGTAGTATCTAACCATAAAACAGGAAAATCATAATAGAGATTAAGAATATAGGAGTGTTATGCATTTAAAGGCTAACACTCCTGTATTGAATTAAAAGAGTATAATACAGACTTAATATCTATTCTCTTTTAATTTTATACAATATTTGATATAATCAATAATCATAGAATATAAGGAGGCTTTTATGGCTGATACAAAGAATATAAAAGATAATTTTGAAGTAGAGACAAGGGAAACAGGAAGTCTTGGAGAAGTAAAGATTGCTGATGAAGTGGTGGCGGTTATTGCAGGTATTGCCGCAACTGAGGTAGAGGGTGTTGACTCTATGGCAGGAAACTCAACAAAGGATATTGTTGGAAAGATTTCAGGAAGCAAGATTGCAAAGAGCATGAGGGGTGTAAAGGTAGAGGTAAATGAGGGTAAGGTTTGTGTAGATTTGTCTATAAATGTCAGCTACAACTACAATATACCTGAGGTGAGTGAAAAGGTACAGGATAGAGTAAAGACTGCTATAGAGAATATGACAGGGCTGACAGTACTTGAGGTGAATATCAAGATAGCTTACGTTGTAGCAAACTGATGAGGTCATTTTCAAAGGAAATAGCCATTATCGGAATGTTGACAGCACTTGCAATGGTACTGGGGTATGTTGAAGCTTTGATACCGATAAATCTTGGAATTCCCGGTATGAAGCTTGGACTTGCAAATTTGATAGTAATTATTGCATTATATTTATTTGATATAAAAATGGGCATAGTAGTATCATTGCTTAGAATTGTACTTATAGCAATGACATTTGGAAATATCTCAATGATGTTTTATTCGATTTCAGGTGCAACACTAAGCTTACTTTGTATGATATTGGCAAAGCAGATCAAGGGATTTTCAATGGTAGGTATAAGCATTATTGGTGGAATAATGCATAATGTAGGGCAAATAATATGTGCAGCCTTTGTAGTAAGAACAAATGGGGTCTTTACATATTTACCTGTGTTGATGATTGCAGGAGTGGTGAGCGGAATGCTTATAGGTATAGCAGCATCACTTGTAATAGTTAGGGTAAAACCATATATACGCAAATAGGTTGTATTTAGGGAGTTTGTAAGTTAAAATAGCAAAATGGATTGCAAGCTTGATTGTAAATCAGGCTTGCTTTTTAGAGATTATAGAATGGAGAAATATGGCAAATACAAAGATTGATGTGGTTTCAGGATTTTTAGGTGCGGGAAAGACTACATTTATAAAAAGACTTGTAGAAAGCAATAAAGATAAAGGAAAGACAATAATAATAGAAAATGAGTTTGGTGAGATAGGTATTGATGGAGGATTTTTAAAGAATTCGGGTATTGAAATAAGAGAGATGAATTCAGGTTGTATATGCTGTTCTTTGGCAGGAGATTTTGAAGCATCTCTGAGAGAACTTTTATCAACATATGAACCGAATAGAGTTATTATAGAGCCAAGTGGTGTAGGAAAGCTCTCCGATGTGTTAAAAGCAGTATCTGATGTGGAAAAGGATCTTCCTGTAGAGTCAAATTCTGCTGTAACAGTTGTAGATGTAAAAAAGTGCAAGATGTATATGAAGAATTTTGGAGAGTTCTTTAATAATCAGATTCAGTTTGCTAATACTATAATACTTTCAAGAACAGATTTGGCAGACAACGCTAAGATAGAAGAAGCACTAGAGCTTATCAAAAAAGTAAATCCTAAGGCAACTATTGTGACAACACCTTTGGATAAGTTAAGTAATGAGAAGATTGAGGAGCTTTTATCAAATCCTATAGATTTAAAGAGTGAGATGCTTGAGGAATTGGCAAAGGAGCATGAACATCATCATGAACATGATGGAGAACATGAACATTGTGGATGCCATCATGACCACGAACATCACAAAGGTCACAAAGAACATGAACATGAGCACAAACATGACGAAGAACATGGCCACGAACATCACCATGATCACGAAGAACATGAACATAATCACGAACATGATGAAGTGCATGAGCATTGTGGATGCCATCATGACCACGAACATCACCATAGTCACGAGAACCACGACCATCATCATGATCACTGCGGATGTGGACATGATCACCACGACCACCATCATGCTGATGATGTATTTGATAGTTGGGGTATGGAGCAGGTACCTGCAATAAGTGAAGAAAAACTTAGAGGTATTTTGGACGGCTTTGCTAATGAGGAAAAGTATGGTGTTGTACTTAGAGCAAAAGGTATGCTAAAGGATGTAAATAGTGATGACTGGTTCTATTTTGACCTTGTTCCAGGTGAGAGTGATATCCGAAGAGGTGATGCTGAATATACCGGTAAGGTATGTGTGATTGGAGCAGGACTTAGGATGGATGAAATAGAGAAGTGTTTTAAGGCGTAAGCATATTTAATGGAGAAGTTATGGAAAAGTTACCGATTTTTGTCATAAACGGTTTTTTAGAAGCCGGAAAAACACAGTTTATGAAGTTTACAATGCAGCAGGAGTATTTTCAGACTGATGGAAATACTCTGCTGATAGTATGTGAAGAGGGTGAGGAAGAGTATGATAAGGCATTATTAGATGCTACTCACACAACTGTAAAATATATAGATGATATATCAGACTTCACAAAAGAAAAGATGGAAGAATTCACTAAAGAAGTGAATCCTGAAAGAGTACTTATAGAGTGGAACGGTTTATGGGAGCAGGACAAAATTTTAATACCTGAGAGTTGGTTCATAAATCAAATGATCACTATATATGATACTTCCACACTTGATCTTTATATAAAAAATAAAGATTTGAAGGCATATATGGGTAAGATGCTCAAAGACTCAGAACTTGTTATATGCAATAGAGCAGATAATATTGATGAGGATATTTTGAGTACATATCATCTTCAAATAAAAGCTATGGCACCGAATGCCGAGATTGTATTTGAGGGCGAAGAGGGTGAGATAACAGGAGATTTCAGTATAAATCTTCCATATAACTTGGAGGATACAAAACTTATTATAAAGCCTGAAGACTATGGTATCTTCTATGTAGATGCCATGGACAGATCAGAAAAGTATGACGGAAAAGATGTGGAGTTTACTGCTCAAGTTGTCAGACCTAATGGCATAGGTGATGATATTCTTATTCCGGGAAGAAGAGCGATGACTTGCTGTGAGGCTGATATTCAATTCCTTGGATTTGTATGTCACTATAAGGGAGCAAAGAATTTTAAAAATAAGGATTGGGTCAAGGTAAAGGGCAAAATCAAATATGAGATGAGCCCACAATATCGTGCAAAGGGACCTGTAATATATGCCAATGAGGTTTTACTTACAGGACCTATAGACGGATTAGTACAATTTTAGGAGAGTTATGACTGATTTAGAGTTACTGGAAGAGGCCAAAAAAGCCAGAAAAATGGCATATGTTCCATATTCAAAATATAAAGTAGGTGCTGCACTTATGACGAAGTCAGGTAAAGTTATACATGGATGCAATATAGAAAATGCTGCATATACACCATGTAATTGTGCAGAGAGAACTGCTTTT
The DNA here is from genome assembly GCF_003589745.1 of Lachnoanaerobaculum umeaense. Taxonomy (GTDB): domain Bacteria; phylum Bacillota; class Clostridia; order Lachnospirales; family Lachnospiraceae; genus Lachnoanaerobaculum; species Lachnoanaerobaculum umeaense. The sequence goes on along the minus strand of NZ_CP032364.1, from coordinate 1,505,657 downwards.
TTTAAAGCAGTGTCAGAAGGAATATATGACTTTTGTAAGATAGCGGTTGTTGGCGGCTTTGAAGAAGCAGATATAGATGCATTATGTACTCCTTGTGGAGTTTGCAGACAGGTGATGCAGGAATTTTGTAATTCCAAAGAATTTGAAATCATAATGTATGATGGTGCAAAAGTAAAAACTATGAAATTAGAAGAACTACTACCATTTGGATTTGGACCCGATAATCTAAAATGACGGTTAAAGATATAGGAAGGTTTGATGAAGAAGACATTATTAAATAAATTTATTCTATTAACTACGATGAGTACAATACTTGTTACCGGTATTGGAAGAAATATTTTTATAAAAGATATCAATGCATTTACAAGTAAAAAGGGTACGGTAGATGTAAGTAGCTTGAATGTGAGGTCGGGTGCAGGAACAGGAAATAATACTATAGCTACATTGCCGAGGGATACAAGTGTTACTGTGCTTGATGAGTTGAACAGTGACGGTATGTATTGGTATAAGATAGCATTCAATGATGGTTCAGGTGATAAAGAAGGTTATGTAGCAAAGAACTATATAAAGACTGAAACTATTGCAACATATACTACGGATAAGAAATTTGAGTCAGATATAGCCGGATTTCCGGAGGGATATAAGGTCAGACTTAGAGCATTACATGCAGAATATCCAAACTGGAAGTTTGTAGTTCAGGATGTAGATATTCCTTGGGATGAGGTTATAAAAAACGAATCGGTGGTAGGTGTAAATCTGGTAAGTAAATCTTCAAAGTCTTCATGGAAGTCTACTGCAAAAGGGGCATATGACTGGAATAGCGGAACTTGGCCGGGATTTGATTCAAATGAGTGGGTAGCAGCCAGTGAGAGTATCGTAAGGTATTATATGGACCCCAGGAATTTTCTGGATTCAACAAATATATTCCAATTTATGAATCATGGTTATACTTCAAATGAGCAGACTGCAGAGGGTGTAGAAAAAATGCTCAAAGGCACTTTTATGGAGAGCAAATCAAGTTTTAAAACTACACAGACTGCTCCAAGTACTACACAGGCCAAAACAGTAAGTGTTTCAAGTGCAGCTTCACCTGATAATTCAAAAAACAGTACCGGTACAGATGATGTATATGTGAAGGTAGATGGACCAATAGCAGATCCGAATGAAAAGGTAGAACTGGCTGCACCAACATTGGAAAAACCTGAAATTACTGAAACAAGTACAGTGGTTTCAAGTGAGGCAGTAAATTTGGATTCTAAAGTAGGTCCACAGTCTGAGTCTACAACAGAATTTAATGATACAGAGCATGGCCCGGGAGTTGTAAATAATGATACTATAAAAGAAAGTATAAGTTCTTCAGATAGTGTTCAAACTACCGATTCTACAGAGGACTTCAGAGCACTTTCAAATGGTACTACCTATGTGGATATTATAATGGATGCAGCAAAAAGTTCCGGAGTAAATCCATATGTACTTGTTGCAATGCTTATTCAAGAGCAGGGAGTTAAGGGAACATCAGATCTTATAAGTGGTAAAAATGGTGTTTATAACTTCTTTAATATTGAGGCTTATCAGTCAGGAAACCAATCTGCAATAAGCAGAGGTCTTGCATGGGCAGGAAGTGGAAACACTTATCTTCGACCATGGAATACAAAGGCCAAGGCTATAATAGGTGGTGCTATGTATTATGGAAGTAATTATGCAAAGGCTAACCAAAATTCATTTTATTTGAAAAAGTTTAATGTACTTGGTGAAAATAGATACAAACATCAGTATATGACTAATATTGAAGCAGCAAAGAATGAAGGTTCTATGCTCTCAAGGGCGTATTCTGAGGAGGATAAAAAAGGCGTATTTACATTTTATATACCGGTTTATAGGGATATGCCCTCAGTACCTGAGGCAATGCCTAGTGGAGATGGCAGTCCAAATAATAGATTATCATCACTTAGCATTAGCGGATATAATATAACACCAAGTTTTAGTAGAGATAATTATTCATATACATTGGAATTACCTGCAAATGTATCGAAGATAAATATTAAAGCAAATGCTTTGGATGCTAACGCAAGTGTAGCAGGAAGTGGAGATATTGAATTAAAAGATTCAGATTCCACAATCGACATAATTGTTACAGCTCAAAACGGATCTAAAGGTAACTATAGGATAAATATTAAGAGAGGAAATTAGATACTGATCTATATGATTTTATGTAGAATTGATGTCAGAGGATTGAGATGAAATATTTTAAAAAGCATAATGTAAAAATAATCATACCTTCTTTTTTGCTTACACTGATATTCATGGTGGTATTAGCATTTAATGCTTTCGCTATGGGTATCAGCATAAGCTTTGCAGATGTAAATGCAACAGTGGGGGATGAAGTAAATTTGATAATGACACTTTCATCAACAGATGGAAATATTGACAGTGCAACGATAATGCTCAGCTATGATGACAGCAAGCTGGAGTTTGTCAGTGGAACAAATGCACAGGGTGGTGCAGGAAGTGTAAAAGTTGTTTCAAATGCAGGAAGTAACACTAACAATCAAAACTATTCACTTAAATTTAAGGCAAAGGCTACCGGAGATGCTACTGTAGTCGTAAGCACTTGGGAAGTATATGATGGTAACTCAAAGATGGCTACTATGCAATCTCAAGGAAGTGGAAGAATAAAGATAAAAGATACGGATCCAACTGAGGCTACTGAAGCAACTGTAGAAAAGAGTAAGGAAGTTGCAACCACTGTCGCCGTAGATAAAAAAGATGCTACATTGGCATCTCTGAAAGTCAGCCCCGGTAGTTTGAGTCCTGAATTTAGCACAGGTGTGAAGAATTATGATATGAATGTTGCAGGTAATATCTCCAATATTGCAGTTAATGCTAAAGCAAGACAGGATGGGGCAAAGGTTGTTATTACAGGAAATGACAATCTTTTAGTAGGAGTTAATGCTATAGCGGTTAAGGTAACATCACCTGATGGCTCAAATGTAGAAAGTTACATAATAAATGTAAATAAAAGTGAAATGAAAAAGGCAGCAGAATCAGAAGAAACTACTGCCAAGGAAACAAAAGCCGAGGAGAGTGAAAGTAGCGTATCAGAAGAAGTTTTGGACCTTGTTTCAACTGATAACGGTTTGACTCTTGGTGGAATAGATTATCAGGTATCGGATTCATTTGATAAGAATATATTACCGGAAGGATTTGAGGAGGCTACATTTACATATAAAAATAGAGAAGTCAAAGCCGGAAAGATGAAGAATCAGGATGTATATATTTTGTACTTGGTAGGTAATGATGGATCAGGGGATTTTTATATTTATGATGATGATGCAGATAAATGGTCTGTTTATACTCAAATAACTACAAATCCTAAAAGTATTACTATAATGCCACTTGATAAGAGTGTAAAGAAGCCTAATGGATTTGTTGACAGTATAATAGTTATAAATGGAAAAAAGATCAAAGGATGGATTTGGGGCAGTGACAATGACAAGAGATATTGTGTTGTATATGCTATGAATTCAAATGGTAGAAAAGACTTCTACAGATACGATGTGGAAGAAGGAACTATACAAAGATACTTTGTAGATCCTAATGCTGATGTAGGAGTGTCAAGTGAAGAATACAGTGCTCTGGAAAAGAAATATGCTGTAATTAATGAATGGCTTAGAAATATAATTGCTTTGGCTATTATATTGGCAGTATTTATATGTATATTGCTTATATCAAGAAATTCAAATAAGAAAAAAGCTGAAAAGGTAGTTCAAAAGCCGGTTAAAAAGAAAAATAAGAGTAATATCACTTCTAAAGTAGATTTGATACCGGAGGAAGATTTGAATGATGAAACACCTCTGGAATATATGCCTCTTAATCAGAAGAAGGAAGATACTAAGAAAGAAGCAGCTGACTCAGATGATTTTGATGAAGTAGATCTATCAGATGGAGAGGAAGAATCCACCGAGGATTCTAAAGAAGAAAAAAAAGAAGATTCAGAAGATTTTGAAGATTTAGATCTCTAAAAAAATGCCACCCATTTAAAATGGGTGGTAATTTTTATATTTTCTTATTTGCATATCTGGCTTCTGTGGTAAGCCCGATTCCAAGTTTATTTAAGGTTTTTACATCAATTTCAGAAAGCATAACGCTGGAGTGCATCTGAAGTCCCTTAAGTTTTGGAAGTGCATTCAAAGCTTTTCTTGCATTTTCATCTGTAGCAGCTGATATAGATAAGGCAATAAGTGCTTCATCTGTGTGAAGTCTGGGATTTGTACCGCCAAGATATGTAGTCTTCAATTCTTGAACAGGTGCAATAACTGTAGGTGAGATAAGTCTGATTTCATCATCCACACCACTTAGTGCTTTTAGTGCATTTAATATAAGTGCGGCACTGGCACCAAGAAGCTCTGATGTTCGGCCGGTTATGAGCTCTCCATTATCAAGTTCTATAGCCGCTGCAGGAAGATTAGTTGTCTCAGCTTTTAAAAGTGCTGCAGAAACAGCTTTTCTATCATTGGTAGAAGTTTTTGCTTGTTGCATTATAAGTTCAAGCTTATAAATCTCATCTGCCTTACATTCACCCCTGACAAATCTACATAGAGAATTGTAATATCTTCTGATTATTTCCTGTTTACTGGCTTCCCTGCATATCTCATCATCAACAATACAATTACCTGCCATATTTACTCCCATATCTGTAGGAGATTTATATGGACACTCTCCAAATATTCCCTCAAATATAGCTGTAAGTACAGGATATACTTCGATATCTCGATTATAATTTACAGTAGTTTTACCATATGCCTCCAAGTGAAAAGGATCAATCATATTCACATCATTAAGATCTGCTGTTGCAGCCTCATAAGCAAGATTTACAGGATGTTTCAGTGGTAGATTCCAAATAGGGAAGGTTTCAAATTTTGCATATCCTGCTTTGATACCTCTTTTATTTTCATGATAGAGCTGAGAAAGGCAGGTGGCCATTTTACCTGAACCGGGACCCGGAGCGGTAACTATTACCAAAGGTCTGGAAGTTATTATATAGTCATTTTTTCCATATCCTTTTTCGCTTACTATATGAGCAACATTACTTGGATATCCGTCAATCAGATATAATCTATATACTTTTATACCAAGGTTTTCAAGTCTTTCTTTGAAGCTATCGGCACTCTTTTGACCGGAATACTGGGTAATGCATACACTTCCTACATAAAGTCCTTTTGCACGAAATGCATCTATAAGTCTAAGCACATCTGCATCATATGTGATACCATGATCTTCACGAATCTTATTTTTTTCTATATCAACAGCAGAGATAGATATGATGATTTCAGCTTGATCTTTCAGCTGAAGAAGCATCCTAAGCTTTGAATCAGGTTCAAAGCCGGGAAGCACTCTGGATGCGTGGTAGTCGTCAAAGAGCTTTCCACCAAACTCAAGGTAAAGCTTATCACCAAAGCTTGCAATCCTTTCTCTAATATGCTCTGACTGTGTTTTCAAATACATTTGATTATCAAAACCGATCTTCATAATATGCCTTTCTTCATTAAATGAACTATTATACAAAATCAAAGAATTATTATAACACTTTTTGAAAGTGTATTAAAGTGCTTTCATTATATAATCGATAATAAATAATTAGCTAATTTTTAAAGAATATATTTATAAACTTATATATTATAAATAGAACTAAAGTGCTATACTTAAGCGACTAAAAAAGAAAGTAGGTTTTAATATATGAAAAAGCAAATATTGATGACTGTGATGGGAGCTGCTATTGTTTTAGCAGCATGTGGAAATAAAAAAGAAGACACTACAGTTGTAATGGAAAGCACTAAAAATATGGATGAAGAAAGTTCTGATATGGGTAATACAGTTGAAGAAACAAAAGTCGTCTTAAGTAAGGCAAATATTCATCTAAAATATTCAAATCTTGTAGATACTGAGACAAGAGATAGGGTTTCAAATGCATTAAAAAATGCAGGCTTGAGTGAGGAGAAGATAAAGAGCTTTTTTGAAGCGGTGGATGAGTATAATAATGCAGTTGGAAGTGAAAATCTTGCACAGAGTGTGATGAGCATAGAGGCAGCATTTCCTACATACGATCAGGATAAGCTTGTAGATGCATGGCTTGACAATGGAGGATATGTGGGTAGAAACTGTAGGATAACATCATATTCTTTGATGGGAGATTTTATCACAGTTGGAAATCCGACTCCGGGAGATACCACAATGTTATTTAGTGATTTTGCCTCAATAGAATCAAAGAAGATTTTTGATGGTGAGGACAAAGCAAAGTTTGATACTTTGTATTCCTACATTGATGTGACAAATACTCATGACACCAATGTTTTGTCTGATGAAATAGTAAAATCACTGGATGATAAGCAGATTTCATTTAATAATGATAAGATGCATATGATTTCAGTGTTTATGACTATGGATGATGGTATGAATCCGGTTCAGGAATTTATAGGTCATACAGGCATTTTAGTACAGGATGGAGATAAATATTTGTTTATTGAAAAGTTGGCATTTGAACTTCCATACCAGGTAGAGGAATTTGATAATTTACAGGATGTAAATGATTACCTTATGGGATATTATGACAATGAGACTGACGGCATTACTGCAAAGCCTATTATCTTTGAAGATGGTAAGGTTATGAATGAATATAGAGTATTAAAATAATGCTTGCATTCTACAGATATATTTGGTTGAATAACATTAAAAAAATTAGGAAAGAAGTATTATGGCAGATAGGGTAAATATATTAAAAACAGAGTATGTGATGGATCGCACTGATTGGACAGAGGTAATTTCAGCAGTGTTTGGAGGAATGCTTCGTGTACAAAATGCGATTGAAATGTATGTAGCAAAGGGACAGAGTTGGAATGTAGACTTTGCTACAAAGAAAATTAAGATTGGAAAAAGCACATATCCGATACAGTTTATCGGAAGTGAATCTTTTGAATCAAATGACTGGCTTTGGGGTTGGGAAAATATAAACGGTTTTTATGAAAGCTTATTGGAGCTAGCAAATGAGGCAAAGGATTTCGGAGAAAAGTGTGGTTTGGATGCTTTAATATATCCTAATATACCTTTGACAGAGAAGGTAACAGGATATATGCTTTCAATGATTGCATGTGGAATAAGTGATAAAAATTACGGATATTATCCATGTAAGCACTCAAAAGGTGTGGCATTTGTTGCATTATATGATTTACCTGAAAAATTCTTTGCACCGGTAGATCCAAGCGGATTTATCAGTACGGTAATGAATGCTATAAGTCTATATGAACTTGACCATAAAATTTTGGTAGAAGGTTTCCTTTCCTGGAATGGTACAGATTATCATTGGGAGGACAACAATATCTATGCTACATTTGCAGGTACTTTAGAGCAGATTATTATAAGATTTGAAGATATAGGAGATAAGAAGAGAATACAGGCCATTGACGGTTTAAAAGGATAGTATAATGGGACTTCCAAATAATGGAGGTCCTTTTTTTGAATGTATTTTAATAGTTTAAAATACTGATATGTGATATAATAATAGCCGAGATTTTTGAAGTAAGTGGTTATAAACAGATTAAAGCGGGTGATTGGTAATGGAGAAAACCATACAGGAAAAAATAAAAGATATAGAAAAATATATCTGTGAAAATTTTGAAGAATTGGATATGGATGATCCTATAGAAGAAGGATATTTTAAAGAATATGAGGATATCAAGGGTGCTGTTGAAGAAGATTTCTTGAATTTTGAAAATACATTTGATATTAAATTGCCAAAAGATTTTAAAGAACTTTATAAATATAAAAATGGCAGTGGATATTTTTCCATCTTACAATGTAGTATTGATAAAAGGAATGTATCATTTTCTTTATTAAGTTTGGATGAAATGAAGAGAATAAAAGGATTTTTTCAAGATAGAGATGCATTGCTGGCAGATTATCCGGACTTTTTTACAAGTGAAGATATCAAAAATATGAGGGATAACAGGATAAAGCCCTATCTGTTTCATAAAGCTTGGTTTCCTTTTGCCTCATACTGTGATTGCTGTTATTTGATGTTGGACTTCGATCCGGATAAGGAAGGACAGGAAGGACAAATAATATTTTATATACATGATCCGGATGAGATAGTATATGCGGCAGAAAGTATAGATGCATTGATAGAGGATGTATGGAAATTGTTAGAAGATATGTTCAAGGAGGCATAAATATGAGAGATAATCCAAAACCGGGAGAGTTTTATAAGCATTTTAAAAATAAAATTTATCAGATAGTTAATATAGCTACACATTCTGAAACCAAAGAAAAGTTAGTAATATATCAAGCTTTATATGGAGATTTTGGAGTATATGCCAGACCTCTGGATATGTTTTTGAGTGAAGTGGACAAGGAGAAATACCCTGATGTAGGTCAAAGGTATCGCTTTGAGAAAATAGACATATCAGAGCAGGTAGAGAAAACGGAGGCTTTGGATAAATCAGAGGATGAAGAATTGAAAAAAGATGTAATTGATTCTTCAGAGGTTGAAGATACAAAATTTGCAGAAGATTATTTTATAAAATTTTTGGAAGCGGAGGATTTTAGCACTAAGAAAAAGATACTTCTGGCAAATAAGAGTTTTATTACAGAAAAGCAATTGGATGCTATGTTTGATATTTATGGTTTAAAAAGAAAAAGAATTGATATAGAAATAGATATTGCGGATTTTATTGCGTATCTGAATATGCAACAACATTTTGAGGGGAAAAGATTAAGGTAATAGATGGCATTTGTAATAGAAGATGAATTAAAAAAACTGCCTCGTCAACCCGGAGTATATATAATGCATGACAAAAAGGATGATATTATATATGTGGGTAAGGCTATTTCTCTAAAAAACAGGGTTAGACAGTATTTTCAATCTAGTAAGGATAAGAGCACAAAGATAAAACAAATGGTCTCAAAGATAGAAAGATTTGAGTATATTGTTACTGATTCAGAATTGGAGGCATTGGTACTTGAAAACAATCTTATAAAGGAACATAGACCAAGATATAATACCATGCTTAGGGATGACAAGACATATCCCTACATAAAATTGACTGTAAAAGAGGAATATCCAAGACTACAGATGGTAAGGCAGATAAAAAAGGATAAGAACAGATATTTCGGACCTTTTTCAAGCGGTAATGCTGTAAGAGATACTATAAATCTATTGAATAGAGTATACAAACTTAGAACTTGTAGCAGAAATTTGCCAAAGGATATAGGTGCAGAACGCCCATGTCTTGACTTTTTCATACATCAATGTGATGCTCCATGTCAGAATTATATTTCCAAAGAGGACTATAATAAGAATGTTACAGAAACTCTCAGATTTTTGAGCGGAGATTTTGACCCTATTATAAACAAAATCAGAGAAGAAATGGAGAAACTTTCAGCTGAACTGAAATTTGAGGATGCAGCAAAGCAAAGAGATTTATTAAATTCTGTACTTCATATTACTCAAAAACAAAAAATCACTTCTGATGATGCAAAAGATAGAGATATTATTGCAATGGCAAGAGATGAGAGAGATGCTGTTGTACAGGTGTTCTTTATTCGTGAAGGCAAAATGGTAGGCAGAGAACATCATTATATACAGGTAGCTATGGATGATGAAAAGGTTGATATTTTAGAGAGCTTTATAAAGCAGTTCTATGCCGGAACACCGTTTGTACCCGGACAAATCATGTCACAGTATGAACTTAAGGACAGTGAACTCATATCGGAATGGCTTTCTGCCAAGAGGGGATCTAAGGTAAGTATTATTGTGCCAAAAAAAGGCTCTAAGGAAAAGTTGGTAGAACTTGCAAAGAAAAATGCAGAGATTGTTCTTACCAAAGATAGAGAAAAGCTTCAAAGGCAGGAAGCAAGAAGTACAGGTGCAGTGAAAGAAATAGAGGAATTGCTTTCACTCTCCAATTTAAATAGGATGGAAGCCTATGATATTTCAAATATTTCAGGTGTTCAATCTGTAGGTTCTATGGTAGTATATGAGAATGGAATGCCAAAGAAGAGTGATTATAGAAAATTCAAAATAAAAACAGTTATAGGTCCGAATGATTATGCTTCTATGAAAGAGGTTCTTACAAGAAGATTTGATCATGGTATAGATGAAAAAGATACCAGATTTAATAAGCTGCCTGATATAATACTTATGGATGGAGGAAGAGGTCAGGTAAATATCTGCCTGAAAGTTTTGGAAGAATTTGGACTAAATATTCCGGTTTGTGGAATGGTGAAAGATGACAATCATAGAACCAGAGGATTATATTACAATAATGTTGAAATACCTATAGATACACATTCACAGGGATTTTTGCTTATAACTAGAATACAGGATGAGGCACATAGATTTGCAATAGAGTATCATAGAAGTCTAAGGTCAAAGACACAGGTAAGGTCTGTATTGGATGATATAGAGGGAGTTGGTATAGTAAGAAGAAAAGCTCTTATGAAGCACTTTAAGGATATTGACAATATCAAAAATGCAAGTTTAGAAGAACTGATGTCAGTAGACGGAATGAATAAAAGGGCTGCCGGTGCAGTATATGAATTCTTTTCAAAAGCTAAACAAGAACAAAATGTCTGACTTGATGGTTTGGCATTAATATACTAAAGGAGGATTTATGTTAAGACATATCGTAATGTGGAAGTTCAATGAGGGGATAAATATTCCAAGACTTGGTGAGGAAATAAAGACCAGTCTTTTGGACTTGTGCGAAAGGATGAGCGAAGTAGAACATGCAGATGTAGTCTACAATATATTGCCAACCAGTACACATGATATTATTCTGATATTGGATGTAAAGGATAAGGCTGCACTTGATAGATATTCATTATCTAGAGAACATGTAGCTATTGTAGATAGCCTGATAAAACCAAATACAAATTCTAGAGTAGCTATAGATTATTTTGTATAGAAATTAAAAAACGGGAGGATTGATTATCAGTCCACCCGATTTTTTAGATTGACATTTTATTTTAGAGTGATATACTTCTTGTAATTAAATGTTTGACTTGGGAGCTTATATATAGGCTGAGAGGGAAGTGTGACTTTCGACCGATTACCTGATTTGGATAATGCCAACGTAGGGAAATGTTTTTTTACTTTTTTTTCAGGAGATACAGGTTCTTGTATCTCATTTTTTATTGCAAAAATTCGACCTGAATATATGATCTATAAGTTTTATAGTTAAGAATACATTTTAGGAGGATTACTTATGGAGGAAAGTAATATCAAAAAGTTAAGTATCTCAGGATTAGCTTGATCTTGGAAAGGGAAGTGGACCTATGAAACATGCCTTTAATATAAAAGGCGAATATGCAAAGGAGAATAATAATGAATAAGCGTACCTCTATATTTGAAAATGGTTTGATTTGGTTTGGAGCGGCAGTCTCTATAGCGGAGATTTTGACAGGTACATATTTTGCATCATTAGGTTTCCTTAATGGAATTTTTCAGTAATAAATATTATCATATGGATAATAGGATTTATAATATATAGGATATTGATAAAGATGGATACGCCAATCGGAAGTACTGTACCTAGTATGATAATTACAATAGGTATTTCTATTATAGTAAATAAAATATTTATAAAAAGAAAAGCGGTTTAATAAAGGCTTATTTTGTGGACTGAAAATCTCTGATCAAAGCATATATAATGTATAAACATTCAAACAATTCCTAGCAGTATACTAGGAATTGTTTTTTATTAAGAACATGGGAAAAATTTAACAAATAAGACTTGAATATTAAATTTACTGGTGATATTATCAGGGCATAGATAGGTTAGCAAAACCTAACTATATTATTTGATATTAAAGGAGGTACTTATGTGCTGGGATGGTTTTAAAGGAAGAAAATGGCGTGATGATGTAGATGTGCGTGATTTTATACAAAATAATTATACAATATACAGTGGTGATGAAAGTTTCCTTGCAGATCCTACAGAAGCTACAAACAAGCTTTGGGGTGAGCTTTCAAGACTTCAAAAAGAGGAGAGAGCTAAAGGCGGAGTTCTTGATATGGAGACCGAGGTTGTATCTACTATTACAGCTTATGGTCCGGGATATATCAACGAAGGAATGAAGGATTTGGAGAAGGTGGTTGGACTTCAGACTGATAAGCCTTTAAAGAGAGCATTCATGCCATTTGGAGGAATCAAGCTGGCTGAGCAGGCTGCAAGTACTTATGGCTACAAGACAAATGAGAGTTTTCATAAGATATTTACAGAATATCATAGAACACATAATCAGGCAGTATTTGATGCGTATACAGATGAAATGCATGCAGCCAGACATAATAAAATAATTACAGGACTTCCTGATACATATGGAAGAGGAAGAATTGTAGGAGATTATAGAAGGGTCGCACTATATGGAATAGATTTTCTTATAGAAAAAAAGAAAGAAGATTTAAAAAACTGTGGTGACGGCACCATGCTTGATGAAGTGATTCGTCTAAGAGATGAACTTGGAATGCAGATAGAAGCACTTGAGCAAATGAAGGAAATGGCTGCAGCATACGGATTTGATATTTCAAAACCTGCAAAGGATGCAAGGGAAGCTGTGCAGTGGCTATACTTTGGATATCTGGCAGCTATCAAGACACAAAATGGTGCAGCCATGAGTGTAGGAAGAATCTCTACATTCCTTGATATCTATATTGAAAGAGATTTGAAATTGGGTAAACTTACAGAGAGTGAAGCACAGGAGCTGATAGATCATATAGTAATGAAGTTTAGAATGGTAAAATTTGCAAGAACACCTTCATATAATCAGCTTTTTTCAGGAGATCCTGTTTGGGCTACACTTGAAGTAGCAGGTCTTGGTATGGATGGAAGATCAATGGTTACAAAGACAGATTTCAGATTTTTACATACACTTGAGAATATGGGACCATCACCTGAACCTAATCTTACAGTGCTTTATTCAAGCAGACTGCCTAAGACTTTTAAGGAGTATGCATCTGCTATTTCTATAAGAACAAGTTCAGTACAATATGAGAATGATGATGTAATGCGTCCGGTATGGGGAGATGATTATTCTATCTGTTGCTGTGTTTCAGCTACAGAAACAGGAAAGGAAATGCAATTCTTTGGAGCCAGAGCAAATCTTGCAAAATGTCTTTTGTACGCTATTAATGGTGGTGTAGATGCAAAAACCAAAGAGCAAGTTGGACCTGCATATAGACCAATAACCTCTGAATACCTTGATTATGATGAGGTAATGAAGAGATATGATGTGATGATGGATTGGTTGGCAGGACTTTATGTAAATACTTTAAATCTTATTCAATATATGCATGATAAGTATTATTATGAAGCTGCCGAAATGGCACTTATAGATACGGATGTACGAAGAACCTTTGCAACAGGTATTGCAGGATTTTCACATGTAGTAGATTCACTTTGCGCTATAAAATATGCAAAGGTAAAGACTATTCGTGATGAAAACGGAATCGTGGTTGACTATGAGACAACAGGTGATTTCCCAAGATACGGAAATGATGATGATAGAGCTGATGATATTGCGATATGGCTTTTAAAGACATTTCTTACAAAGGTAAAGAAGAGACATACTTATAGAAATTCTGAGGCTACTACCTCCATCCTTACAATTACTTCAAATGTAGTATATGGTAAGGCGACAGGAAGTATGCCTGATGGAAGAAAGGCAGGAGAGCCACTGGCACCCGGAGCAAATCCAAGCTATGGTGCAGAGAAAAACGGTCTCTTGGCATCACTAAATTCACTTACAAAGTTGCCATATGAGTATGCACTTGACGGTATTTCCAATACTCAGACTATTAATCCATCTGCACTTGGACATGGTGAGGATGAGCAAAAGAAAAATCTTACTCAAGTAATGGACGGATACTTTGATCAGGGTGCACATCACCTCAATGTAAATGTATTCGGAACAGAAAAGCTTATAGATGCAATGGAGCATCCGGAAAAGGAAGAGTATGCAAACTTTACAATAAGAGTTTCAGGCTATGCTGTTAAGTTTATTGATCTTACAAGAGAACAGCAGCTGGATGTTATCGCTAGAACATGCCATGAGAGGCTATAATATAAACTGATTCTATATTTGGCTATGTAAAGTTTACTTTGCATAGCCTTTCGATTTCGGAGGAATTATGGAAGTAAGAGGAAATATACATTCATTTGAGACATTTGGACTGGTAGACGGACCGGGTGTAAGATTTGTTGTATTTGTACAAGGCTGTCCTATGAGGTGTCAGTTCTGTCACAATCCGGACACATGGTCTACAAGGGTAAATCAGGTATTTAATGCTCAGGAAGTATTTGATAAGGCAATAAGATATAGACCATATTGGAAGGATGATGGAGGCATTACTGTCAGTGGAGGTGAGCCACTATTACAGATAGATTTTGTAACAGAACTGTTTAAACTGTGCAAATCAAATGGAGTAAACACATGTCTTGACACTGCCGGAGGACCGTTCAGTAAAGAATCAAAGTTTTTTGAAAAGTTTAAAATTTTGATGAAATATACAGATCTTATTATGCTTGATATAAAGGAGATAAATAATAAAAGACATGAAATTATAACAGGCATGAAAAACGATCATATACTGGAGATGGCAAAAACTATGGATGAAATGGGGAAAAAGATCTGGATTCGTCATGTTTTAGTACCTGAGAGAAGTGATTATGATGAGGATCTAATTAAACTTAGAGAATTTATTTCCACCGTGAAAAATGTAGAAAAAATAGAGGTACTGCCATATCATACATTGGGTAGACATAAATGGGACAATCTGGGAATTGAGTATAAACTTGAGGGTATAGAGCCACCCACTGAGGAAAGGGTGAGGAATGCTGATAAGATATTGCAAGGTAGTATCCGGGATAAGATATAAACACAAAAAAGCAACTAACTGTAATATTACAGAGCGTTGCTTTTTTTTTCAATATAAACATTGTAAGTGGACTTTCTTTCAATAAGTTTTGCATGCAGTAAAAATGTACTGATTGGTATATTATTCAGTAAACTTGAGAGTGCATAGAAGCCACTCTTACCAAGTTCTACTCTATCCTGTTTAATAGTGGTAAGAGGAGGCAATGTATATTCAGCTAGAGGTAAATCATCAAACCCTATAATACTTATGTCTTCAGGCACCTTATAACCAAGCTGTTGACACTGAATTATTGATGCATTTGCTATAGTATCATGGCTACATATAATAGCCGTCATTCCTGCTTTTAAGAACTTTGGAAGATGCTTTTCTATACATTCTGATAAACAATAAGAACATCCGGTGTTTTTAGCTGTGGTTTTATGCCCATGACGATGCATAGCACTTAAAAAAGCTGCATGTCTTCTCTGAAGTACATAGGAGCCAAGTGAACCGCTAAGGTAAGCTATTTTTCTATGTCCAAGATTTGTAAGATGTTTCAGCACTAACTCCATTCCCTCATCATTGTCAATACCTACATAGGCAGTGTATGGATTTCCGGTGACATAGTTGTCAAAAAGTACAGCAGGAGTATGGCTGTTCTTAAAATCATCAAGCCATGTATCATTGAGCGAAAATCCAAGTACAAAAGAACCTACGTAGTCATGCTCAAGCATAAAAACATCATAAGGTGTATTTTTTTGTAATTTTACATCAACAGGTACTATTTCAACATAAAATCCGGCAGGCTCTGCCAACTGACGGAATCCCATAACAATATCATAAGCAAAGTGATGTGGCTCTTCATACTCAATATTTTCTTTCTCTATTAAAATACAGAGTCTTTTCTTAGTCTTTTTATATCGTCTAAGCTTAGTGTAATCCAGTGCAACTGCAGTTTCCAGCACTTGTTTGCGTAAAGTTTCGCTAATATCAGGTGCATCATTTAATGCTTTTGACACAGTACTCTTGGAAATGCCCAATTTATCAGCAATATCCTGTATTGTAGTCATAGAGTAATATCCTTTCATAACAAAAGAAAATAATATTTTCTTTAATTATATAGAATAAAATAATAAAAATCAACAAATAACACAAATATATAGTTTTACCAATTTTTTTTAGTGAAATCTAATAAGGGGTATTATATAAATTGTAAAGATGTATTATGCAGACTAAAAAAAACATAAAGAATACATGAAAATTGATTGACTAAGAATTGAAAAAGTTATATATTTAACTTAACGAAACAATACGAAAATTCTTATTAGGAGGTAGTAAGATTATGGTAAGAAGTCTTAAAAGATTTCTAACAGGAATCATGGCTTTGACTCTGTGCACCGGACTTACCGGATGTGGTAATAGCAAGAGTTTAGGTGGGGTCGAGAAGGTCAGGCTAATGGTTTGGTCACCATCAGAAGATCAGTCAAAAGACAGTGGTGAGTGGCTTCAGACAATGTGTAAAAATTTTGCGAATGAACACCCGGAGTGGGATATCACATTTGTCTATGGGGTTGCAGATGAGGCAACAGCTGCGGATCAGGTATCTCAGGATCCGGAGGCAAGTGCGGATGTATTTATGTATGCAAATGACCGTATAAATAATCTTATAGATGCAAAAGCAATAGCAAGATTTGGTGGTAAGTATAAAGAAGCAATCGAGTCAACCAACTCAAACGAGGTCTTGAATTCAGTTACAGTAAATAATGAACTCTATGGTGTGCCATTTACAACAAATACTTGGTATATGTTCTATGACAAGTCAGTATTTTCTGATGATGATGTGAAAAATCTTGATACAATGTTAAAGAAGGGAATGGTATCTTTCCCGCTTGTAAATTCTTGGTATCTTCCTTCATTTTATCTTGGAAATGGATGTACACTATTTGGAAATGAAAATGATGAGTCAAAGGGTGTTGACTTTGGAGGAGACAAGGCTGTAGATGTTACAAATTATGTTATAGACCTTGCAGCAAATCCTAATTTCAAAATTGATGCTGACGGTTCTGCACTTGCGGGGCTTCGTAACGGCAGCGTGAGTGCAATGTTTACAGGTTCTTGGGAGGCTAATCCTATTAAGAAAGCTCTTGGAGATAATATGGGAGTTGTTTCGCTACCTACCTATACTATTAACGGGGAGCAAAAGCAGATGCTTGCATATGCAGGTTCCAAGGCAATTGGAGTAAACTCACATAGTGAGCATATGGAACAGGCAGTTGCACTTGCAGTATACCTTGGTGGATTGGATGCACAGAAAGCACACTATGAGATGAGAAATGTTATACCATGTAATACTGAACTTTTGAAGGATCCTAAGATTTCATCGGATGCTCTTGTTTTGGCACAGAATAATACTTTCAATAGTACTTCAATTCTTCAGCCGTTTGTACCAGCTATGAGTAATTGCTGGAGTCCTGTTGAAAACATGGGTAAGGGAATCAGAAATAAGAGCGTGACACATGATAATGCTAAAGAACAGACAGAAGCAATGAATGACGCAATGAACAGTAATGGAATAAATTAAGGGGTAAATGGAATGGGTTTATTTAAAAAAAGAGTTAATGAATTTCCTACGCCATACACTTGCGCTAATGCAATAAAAGAAGGCGGATTATCAACAAAACTTTCCATGATTTTGATGGGATTTGGAAATATTGTCAACGGACAGATTGTTAAAGGACTTATATATCTTCTCATAGAGATTGCTTATATTGTCTTTATGGCAGTAAATGGAATAGGCTTTATAGCAGGTCTTCGCACACTTGGAAGTGTAGAGCAGCAGGAAGTGTGGGATGAAGTAAAGCAGATTTACACATATACAAAGGGTGATCAGTCTATACTTATATTGCTGTACGGTGTAGCCGCAATTTTAATTACCGTTCTTATGATAGTTATTTGGAGAGGTACATTAAAGAGCGCATACAAAGCTGAATGTCTTCGCAAAGAAGGTAAGCATGTAAATAACTTTGTAGAAGATTTGAAAACACTTTTAAATGAAAATTTATATCGTCTGTTTATGACACCGCCTACAGCATTTGTATTTATATTTACAATACTTCCATTGGTATTTATGATCTGTATGGCATTTACAAACTACAGCCGTATAGATAATCATCTAATGTTGTTTAATTGGGTTGGACTTGATAATTTCAAGACATTGTTTGATTCAAAAAGTATCCTTGGTAGTACATTCTGGTCAGTACTTGCATGGACAGTTATTTGGGCATTTTTTGCAACATTTAGTAACTATATTTTTGGTATGATTTTATCATTACTTATTAATAGAAAAGGAACAAAAGCTAAGGGATTTTGGAGATTTTGTTTTGTGCTTTCATGTGCAGTACCAATGTTCGTATCATTACTTATCATGCGTACAATGCTACAGCCTGAGGGTGCAGTAAATGTACTTCTTAGAAACCTTGGACTTATTGCAAATGATGCGAGCCTTCCATTTTTTGCTGATCCTACATGGGCAAGAGTTACAGTTATTATTATCAATGTTTGGGTTGGTGTACCATATACTTTGCTTCAGCTTACAGGTGTGCTACAGAATATACCTGAGGATCTTTATGAGGCTGCAAGAGTTGACGGAGCAAATGCAATACAGACTTTTACAAAGATTACATTGCCATATATGCTCTATGTTACAACACCTTATTTAATAGTTACATTTACAGGTAATATCAATAACTTTAATGTAATCTATCTTTTGTCAGGAGGAGATCCTGTTACAGACCTCTCTTCAACGGCAGGTAAGACAGACCTTTTGGTTACATGGCTTTATAAGCTAACAATTGATAAGCAGTATTACAATATCGGTGCTGTCATCGGCATTATGACATTTGTTATTTTGGCAATTGGTGCACTATTCACCTATAGAAATAGTAAATCATATAAGGAAGAGGGAGGATTCTAATCATGGCAAAACAATTTCAGTCTGCAAAAAAGAAAAAAATGATAAACAATACTATTGTACATATTATTCTTGCAGTTTTAGCTGCTATCTGGCTTTTCCCAATATTTTGGGTAATAATGACAAGCTTTCGTGCAGAAACGGGATCATATGTATCAACCTTCTTACCACAGGCATTTACACTTGACAACTATAAAAAGTTATTTAATGATACAACTATTTTGAACTTTCCGCAGATGTTTATAAATACATTGTTTATAGCTATATGTTCATGTGTTTTGTCAGCATTCTATGTACTTGCAGTTTCATACTGTCTATCTAGAATCAAATTTAAACTGAGAAAGCCATATATGAATATGGCAATGGTGCTTGGACTGTTTCCGGGATTTATGTCCATGATCGCTGTTTACTTTATCTTAAAGTCTATGGGCCTTACCGAGGGTAATTTAATCAAATTGGCTCTTATTTTATGCTACTCAGGTGGTGCAGGACTTGGTTTCCAAATCGCAAAGGGATTCTTTGATACTATACCGGTAGCAATAGATGAGGCGGCACTTTTAGATGGATGTACAAGATGGCAGATTTTTTATAAAGTTACTTTGCCGCTTAGTAAGCCAATAATTGTATATACAGTTTTGACGGCTTTTATGGGACCATGGCTTGACTTTATTTTTGCAAAGGTTATATGTAGAGCTAATTCAGATCAGTATACAATAGCTATTGGACTTTGGAAGATGCTTGAAAAAGAATATATTGACAACTGGTATACAAGTTTTGCTGCAGGTGCAGTGCTTATTTCTATTCCTATAGCACTCTTGTTCTTATTTATGCAAAAATACTATGTAGATGGTATTTCAGGTGCAGTTAAGGGATAGCAATGGAATATATAAATAAACTTAAGGAATATTATTCATCAAAGAAATTTCTTGAAAATTTTATTTATGATGGAAATGATTTGGGTGTAGAGTGCGATGAAAATGGTACTACATTTCGTCTATGGTCACCTGAAGCGGATAGTATATATTTAAACCTATATGAAGCTGGAGATGGTGTTAAGGCCTATAGGCATATTCATATGAAAAAAGAAGATAAGGGAGTGTGGAGCTTTTACTCTGATAAAGAACTTCATGGTGTTTACTATGATTATCTGATCACAAGAGATGGTAAAGAAGTTCTAACTGCAGACCCTTATGCAAAAGCCTGTGGAATTAATGGACAAAAAAGCATGGCTGTCAACCTTAAAAGGACCAATCCTTCCGGTTGGGAAAATGATAAGGCACCGCAAAAAGGAGCGGAAAGAATTGTATATGAGCTTAATGTGAAAGAGTTTTCCTACGATAAATCCGGTGGTTTTCCTCTAGAGTATCGTGGAAAGTATAAGGCTTTTACTTGCAAACATACAACTTTAAATAATGACGGTATTCATCCAACAGGACTTGATTATTTAAAGGAGCTTGGCGTAACACATATTCAAATAATGCCGATGTATGACTATGGTTCTGTAGACGAAACTAAAGATGATGAGTTTAACTGGGGTTATGATCCTGTCAACTACAATATACCGGAGGGTTCATATGCTACAGATGCCTTTCATGGTGAGGTTCGTATCAATGAAATGAAGGAAATGATACAGTCAATCCATGAAGCCGGATTTGGCGTAATTATGGATGTTGTATATAATCATACTTACTCACTTGATTCATGGTTTCAAAGAACTCTGCCTTGGTATTTTTACAGAGCATACAGTGACGGCAAGGTATCCGACGGTTCTGCCTGCGGCAATGATGTGGCAAGTGAAAGAGCCATGTGTTCAAAATATATTCTGGAGTCCGTACTTTACTGGGCAAGGGAGTATCATATTGACGGATTTCGCTTTGACTTGATGGGACTTCTTGATACCGATTTGATGAACAATATCAGGAAGGAACTTGATATCATATACGGTAAGGGCGAAAAGATAATCTACGGTGAGCCTTGGTCTGCAACAGATACAGCCATAGAATATAATAAAAAGGTTGCAGGCAAAGACAATATAGCTCTTTTAGATGAAAATATAGGAGCATTTTGTGACAACACCAGAGATTCTATAAAGGGTTCTGCTCTCAGACCTAAGGAAGCCGGATTTGTAAACGGTGGCAAGGATAAAGAAGACGATATACTCTCAAGTGTAAGTGCATGGTGTGACCCGAAATATAATAAAGAGTTTGAAGGTGTGAAAGCACCTTCGCAGATAGTTTCATATGTTTCGGCACATGACAATCAGACGCTTTGGGATAAGCTAGGTGATACTGCCGGTAAAGATGAGGTAATGAGATTAAACAAGTTGGCTGCCGCAATTTATATGACTTGTCAGGGAACATTGTTTTTCTTATCAGGTGAGGAATTCGGCAGAACAAAGGGTGGACTTGATAACACCTACAATATGCCTATTGAGGTAAATAAACTTGACTGGGAATTGGCATGGAAAAATAAAGAGCTGGTTGATTACTATAAAGGTCTGATTTCACTAAGAAAAAAACTTTCAGGACTATGTGATAAATCTAAAGGAAGCTATAAGCATATCACTGATATGTGGAAGCAAAAGCAGATAGTTGGATTTACGATAAACAATGACAGTACATCTTTGTGGAGTCAGGTAAAAGTCATTTATAATGCTTCAAAAAAGATTTTTGAAGGCGAGTACTTGAAAGGAAACTGGGAAGTGCTTTGCGATGCCGATGACAGTAGTCTGTGGCAAAAGAATATAAGTGCAAATTCTCAGATAAAGGTGCAGCCACAGAGCGTACTGATACTTGGGAAAAGGTAATATAAAGGAGATATGATGGAATTTGCCGGTGTATACCATAGAACATCTGAACAGATGAGTTATCCTCTGGATGATGATAGACTTATTATAAATTTAAAAACAGGATATGATGTAAAACAAGTCTTTATCCACTATGGTGATCCGTTCGAAGCCGGAATATTAGGTGGAAATGAGAAATGGAGTGGCAAAAGAGATGAGATAGTCTATAAAAAACGTCTATCACATCAGATATGGTGGACTACAACTCTTACTCCAATGTATAAGAGATGTAAGTACTTTTTTGAGTTACATACAGAGGACAGTATCTGGTATTATTTTGAAGACGGATTTTTAACTGAGGAACAGTTTCATATGGAGGGTAGGATACTACAATGCTTTATTGTTCCATGGATGAATCCATCTGACATAAATATTACTCCAAAATGGGTAAATGATACTATATGGTATCAGATTTTCCCGGACAGATTTTGCAATGGTACTCCACAAAATAATACAGATGACATTACACCTTGGAGGGATCATGGCAGTGTAACCAATTATGAGAAATTTGGTGGTAATTTAGAAGGTATTAGAAGTAAACTTGAATATCTACAAAACCTTGGAATAACAGGTATTTATCTAAATCCGATAATGGAAGCTGAATCAAATCATAAGTATGATACAACTGATTACACAAAGATCGATCCGTCTTTTGGAGATACTGATACTATGAAATCACTTTGCATAGAGGCTCATAAAAAAGGTATCTATGTAATGGTGGATGCAGTATTTAACCACTGTGGAAGAAAGTTTATGCCATGGCTTGATGTGCTTAAAAATGGCAAATCTTCAAAGTATGCAGACTGGTTTATGGTGGAAAACTGGGATGATATTGCAAAAAGAGGAGATACTAGAGATAAGAGATATTACACTTTTGCATTCACAGACGGAATGCCTAAACTAAACACTAACAATAATGAGGTTACAGAATATTTTTGTAAAATCTGTGAAGACTGGATTAGAGAGTTTGATATAGATGGTATACGCTTTGATGTTGGCAATGAAGTGTCACACAGATTCTTGAAAAAGATAAGAGAACATCTAAAAGCTATAAAACCTGATATTTATCTACTTGGAGAAATTTGGCATGATGCAACACAGTGGCTACAAGGAGATGAGTACGATTCAGTTATGAATTATCCCCTACTTAGCGGAATCCACGATTTTTTCCTGGATAAGACTATGAAAAAGCATGAGTTTGAGTACATGGTAAATCGTTGTTATACAATGTATATGCAGCAGTCTAACAATGTTTTATTCAATCTACTTGATTCACATGATACGGAAAGGTTGATGAATAGATGCAATGATTTGGATAAATTCTATCAGCAACTTGCAATTCTTTTTACACTTCCCGGTAGTCCATGTATCTACTATGGTACAGAGATAGCAATGGAGGGTGCACATGATCCGGATTGTAGGAGATGTATGCCATGGAGTGAGATAGGCAGTAGCGAAAATGTAGAAAAGATTGCTACAATGAAAAGCCTTATAATGCTAAGGCGAAATGAAAAGATGTGCAGAAGTCCACATTTCCATTTTCCGGACAACTATGATAATGATAGATGTGTGGAATATATCAAGATTGATGAATATGGAAATAGTATGGAGGTTCTAATAAATGCTTCAGAAAATCCAATCAAAATAAATTCGGGGAAAGAGATTCTATTTTCACGAAATTTTGACAGGGAGATACTTGGAGCAAATGGAACTTTAATCCGCAGGATTTAAAATAAAAAGGAGAATAAAAGTATGTCATTAGAAGAGATGTTAAAGAACAAGCTTGGTAGGGAAATTGAAGTAGCTTCAGATGCTGAGATTTACACAGCACTCTTAAATATCACAAAAGAGAAGATGGAAGGTATGGAACATAATGCAGGAAATAGAAAGCTATATTATATTTCAGCGGAGTTCCTGATTGGAAAGCTTTTATCTAACAATATGATCAATCTTGGAATCTTTGATGAGGTAAGAGATATACTTGCAAAGAATGGTCATGATATAACAGCCGTTGAAGAGGTAGAGCCGGAACCATCACTTGGAAATGGTGGACTTGGTCGTCTGGCTGCTTGCTTCCTTGACTCTATTGCAACACTTGGATTAAATGGTGACGGAGTAGGATTAAACTATCATGATGGACTGTTCCTACAAAAATTTATAGATAAAAAGCAATATGAAGAGAAAAATCCTTGGATCACAGATAACAGCTGGCTTACAAGAACTGATGTGAGTTTTGAAGTTCCTTTCAAAGATTTTACTTTGAGATCTACAATGTATGATATTGATATTCCGGGATATCAACAGAGTAAATGCAATAAATTGCATCTTTTTGATATTGACAGTGTGGATGAGTCTATTATAAGAGACGGAATAAATTTTGATAAACATGATATCGGTAAGAACTTAACACTGTTCCTATATCCGGATGACAGTGATGAGGCAGGTCATTTACTTAGAATTTATCAGCAGTATTTTATGGTAAGCAATGCGGCACAGTTAATTATAAGAGAGGCTGAAGGAAGAGGTGTAGATCTCTACAGACTTCATGAGCATGTATGTGTTCAGATCAATGATACTCACCCAACCATGGTTATTCCTGAACTTATCCGTATCTTGACACAGCAAAAGGGATTCAACATGGATACAGCTATTGATGTGGTAAGAAAGACATGTGCTTATACCAATCATACAATACTTGCCGAAGCACTTGAGAAGTGGCCAATCAGCTACTTGGAGAAGGTAGTGCCACAGTTATTGCCTATTATTTATGAGCTTGATGCAAGAATAAAAAGAGAGTTTAGTGATGAGAGAGTGTATATCATAGATAACCAAAGCCGTGTACATATGGCTCATATTGATATTCACTTCGGATATGCCGTAAATGGTGTTGCGGCTCTTCATACGGAGATTTTGAAAAACTCAGAGCTGAAGCCTTTCTATGATATATATCCTGAGAAGTTTAATAATAAGACAAACGGCATTACATTCCGTAGATGGCTGGTTCATTGTAATCATGAGCTTTCAGAGTATTTAAACGAGCTTATCGGCACAGATTACATGGAGGATGCTGCTAATCTTTCTAAACTTTTAGACTACAAAGATGATGAGAAGGTATTAAAAAAGCTTAGAGAAATCAAGAAGGATGCTAAATTAGAGCTTAAGAAGTATTTAAAGCATACTCAGAATATTGATATTGATGAGAACTCTGTATTTGATATTCAGATAAAGCGTTTGCATGAGTATAAGAGACAGCAGATGAATGCACTCTATGCTATTTACAAATATAAAGAGATTAAGAAAGGACATTTACCAAAGCGTCCAATAACTATGATCTTCGGAGCAAAGGCTGCACCTGCCTATACTATTGCAAAGGATATAATTCATTTGATTTTGTGTTTACAGCAATTAGTGGAGAATGATTCGGCTGTAAGTCCATATCTAAAGATAGTTATGGTGGAAAACTACAATGTTACAAAGGCTGAAAAGCTTATCCCTGCTTGTGATATTTCCGAGCAGATTTCGCTTGCATCAAAGGAAGCTTCAGGAACAGGAAATATGAAGTTTATGCTAAATGGTGCCGTAACTCTTGGTACAGAGGATGGTGCCAATGTAGAGATTCATGAGCTTGTAGGTGATGACAATATCTATATCTTCGGTAAGAAGTCAGAGGATGTAATAAAGCTTTATGAAACATCTTCATATCGTTCTGCCGATATCTATGACAACGATCCTGAGGTAGAGGAGTTAGTAGATTTTATTATAAGCAAAGAACTTATCCGCATAGGAGATCCGATGAATCTGTGCAGACTTTATAAGGAAATTGTAAATAAAGACTGGTTTATGGCACTCCTTGATGTAAAGGATTATATAAAGACAAAAGAGCAGATGTTAAATGACTATGAGGATGAGATGACTTGGTCAAAGAAAGCTCTTGTAAATATGGCAAAAGCAGGATTCTTCTCATCAGATAGAACTATTGCGGAATACAATAATGATATCTGGCATTTATAAGGAGAATTTAATGAAAAAAACAGGAATTTTAATGCCGGTTTCAGCCCTCCCTTCCACAACAGGAGTGGGAGAGCTTGGATGGGCTTCCTATCAGTGGATTGATATAATGAAGGAAAATGGAGTAAAGATCTGGCAAATTTTACCTCTAAACCCTGTAGGATACGGAAACTCTCCTTATCAACCATACTCATCATGTGCCGGTGATGAGCTTTATATCAGTCTTGACTTACTTTTTGAAGCAGGATTACTGGATAAGAAACCTGATAAATTTAGAGAAAATGCTAAAAGAGTTGATTATACAGCCGTAAGAGCTTTTAAAGAGAGTTACTTAAGAGAAGCCTTTGAAAAGTTTGTATCTAAAGACGGACAAAAAGATCCTGCATATGTAGACTTTATGTCACAGGATTGGGTATATACATATGCTGTATTTCGTGCTCTAAAGCTTGACAACAATGGCGATTGCTGGAATGATTGGAAGGCTGATTACAAAAATTGGTCAGGAGACAAGAGTGTACTTTCTGAGAATGTAGAAAAAGAAGCAAGATATCAATGCTTTATTCAATATGTTTTCTATACTCAGTGGATGGATATAAAAAGATATGCCAATGAGGCAGGCGTTGAAGTCATGGGTGATGTGCCTTTCTATGTCGGACTGGATTCTGTAGATGTATGGGCAGGTAAAGATAATTTTTTACTTGATACCGACGGAAGACCTATATTTATTGCAGGAGTTCCACCTGATTATTTTAGTGCTACAGGACAAAGATGGGGAAATCCTATATATGATTGGGACTATTTAAAGAAAAATAAATATAAGTTCTGGGTAGACAGAATAGGATATAGCAATAAGTTATTTGATATCATCCGTATTGATCACTTCCGTGCATTTGATACTTTTTGGAAGATACCGGCTTCATGTCTTACAGCTATTGACGGAGAGTGGATTGAGGCTCCGGGCTATGAAGTGATAGATACCCTAAATAAGGAACTACCCGGTGTAAATCTTGTAGCAGAAGATTTGGGTGAGTTGCGACCTGAGGTATTGGAGCTAAAGGATCATTATCACCTAAAGGGAATGAGAATTCTTCTATTCTCTATCGATACAAAAGGAAAGTACGCAAGAGACATATCAAATGATATAGAGAATGTTATTTTCTATACAGGAACTCATGACAATGATACTCTAATGCAGTGGTATGACGGATTAACAGTTGCTGCAAAGAGAAAGGTCAGAGAATTTTTAAAGAAGCAGAGTATAAAAGCAGGCAATATAAAGGACAGACTTTTGACCTATGTGTTAAAGAGTAAGGCTGAGTATGCTATTATACCTTTGGCGGATATCATAGGACTTGGTAAAGAAGGTCATATCAATACACCGGGAACAGTCGGAAGCCCGAACTGGGAATGGCATATGGTAGATTTTAAAAAGGCCAAGGAAGAACTTTCCAGATATAAAAATTTGATAATGAACAGGTAATAGAAAGTGTCAAGACTCTTTAAAGTAAAAGGGTTTTGACACTTTTTTGATATAAGTATAGAATGGATGGAAAAGGAGATTAGAATATGACAGATTTTAAGTTTTTTTATTTTACAGAGTATGAGGATGGAAAACTTGCTCATCTTGAAACATGTGAGAGTGAAATTCCGGTAAATATATATGCAGATCCGGATTCTGATTTTTCGCTTAAGGAAAATGATATTTGCTCTGTAGATATTATAGGGGTAGGCAGTGAAATAAAATATTATGAAAATGAAGAAGAGTTTGTTAAGGCAGATACAGGGCTTGATGTAGTATCAATGATTCCAATAGGTACGTTTGCATTAGACGAAGATGAAAATTTTGAAGAGAGTCCACACATAATTTTCACAGGAAAAATTATCGCAGTGGATGCGGACCCTACAGCTAAGTCTGATGAACCGAACTGCTTTGTAACAGTTGAAACATTAGATATGACAGTTACAGTAGTATTTAATTCTGATGAAAGTATTTCAGTTGGTGGTATTCTTAAGGGAGTAGCATGGCTTTATGGAGATATTTTAAGGAAGATTTGAAAATAAAAACCGGATAGAGGTGAAGTATGTATATTACAAAATATTGGGGAGATTTTATCGGTGGTTCTGATGACAGCCTGAGTCTTGTTGAGCTTTTGGATGACCTGAATAAAGAAGAAATCACTCTTAAAGAAATATTTACAGGTATAGGACTTGATAGGCAGAATATGGATTTTAGGCAAACAATCGAGAATCTCGGGTTTATCAATTCGAATGGACTGGAAATAGACTTTAATTATGCGATAGATATTGTTACAGACCTTGCCGCCATTTTATTGGAATGTAAAATTAGTGGATATGTAAATCTTAGAGAATTGTACGACAATGAAGATGCACAAAATAGATGTATACGAATTGTAGCCACAGAAGAAGAATATACAGGTATAAAAGCTGCTTTGGAAGACTTTGTAAAAAATTCGAAGTCATATGATTTATATGAAATGATAGGTGATGATATCATAGAGATGGCAGAAATTGTAAAAGAGCTGAGGAAAGGGCTACTGCAATGTGAGGTATAATGTGTTTTGGAGATTGCTATGAGCATTAAATTTACAAAAGGTATTGAGAAAGACAATATTTTACTTTTATGCAAGTGGTCAAATGAAAGAGGAGTGACATTTCAAGAGCAATGGATGGGAACAGAAGTATCGTTTCCATTAACTTATGAAAAAATAGAAAAACTTGACAACAAATTTTCAATTTTTAATGAAGAAGAGTTTATCGGAATGATACAAGAGGTGAAAATCGAAAAAGATAATATTCATATAGGTAGATTCGTATTAAATCCTACAAAAACAGGAGTATGTCTTGGAACAAAGGCTTTGAAAGAATTTATAGATTTTATCTTTAAAGATGAGAATATCAGAAGTATTTCTTTGACTGTGTTTGACTTTAATAAAAGTGCAAAGAGAGTATATGATAAGCTTGGATTTAAGATTTATGAAGTGATTGAAAAACCAAAACTAAAGTATATTATGAAAAAGTTCATATAATTAAATAGACTTAGCAAAGATAAGATGGTGGCAGTAACGCAAATATTTAAAAGATAGCAAATTTCAGTTTGTAGTACCATATGGATACGTGAGGATTTATATACTCCCCTTTAAGTATATCCATAAGCTCCATTTTGATTGTATCGCCACTTCCGTTTCTAACGGTTCCTTCGGAACTCATAGCAATAATTAGATAGTCATCTACTTTAGACGCTCCCTGTTCCAGAGCTCCTATAACATCTTCTCGTATATCACCAGACAACCATTTGTCAACTGTTGCTACTTTAGTTCTTAAACCTTGAAGTTTATTTATACTCATAGGTCTGATTTCGAGCAAAGAGCCTGTTAAAAAGTTTTCAACTCCTTTTTTGGTAGATGCAAGTTTCATACGATTTGCCTTAGAGCCTGTGGTGTTTTGTAGTGAACCTTCAGTTAAAAACTTATATAACGGTCCTCTTGCCCTTGTGATGGCTGTGCGGATAGGACTCATAACCTCTTCTGATTGTTTCATAGTTGGCGCGGTTGTGATTTGATGCGTAGTACTTGTGTCAACATTAAGAAAGTAATTTTGTATACAGCTACCATACATTGACTTAGCTGCTCCTCTTGCCACTATCAAATATTGCTTATTTATCAAACGCTGTTTAACTCTTCTATTAACATACCGTCCACCGTGAACATCTTTATTCGGTTCGTAAATGCTTCGTTCTACAAAATAATACCATCCGAATATTTGTTCTGCCCATATCTTGAACGTATCTAACAGCACTAAATCAGCACCGTCAGTCAGCGTTAATTCGTTTTCGCAATATTTAACAAACCCCTCGACAGCCTTATCGTCGTAATAAACGCCGGGATTGTTTATCAGATCGTCTATCCTGTTCATTTACATTGCTATCTCTTTACATACCGGTATATCCCCTCTCATTACTGCATTTCTAAATTCACCATAATATTTTGGTGTTGCTGTATTAGATAATGACATAAAACCTCCATTTATTTTATTTATTTTGTATGGTATACTTACCTAAAAGGAGACAAAATATGAATAACTCTATTGATATAAAGCCTATGGATACGGCTATTGATAAAAGCAAATATGAAAAACTAGACATTAGTAGAAGCGAAATAATAAAAATTATCGAACCATTTATACGACAATTACCAGACATAATACTAGACAAAGCATATACTTTTACATTGCCGACTAGTATGTCTGAATTACTTAACGACGTCACAGATAGTAGACACCTGCTTGTGAATTTGATAAATTCTGATGGTGCTAGCAACATTCTTTCTCTAGTTAAACTTAGACCTAGTATGATGCTATTTTCTACTTTGGCAATAGCTTCTATCAAAATGGTTATGAACGACCTTGACTCTAAGCTGAGTATAATCAGTGGTAAACTAGACAAGATACTCGAGTTCTTATACGGTGATAAAAAATCAGAAATTGTTGCTGAAATGCAATTCATTCGTTATGCATATACTAATTTTGAAAGTATATTTAAAAATGAAACACATAGACTTGCAACTCTTACAAATATACAAGCGTCTAAACGAATCGCTATGAAAAATATTGAATTCTATTTAGCAGATTTAGATACTTATAGTCATAAAAACACTAAGAACGATAACGAGTTAAAAAAGTTATCAGATGACATTCTTAATATTAAAGATAGTCTTGAACTCTCAGTGGAGTTGTTTTTCAGTAGTAGCGTACTTGAAATTTATTATTCTGATAACCATGATAAAGGTTATATAGAAAATACTATAGCTGAAGTAAACGCATATCTCGAAGAATGTCATAGACGAAACCTAAAAGATATAGCTTTAATGGCTGGGAGATGGGAATCCGTTTTTAACAAAGATAATAAAGGATTACCTGTTCCTTTACCAAAGCCAAAACAACATACTCCCAATCCGTTCAATGATGTTGTAGAGTCCACATCTAGAAGAGAGACAATAAACATCAGTAAGAAAATCTTAGATAATATACAAAACCCCATAAAAGAATATATTGTAACTGAAAATGGCGATGTATATATTCCAAAGCAATAAAAAACAGAGCGACTTTATAGTTGCTCTGAATTCTTGTGTTTATGATGCCATATTTATTCTTTTAAATGTATGCGTATCGATTTCAAAATTATCATTGTTTTCTACATGCTCTGCATAATCTATTATATGCATGACATAAACATATCCGTCTGATTTTCTCACCGCCA
Organism: Lachnoanaerobaculum umeaense; assembly: GCF_003589745.1. Taxonomy (GTDB): domain Bacteria; phylum Bacillota; class Clostridia; order Lachnospirales; family Lachnospiraceae; genus Lachnoanaerobaculum; species Lachnoanaerobaculum umeaense. The sequence continues at coordinate 1,474,651 of NZ_CP032364.1, read as the reverse complement.
TATGCCCAAAACTCGGATTACATTTTGTCCCGAATACAAAAGCGTCACTTGTTTCCGAAAAATTCATGATTCTATCTTTTGGATTATTGCTTATATACTTATCCATTATTTCATACGCTTCTTTAGCTGTAACCATATTATTACCCTCCATAAATCGTTATCAAATATGATTTTATTATACACCTCTGGTTTGGCATCTTCCACATCTATTTTTGTGAATTCTACATCCTTAGAAGTATCAATTAGTTTAAAGTACACCGATGCATCTAATCGTGGTTCTTTTAACTGCGAATCTAAAAACTGTACTTTTCCGTCTTTAATTTTCCAATTAAAAGCGTGTCCTTCGTCGGACTCACCATTTTTCATAAATCTCTTATCCCAATCAATACCTATTACTCCAACATCTCCATCTTTGTATCTCTTTAATATATTCCTTGTTGCTCTTCCAAGATTCTTAGTACGGTCTCTATCAGGAGTAAACGTAATAACTTTAGTGGTTTTAAAATTATCTTCGATGAAATCGGTTAGACTATAGTTATCTGTTCTCGGACCGGTTTTAACATCATACCCTTTAGATCTAAAACAATAACAAAGAGAGCATTCTTTGCAATTATTGGTATAGCCTCCCGGATTGACTGCTTTAAGATTATCTATCTGTTTAATGCTTCCCTTGAGTCTTGGTAATTTTATTGTCAAATCGCTTACTCCATTAAGGTTGGCATTTTGAAGTTTTGTCTTTCCAATTTTAGATAGAGCTTTACAAACTTCAGTTTGTAGAAACAGGAAATTTATAAATTAAAATTTACGGAGATAAAATTGAAAGGTATAGATGTTATATACAATAAACAAATCTTAACGCTCACAAGATTTTGGGGTGATAACAGATTATGTTTGTTTGCGAAAAATCCAAGTCAAATTAATATTCCAAAAATGGAATTTGTAGGTGGATACCCTAATGAATGGTGTATTTTTATTGATAATCTTAATGAAGATGAAAAGGCTGAGATTAAAGATATTAATGGAAGACATATAACCTTACAGGAAATAGGTATATAAATCCCGGATTTGCAAATATTGTAAAACTACATTCCTAAAGGTCGGAATGAGTAGTAATTTTAAATAATGATAAAGTCACAGAACAGGAATGCAGATTCCTATTTTGTGACTATTTTTTAACTTATATTTATTTTGATGTTTATATAATCTCAGCTATTTTGTCTGCAAAGAATAAGGCATATTTTATATTTTTTGCCGTTTTTTCTATGCTCCATGACCTTATACTATCTTTGTCTCTTGGTGCTGTAAAAAGACGCTTATTATTATAAGCTGCAATATAAATGTGAGATTCGTTGCTGTATAAGGAAAGCCCAAAGTCTGAAGTATTGTCGTTAAACCAATCAATAACAGTAGGGGTTAAGAACATTCTTGCTGATTGTTCGTCAGTACAGTAAGTGTTATAGTATTTGTTATACTGTACATCACCTATATCGATTTTCTTACCTCCTGACATGGCACCAAGATAGCCTCCTTGAGTCTTTATATTAAGGAAATGTTTTGTTGGAACAATTCGCAAATTTCCTTTTAAAGAATGTGTATTCTTTATAGAGTAAACTTGTCCTATAAAGCCCGTAATCTCATGAAGGTGCTTTATCTCATCCTTTCCGGTAGCTAATCCTTTTGAAACAGTGTATGCATATAAATCTACTATTTCAATATCTTTTTCATTGTTTAGTTTAATTATTCCGGATTGGATATAGTATTTTGCGGCGGGAACTACCTCTTTTACATTACTCGGAGAAATATCATTTTCTATGTCAATTTTGGCTGAAGGATAAATGGCTTGCAGTATCGGTTCAAGGATTTCACTCTCGTAAAGTACACGCAACTTGGCTCTTTGATTTGATTCCCAACCCGGACCAATAAAGGCAAAAATCAGCACACTTAGGATTTGAAGTATTAAAAGGAAGAGAATTAGCCTGGCAATTAGCATCATAAGTTTATCTATAAAAATACTGTCAGTAAGGAGTCCCAGATCTTTTGATAAGAATAAACTGCCACCGACAATAAAGCTAAAAAATAGCAGAATAATATTTCGAACAAAATAATTTTTAACTCTTTGACCACAATTGACAGTATTCTCGACGGCTCTCCAACTACGCTGAAATCGTGAGGTTTTCCATAGATTATTTATTTTCTGTATTTCTTCAGGGTTTAAATTCATTTCCATTATTGTTTTCCTTTTTTTATAAGCTAATTTCACTTTCTTGCTCATATTATAACAAATAGAAGCCCAATATATAATAGAATAATGTATAATAATTATAAGGCATTACAGATTCAAGATAAGTAGACAGTAGCATTAAAAAATTCTGCTGCTATAGATTCATTCAGGGGGTAAATTATGGACAAAAATTCAGATAAATTTATATATGACAGGCACAGCGAAATCATTTTCAGCCTTAGTGGTAGCAGAGTAAAGGGAATCAAATTCCACAATAAAACCCTCAACCTTAAGTTGGATTCATTATACCAATATGTAAACAATGAAGAAGTAGAACACGAGGGTGAAGTCTGTTTTAAAGATTGTGATTTAAGGCTTTGCAGTGTGTTGATTTTTAATAAAACCTTAGGTAAAGGACGTTTTACTGGAGATGCTATTTCTGTAGAGGAATTTATGGATAGTTATAAAAATTCTGAGTTTGAAATTATTACAGAAGGCTATTTTGGAAATTCAACTACTTATTCAGGATGGCTTTGGGAAGAAGGGAAAAACCCTGTATCCGCTATTGTGTATATTTGGAACAGTGGGGATATGGAGTATTCTATCATGAGTGAGTCTATGATAGATAAATTTTTTGAAAAGGAATTTGATTTTAGTAAAGCTATAAGAAATCCATACATTAAAGAGCTTAAGAAGTAGGTAACCATAAAGATATCGACGACAGTTATAGACTATTTTAAAGAAGAAACTTGATATCAGTTGAAAATAGTTATTTTATATCATTATAAAAATCTGAAATTTTGACATCTGAATCGCTATAGTAGAACCTCTTTTAAATGGTCAAAATATTATCAGCATTTGCCTTAAAATTACTATTTATTTAAAATAAATAATATATAATTGATTTCGGAAATTGTAGCAAAACATTTAAAAGCCTTATCATTACTCAGAGTGATTTATGTGGTATAGATAACAGTCAGTAATGCCTAGGTAGAAAGGAGTAAATGATGCCAAAACAAAAGAAAGATACCATAGAAGCACAGGGATTTTCTATACAAATTTATACAGAAGATTTTAAGAATGACTATATCAGTTTAACGGATATTGCGAGGTATAAGAATACGGACGATCCAAGATTTGTCATTCAGAACTGGATGAGAAATAGGAACACATTAGAATTTATAGGTTTATGGGAAGCTCTGAACAATGCTGATTTTAACCGTGTGCAATTCGACACGTTTAGAAATGAGGCAGGACTTAATCGGTTCACAATGACTCCTCAAAAATGGATTGATTCTACAAATGCTATTGGTTTCATATCAAAATCAGGGAGATATGGTGGAACTTATGCACATTATGATATAGCAATGGAGTTTGCTTCTTGGATTTCTCCGGAATTTAAGTTATATATTATTCAAGATTACAAAAGATTAAAAAATGATGAAAACTCAAAACTATCTATTTCGTGGAACTTACACAGAGAGATTTCAAAAATCAATTATAGAATTCATACCGATGCGATTAAAACTTATCTTTTGGTAGATCTTACTAGTGAACAATTATCATATAAGTACGCAAGTGAAGCAGATATACTCAATGTAGCACTTTTTGGTAAAAGGGCAAAACAGTGGAGAGAGGAGAATCCGAGCTTAAAAGGCAATATTAGAGATTATGCAAGCCTTAATGAACTCTTGGTACTTGCAAATATGGAAAGCTATAATGCTATTCTGATTGAAAAAGGTGTGAAGCAAAAAGAGAGAATGGTGGAGCTTAGAAAACTGGCAAGGACACAGCTTCTATCTTTAGAAAGATTAAATGATGATGGATTGCTTAGTATAGAAAATAAAGACCAGTAAAAGAAATAATATATAATATACTTTAGGACTTTTACTTAGTTAAAGTTATAGTGCATATGAAGGGATAACGGGGAAGTAAAATGAATAAATAATAATTACAGAGGCAAATGTTTTAACGAAATTAAGAGGTTTGAAGCTTCTGCTAAAGTTAAAAATCAATGAAACTGATAGCGCACGTGTTGCTTAGAACAGATATCTACCAAGATAATGTTTGTAAGCGGCACATAAGCTCAAGTGAAAAAAAGGTAGTGTATGTGATTTATATTGAAAGTTATCCTATTCCCTAGTAGTCTTATCTTATCAGTTGTGTCAGTTTTTCTGATATTCAAGCTTGGTATAGGAACGACATTGCTATATATCGTTATGGTATTCTGCATACTTGTAGAAGTAGCTTATTTCGTTTACGGAGAAATTGGAATAGATATATCCGGATTGTTATAAGCTTCTTGTTTAGCCATTATAGACTTCTTATGATAGGAGCAATAGTGATAGCATTTATTGAATCAACAAATGAAAAGATTAAAGCAAGTGTAAACAAATTCTGGTCTGGAGAAGAAAGTGAAATGTAGCTATGGATGATAATGGAATAAAAAATATTGAAGATTGGTGTAAGATTAAACCGTATGTTAAAGAAATATGTTCTTTTAACAAAAATATGGATAAAAAAGCAATAAATCAAGTTTATAAGGAAATAAAGGAATATAACTCAAATGTAAAAACAGAAAAAGGGTTGTGGGCTATTTTTGGTGGAAGAAAAGGCGAGAAGTACAAGTGTTTGCAAGTTGGCAGTAGCTATAATATTAATAAAGAACTTAAAGACATACTTGATTTGATGCGACTAAAACCTAAAAAAATTTCAGTAGATACTACATTTACTGAAAAAGCTTTTTCTTATGAAATTGGAAGGGATAAGAATAGTGAAAAGTATAGAGCGATATATAAAAAACATGATAACTTTATATTTTTATGTATAAATGCTGATACATTTTCTAAAGAAAGGGGAGAATATGATTCTGTTAATTTTTCTGAGGTAAAGTTTGCATTTTTAACAAAGGCATTATTGTGGAATCCGGCCCCATCTACATCTTCCCGCGGAAAGAAAAATAAAGAAAAAGAAATATACAACAAAATTAAAAATAAGGAAATTACAATTGATTGGTAGAATATCTGTTTGTATAGTTAAATAAAACTGGGTACTGAATATATAGGTCGATAGAAAGCAAACAGAGTGACAAACTAAAATTTTGACAACTGAGCCGCTATGGTAGAACATCTTTTAAACGGTCAAAATATTATCAGCATTTGCCTTAAAATGACTATCTATTTAAAAGAAATAATATATAATATATTTTAGGACTTTTACTTAGTTAAAGTTATAGTGCATATGAAGGGATAATGGGGAAGTAAAATGAATAAACAACAGCTTGCGGCAAAGATTTGGGAGTCTGCAAATCAAATGAGATCAAAGATTGAAGCCAATGAATATAAGGACTATATATTGGGCTTTATTTTTTATAAGTATCTTTCAGACAAAGAAGAGCAGGACCTGTATAATAGAGGATATGATGCGGACAATATCAAGGAATATGTTAATGAAGAGGCAGATGACAGTTATTCAAGTATGTCAAGTCTAAAGCAGGATTTGGGATATTTTATAGCATATAAGGACTTGTTTTCTACTTGGATAAATATGGGATCTGATTTCTCAGTTGACAATGTTCGAACCGGATTGTCATCGTTTAGTAGAAATATATCGCCATCACATAAAAAGCTCTTTGAGGGAGTATTTACAACACTTGAAACAGGTCTTTCAAAGCTTGGTGCAGATACAAAGTCACAGACAAAGGCAGTAAGCGATCTGATTCAGCTTATAAATGAAATCCCTATGAACGGAAAACAGGACTATGATGTTTTGGGATTTATCTATGAATACTTAATCTCCAACTTTGCAGCAAATGCAGGAAAGAAGGCAGGAGAGTTTTATACACCACATGAGGTGTCTCTTTTGATGTCGGAAATTATAGCAGAGCATTTAAAAGGACGTGATACAATTAAAATATATGATCCGACATCGGGAAGCGGCAGCTTGCTTATAAATATAGGAAAAACCGCTGCAAAATATATGGACGATGCCAATCGTATACAGTATTATGCACAGGAGCTTAAGTCAAATACCTATAATCTTACAAGAATGAATCTGGTAATGCGTGGCATACTTCCTGCAAATATATTGACAAGAAATGGAGATACTTTGGAAGAAGACTGGCCGTACTTTGATGAGTCCGATCCACATAGTACATATGAACCGCTGTATGTGGATGCTGTAGTATCAAATCCTCCTTATTCGCAAAGATGGGATTCTACAGGTAAAGACAGTGATCCAAGATATGTGAGATATGGAATAGCTCCAAAGTCAAAGGCTGACTATGCCTTCCTTTTGCATGACCTGTATCATCTGAAGCCTGACGGAATAATGACAATAGTGCTGCCACATGGTGTGCTTTTTAGAGGTGGCGAAGAAGGTAATATCAGAAAAAACTTGATAGAACAGAACAATATAGATGCCATAATCGGACTGCCGGCAAATATTTTCTTCGGAACAGGTATACCTACTATAGTAATGGTACTCAGACAAAAGAGAGAAAATACAGATGTACTTATAATAGACGCTTCAAAAGGATTTAAAAAAGAAGGAAAGAACAACCAGCTGCGTGCATGTGATATAAGAAAAATAGTTGATACGATAAAGTCAAGAAAGGATATAGAAAAATATTCAAAAGTCGTAAGTCTTGAAGATATTCGTGCCAATGACTACAACTTGAATATTCCACGTTATGTGGATTCGTCTGAAGCAGCAGAAAGCTATGATATATATGCTTCAATGTTTGGTGGAATCCCTGAAGTCGAGCTTGGAAAGTTTGATAAATACTGGGAGGTGTTTCCTTCACTTAAAGGTGAACTTTTTGCCGGAGAAGATTATTTATCATTAAAGTCTGAGAATATAAGGGAGACGATAAAAAACAATAAGGATGTATTGCAATTTATAAAAAATCATATGTTGAGATTTGGTGATTTGGGAGCATACTTGGATAGTATCCTAATAGCAAACGCAACAACTATAAATATACCAAAGACTCAGGAGATTATTGCCAATAATATCTTTATGAGATTTGTAGATAACACATTGATTGATCCGTATGGAGCATATGAGATATTTGAAGATAAATTTACTGAAATATCAGGAGATTTGGAGCTTATACAGACAGAGGGGATAAAAACTGTAACACAGGTAGACCCGAATATGGTCGTAAAGAAAAAGAACGGCAAGGATGTAGAAGTACAAGAAGGGTGGAAGGGACATATACTGCCATTTGATTTGGTACAGGATATTTGTCTTTCTGAAAGAAAAAGAGATTTAAAAGAGAAACATGAAAAGCTGGCTGAAATACCCTCTTCATATGAGGAGATTCTGGAATCATTGAGTGAAGATGATAAGGAAATCATATCAGAAGTATTAAATGATACCAATGACGCTTTTGTATTCAAGAATATAAAGGCGGTTGTAAAGTCTCTAAAGACTGACGGTGAGTCAAAAGAGCTTATAGAATCCTTGGAAAAAGTTGAAAAACTTAATAACGAAGAGAAAAAGCTGAAGACTGAAATAAAGCAGGGAGAAGATGAACTTCATTTAGAGACAAAAGCTAAGATAGAGAGCTTGTCAGAGGAAGAGATAAATAATATTTTGCACAAAAAATGGTCAAGCCCTATTTATAACGGAATACTTGGCTTATCAGATGATATGCTGAAAGCCTTCACAAAGGATGTAGAAGCACTTTCTACAAAATATGCTGTAACTATGGATGATCTTGAAAAAGAAATCAAGGAAACAGAGAAGTCACTTGCAAGTATGCTCTCAGAGCTTACCGGATCGGAGAGAGATATGGAAGGCATCAATGAGCTGATAAAGCTCTTGGGAGGTATAGATGAGTAGAGTACCAAGGATAAGATTTAAAGGCTTTGAAGAAGATTGGGAACAGCGTAAGCTGGGGGAGATAGCAGAAAGGATTATAAGAAAAAATGAAAAACTAGAATCAACACTGCCACTGACAATTTCAGCACAATATGGATTGATTGATCAAAATGAGTTTTTCGATAAACGAATAGCAAGCAAAGATGTTAGAGGTTATTATCTTATAAAAAAAGGTGAATTTGCTTACAATAAGAGTACATCTGTCGATGCTCCATTAGGGGCAATTAAACGTTTAGATAAATATAAGAATGGTGTATTATCTACATTATACATACTTTTTAAGATTATAGATGATACTAGTACCAGTTCAGATTACTTAGTTACATATTATGCCACAGATTTATGGCATAGAGGGATACAATCAATAGCGGAAGAAGGTGCAAGAAATCATGGTTTGTTAAATATTGCACCAAATGATTTCTTTGAGACAATGCTATCAATACCGCTTAATATATCTGAACAGAAAAAAGTTGGTGACTTTTTTATATCCCTCAACCACCTTATCACCCTTCATCAACGAAAGCTTGAAAAATTTAAAATTATTAAAAAATCAATGCTTGAAAATCTTTTTCCACAAAATGGAGAAAAAACTCCAAAAATCAGATTTTCAGGATTCACTAAAGATTGGGAACAGCGTAAGCTGGGGGAAATGGTAGAGTTTTATAATGGAGATAGAAGTTCACGCTATCCTAATGATTCAGATATGGTTTTTGATGGTATTCCATTTATCAATGCGGGAGACTTGGTTTTGGGGCGTGTAAAACTAGACACTACAAATAAAATAACGGAAGAAAAATACAATCAATTATCTGGAGCAAAAATACAGTGTGGAGATATAATTTATTGCCTTAGGGGAACGCTTGGGAAGAATGCATTTGTCGATAATTTTGACATTGGAACAATCGCCTCTTCACTGGTTGATATTAGACCACAAAAGATAGTTGGAAAATATCTTTTTCAAGTGTTGAATTCAGATATCGAATATAGTCAAAGAATATTAAATGATGAGGGTGCTGCTCAGCCCAATTTATCTGCAAAAAATCTATATTTATTTGATATTCCAATTCCAAGAGATGCAGAGCAAATAAAAATTGCAGAGTATTTAGAATTACTCGACCACCTTATCACCCTTCATCAAAGTAAGTTGGACAAATTGCAAAAAATAAAAAAATCAATGCTAGAAAGTATGTTTGTATAGCTTGATTAATAGAATAATTAAGTATATGAAGTATTTCGTGGAAGAAAAACTATAACTTTGTCCAACATTAAGTCATACAAGTGTAATTTCTTGTTATTTTAATAAAATATCAGGAAATATTTCGGATAAAAAGTAGGATATATTGGGAACAGCGTAAGCTGGGGGAAATATGTCAGATTACGATGGGACAGTCTCCAGATGGCTCAACATATAGTCAAATACCATCGGATTATATTTTAGTTCAGGGGAACGCAGACTTAAAAGATGGGTGGGTTTATCCAAGAATTTGGACAACACAAAAAACAAAAATGGCAGAGGCTGGAGACCTAATAATGAGCGTTCGTGCTCCTGCTGGAACTATGGGAAAAACCTATTATGATGTGGTTATTGGACGTGGTGTCGCCGGAATAAAGGGTAGTGAGTTCATATATCAGGCACTTGTAAAAATGGACTCGAATGGTTATTGGAAGATACTTGCATCTGGGTCAACATTTGAGTCTATTAATTCAGATGTGGTAAATGGTGCAGAGCTAATGGTGACAGAAAATATTGATGAACAAAACAAAATCGGATATTACTTAGCTTCAATCGACCACCTTATCACCCTTCATCAAAGTAAGTCTTTTGGGCATATTTTGAAGGCGATAGTTAGTTGCACTTTATCTTGGGAACAGCGTAAGTTGGGGGAGATAGCAGATAAGGTAGTAGAAAAGAATTTTCAATTACAAGAAAGAGATGTATTTACAAATTCAGCTGAATTTGGAATCATAGATCAGAAGAATTTTTTTGACCATGAAATAGTAAATAAAAATAATATAGGTGGATATTATATAGTTAGTCCTAATGATTTTGTTTATAATCCAAGGATTTCTGTTACTGCGCCTGTTGGTCCAATTAATAGGAATAAACTTTGCAAAAGGGGTATAATGTCACCATTATACACAGTATTTCATCCACGAAACATGAATGAAACATTCCTAGAATTCTATTTTAGAACGAATAAATGGCATAAATTTATGGAATATAATGGGGATTCAGGTGCTAGATCGGATCGTTTTAGTATTAAAACAGAATTATTTTATGCAATGACAATTCCATTTCCATCACATAAAGAGCAATCAAAAGTTGGAATATGTTTTGAGTCCTTAGATAACCTTATCACCCTTCATCAACTGGAGCCTTTTCAACTGATTTTTAAGGCAATAGCTTATAGAATTATAGATTACACTAAGAGTAAGCCTCCAAGTCATAGAAAATAAACTAATTTAATTTAATATTAACTATAAAATGCTATGTATGAAAATTGCGTATATTCGCAATAAAATTACGCATATTTCTTGATAATATATTATATCAAGGATATAATACTGTTGATGAAAAGTGCGTATATATGCAAAATTATAATATAAAATAGGAGGCGGTATGGAGATTAAAAGGGATCATTACTTGGAGCAACTGATTAGTAAGATGAACAACGGATTGGTCAAAGTAGTGACAGGTATGAGACGATGTGGAAAATCGTACCTATTATTTAATATATTTAAAGAGTATCTTAGCTCTAAAGGAATAGACAAAAATCATATAATAGAAATATCATTTGATACTTTTGAAAGTAAAAAATTCTGTGATCCTAATGTTTTATATCCACATCTGAAAGAGTCTATAAAAGATGAAAAGATGTATTATATATTGTTGGATGAGGTGCAATTGCTGAGTGATTTTGAGGCTGTCTTAAACAGTCTTATCAGAATTAAAAATGTAGATGTTTATGTTACAGGAAGTAATGCACGTTTTCTCTCAAAGGATGTTATTACAGAATTTAGAGGTAGAGGTGATGAAATACATATGTATCCGTTAAGCTTTGCAGAGTTTATGTCTGTATATCAGGGTGAAAAGCTTGACGGTTGGAATGAATATATGTTATACGGAGGTATTCCTTTGGTATTGAATATTTCAAGCCACGAACAAAAAGTTGCATTTCTAAAATCCTTATTTGAGGAGACTTATATATCGGATATTATCGGTAGACATAATGTAAGAAATAAAGCCGAACTTGAGAATTTATTAAATATAATTTCTTCAGCAATAGGTTCACTTACTAATCCGGAGAAATTGTCAAAAACTTTCAAGTCGGTAAAAAATAAAAATATAAGTAGCAATACTATTAAACGCTATATTGAATATCTCAGTGATTCTTTCCTGATTGATACTGCATTTCGTTATGATATAAAGGGAAGAAAGTATATAGGCAGTCCGGTAAAGTATTATTTTAATGATATGGGATTAAGAAATGCAAGACTTAATTTCAGGCAGATTGAAGAAACTCACAGTATGGAGAATATTATATATAATGAATTAAAAATCCGAGGTTTCAATGTGGATGTAGGGGTGATTGTACAAAACGGCAAAGATGAAAACGGAAGCAGCATTCGCAAGCAACTTGAAATTGATTTTGTATGTAATAAGGCTTCGAAGAGATATTATATACAATCGGCATATGCTATACCTGATGAGGCTAAACTGATGCAGGAACAAAGGCCGCTGATGCTTACGGGAGATTTCTTTAAACGAATTATAATAACAAGGGATACGCCTGTGCCACATTACAGTGAGTCAGGAATACTTAACATGAGCATATACGATTTTTTGCTGAATAAAAACAGCTTGGATATTTAGTTTTACAATAAATCTTATTGGAGTAAATATGGATTATTTTACAAAAGAAGCAGACTTTGAAAGTGCAGTCATTGCCTTGTTGCAAAACTACGGCTGGGAGAAGAATGTACTTAAAAATTATACTGAAAAAGACCTTATAAGCAACTGGGCTGACATATTGCTTGAGAATAATAGAGATATTGACAGGTTAAACAATATTCCTCTAATAGATGAGGAGATGGATGAACTGATAGAAAAAATCAGAGAACTTAAGACTCCGTTGGCACTTAACAGCTTTATCAATGGAAAAACAGTGTCAATCACAAGAAAGAATCCTGAAGATAAGCTTCATTTCAATAAAGAGGTAAGTTTAAAAATTTATGACAGAAATGAGATAGCGGCAGGACAGAGCAGATATCAGATAGTGCAGCAGCCTAAGTTTTTTAGAAAGGACAGCGTTCGTCAGGATAGGCGTGGAGATTTGATGCTTCTTATCAACGGTATGCCTGTTTTTCATATTGAGCTGAAAAGATCAGGTGTTCCCGTAGCGGAGGCGGCAAATCAAATCAAAAAGTATGCCCATGAGGGTGTATTCACAGGATTATTTGCACTTGTTCAGGTATTTGTAGCTATGAATCCTGATGAAACACTCTATTATGCAAATCCGGGACCGGATGGTGATTTTAAGCCTGATTTTTATTTCCATTGGGCTGATGCAAATAATGAACCGATTAACTATTGGAAAGATGTTGTGGAAAGGCTTTTGTCAATTCCTATGGCACATCAACTTATAGGATTTTACACTGTAGCTGACGGAGGTGACGGTGTACTTAAGGTAATGCGTAGTTATCAGTACTATGCATCAAATAAGATCTCCGACAGAGTAGCAAGGAATGATTGGAAGGATAATAATCAAAGAGGCGGATATATTTGGCATACTACAGGTTCAGGAAAAACCATGACATCTTTTAAGTCGGCACAGCTTATAGCTAATTCAAAAGATGCCGATAAGGTTGTATTTTTAATGGATCGTAAGGAACTGGGTTCACAGTCTTTAACAGAATATCAAGGATTTGCAGATAATGTAGATGACGTTCAAGGGACTGATGATACAAATATGCTTATCTCAAAGCTGAAGAGTACAGATCCTAAGAATACTTTGATAGTTTCATCTATTCAGAAGATGAGTAGAATCAAGGAAGATGAGATTGGCAGGATGCGTGCCAAGGATATTGAAGATATGCGAAATAAAAGGTTGGTATTTATTATTGATGAGTGCCACCGTTCCACATTTGGAGATATGCTTATAACGATAAAGAATACTTTCCCCAATGCTCTGTTCTTCGGTTTTACAGGAACGCCGGTATTTTCTGAGAATGAAAAGAGCTTGAGCACCACAACGGATATCTTCGGTGATGAACTTCACAGATACAGCATTGCAGACGGTATTCGTGATAAGAATGTACTTGGATTTGATCCTATTATGGTGTGTGTATATCCTGATATGGAACTTAGAAAAAAGGTGGCTATAGAAGAAGCCGGTGCAAGTTCCGAGGATGAGGCTATATCCGATCCGAAGATGCAAAAGATATATTATAGGTTTATGACAGTATCAGAAGTACCTATGGCAGGAAGATTACTTGAAGACGGTACATATCAAAAGGGTATCGAAGATTATATAAAGAAAGATGCCTGGGAAAATGACAAGTATCAGTACAGTATAGTTGATAATATAAAGGAAAATTGGCTTAGACTGAGTCGAAATAATAAGTTCCATGCCATATTTGCAACTTCAAGCATACCTGAGGCAATAAGTTATTACAGAAAGTTCCGTGAAAAATATCCTGAATTGAAGGTAACCGGTCTGTTTGATCCGACTATTGATAATGCAAGCGGTGATAGGGCTTTGGAAAAAGAGGATGGTATTGTAGAAATGCTTAATGATTATAATAATTGGTATTCTACAAACTGGGATATTGCAAGATATGCAAAATTTAAGTTGGAGGTATCAGAAAGACTTGCTCACAAGGGACAGTTTGTTCGTATGAAAGCAGAATCTCAGCTTGATTTACTAATAGTTGTAAATCAAATGCTTACAGGCTTTGATTCTAAGTGGGTAAATACATTATACCTTGATAAGATCTTGGAATATCAAAATCTTATACAGGCATTTTCAAGAACAAACAGACTTTTTAATATAAATGAAAAACCTTTCGGTTCTATAAAATACTATAGAATGCCACATACAATGAAAAATAATATAGAAAACGCCATGAAGCTTTACTCCGGAGACAGGCCTCAAGGACTTTTTGCGGATCATCTGCCTGATAATATAGAGCATATGAATATATCATTTAAGGATATGGAGGCTGTTTTCAAACAGGCAAATATTGCAGATATGCAAAAGCTTCCTGATGATACGGAGTCAAAGGCAAAGTTTGCAAAGCTTTTCAGAGAGTTTTCTACATATTTACAGGCTGCAAAAATACAGGGATTTAGCTGGAATATAAAAGAATATTCCATAAAGATTGATGATGAGGATAATCGTACAGGCAGTATTACAGTAATTCCAAGTGAAGAAGATTATAATATACTTTTACAAAGATATAAGGAACTAAGTAAACCCACAGATCCTCCTGAAGAAGGTAGTAATGATATTACATTTACTGTCGATCCGTATTTAAGTGAGCAAAATACAGGTATTATAGATAATGATTATATGAATTCCAGATTTGAGAAGTGGCAAAAACAGCTTTACGATCCTAATGTAAGTAAGGAAGAGAGGGAGGCTACACTTGAGGAGCTTCATAAATCTTTTGCAATGCTTTCTCAGGAAGAACAAAAGTATGCAAATATTTTTCTTCATGATATACAATCCGGAGATGCCAAGCTTAGCAAAGATATGACTTTTAGAGATTATATAGTGATGTATGCAAAAAATAAGGAAATGTCACAAATAAAAAAGTTTGTAAAATATCTGGGAGTTGAAGAAGGTCTGCTTGTAGAAATCAAAAAGTCCAAGGTAACAGAGTCAAATCTTGATGAGTTCGGAAGATACGATGCATTGAAAAAATCTATAGCAAATGAGCCTGCAACGGAATATTATACGAAGCTTGAGGGAAAGAAGCTTCCTCCATTTGTAGTTAGAAATAATGCCGAAAAATTATTGAGAGACTATATTTTATATGATATAGATATTAAGGATCCGGATAATGAAGATGTAGAATAATTTAATATCAAAGATTTATAATATCCTTAGGCAGGTCCTTCATCGGTAGGAAGGAGAGATATGCCTAAGGATTTTCAATCAACAGATTTATTGAAAGATTTTTATAAGGAATGGATAACAATATATAAGGAAGGTGCTATCAGGGATGTAACGTTGTCAAAGTATAAGATGAGTCTTATATGGGTGGAAAAACTGGCACCAAAGCTTCGCTTATGTGATATTTCAAGGGTTGAATATCAACAGATTATTAATGATTATGCCAAGGAGCATGAGCGTCAGACAACTATGGATTTCCACCACCAGTTAAAGGGAGCTATACTGGATGCGGTAGATGAGGGACTTGTTCCAAGGGATCCTACCAGGAAGGTTATTATCAAAGGTAAGATTCCGTCAAATAAGAAAATCAAGTATTTGAACCAGTTTGAACTTCACAGTCTTTTAAAGAGCTTGACTCTTGAAGATGAGGTGAGTTGGGACTGGTTTATTTTACTTTTGGCAAAGACCGGAATGAGATTTTCAGAAGGTCTTGCAATTACACCAAATGACTTTGATTTTGCACATCAGACTGTATCAGTTAATAAGACATGGAATTATAAGGAAGGTGGTGGTTTTTCTCCTACAAAAAATAAATCATCGGTGCGAAAGATACAGATTGACTGGCAGGTGGTGATGCAATTTGCCACACTTGTAAAGGATCTTCCGGCAGATAAGCCTATATTTGTAAGAGATAATAAGGTTTATAACTCTACAGTTAATGATATTTTGGTGAGGTACTGTAAAAAAGTTAATATCCCTGTTATTTCTGTACATGGACTTCGCCATACACATGCTTCTATTTTGCTATATGCCGGAGTATCTATTGCCAGTGTAGCGAGAAGACTTGGACATGCAAGTATGACTACTACTCAGAAAACATACTTACATGTAATACAGGAGCTGGAAAATCAGGATATTGACCTTGTAATGAGGTCACTTTCAAATCTTTTGTAAAGAAAGTATTGCATATAGGAGTGCCTGTAATATAGTTTTATGACCGATGGAGGACTGTTATGGTATATTTAAATTCCGACAACCAATATATAATAGAATAATGTATAATAATTATAAGGCATTGCAGATTCAAGATAAGTAGACAGTAGCATTAAAAAATTCTGCTTCTATAGATTCATTCAGGGGTAAATTATGGACAAAAATATAAATAAATTTATATATGACAGGCACAGCAATATCATTTTCAGCCTTAACGGCAGCAGAGTAAAGGAATTTAAATTCCATAATAAAATGCTTACTCTAAGGTTGGATACATTATTTAGATATATCGATAATGAAGAAAGAGAATATACAGGTGAAGTTTGTTTTAAAGATTGCGATTTGAGCCTATGCAGTATGTTGATTTTTAATAAAACTTTAGGGAAAGGACGTTTTACGGGAAATAGTATTTCTTTAAAGGAATTTATGGAAGTTCATAAAAATTCTGAGTTTGAGATTATTACAGAAGGCTATTTTCAAAATTCAACTACTTATTCAGGATGGCTTTGGGAGGATGGGAAGAATACAGTATCAGCCATTATGTATATCTGGAACAGTGGGGATATGGAGTATTGTGTCTATAAAGGTGAAGAAGATATACTTGGAGTATAGACAATATAAATTAAATATAAGTATTTCAATTGCATAAAATCAGGTGTATAATAATATAAAATCAAATTGAAAGGAAGTAAAGCTTATGAAAGCTAATTATGATATAGTTGTTATCGGTTTCGGTAAGGCTGGAAAGACTCTTGCGGCTAAGTTTAGTAAGTCCGGTAAAAGTGTTGCTTTAGTTGAGAAAGATAAAAATATGTATGGAGGTACCTGCATTAATGTAGGCTGTATTCCTTCAAAGCGTCTTATAACAGATGCATCTAAATCTCAAAATATGGAGTTTGAGGAGAAAGTACAGTATTACAGGGAGTCAGTAGTAGAAAAGAAAAAGTTGATAGCTGCTCTTAATAAGGCAAATTACGATAAGATAGCAAGCGCAGGTGTGGAGATTATTGACGGAACGGCATCATTTAAAGATAATCACCATATAGTTGTTTCAACTAAAGACGGAAATGTGGAAATTGAAGCTGAGAAGTTTATTATCAACACAGGTTCAGTTACTGTAATACCGAAGATTGAAGGAGCTGACAGCAAAGGCGTATATACATCAGAGTCTATTATGAACCTTGAGGAATTACCAAAAAGACTTACCATTGTAGGAGGTGGTTATATTGGACTGGAGTTTGCATCTATGTATGCAGATTTTGGTAGCAAAGTAACAATAGTTCAGGATGGTGATGTATTCTTACCAAGAGAAGATGATGATATTGCAAAAGCTATACGTGAAGTATTGGAAGCAAAGGGTGTAGAGATAGTTACAGGTGCAAAGGTAACTAAGGCCGAAGAAGGCAAATTATATTACGAGATTGCAGGAGAGGCAAAGACTTTGGATTCTGATGCAATTTTACTTGCTGTAGGTCGTAGACCTAATACTGACGACCTTGGATGTGAAAATGCAGGAGTTAAACTTACTGATAGGGGTGCAGTAGTGACAGATGAGCATTTGAAAACAACTGCAGATAATATCTGGGCAGCAGGTGATGTTTGCGGTAAGCTTCAGTTTACATATATTTCACTCGACGACAGTAGAATCATCTGGGATGAGATAATGGGAGAAGATAAGAGAACTACTGAAAATAGAGGGGCTTTCTCTTATTCAGTATTTATTAATCCTCCATTCTCAAGAGTTGGAATGAGTGAAAAGGATGCAAAGGCAGCAGGACTTGACTACAGAGTTTTAAGTCTTAGTGCTAATGCTATTCCAAAGGCTAAGGTTTTAAGGAAAACTGAGGGACTCTTAAAGGCTTTGGTTACATCAGACGGCACAATCTTAGGTGCAGAGCTTTTCTGTGAAGAGTCATATGAAATGATCAACTTTATAAAGCTTGCAATGGATAATGGCATCAAAGCAAAGGATATAGCAAACTTTATATTTACACATCCTACAATGTCAGAAAGTCTGAATGACTTATTTGCAATATAATATATTATAATTTGAATAGAAATCAAGTCAAAGGCTTCCTATGATAAATAAAATCATAAGGGGCCTTTTTAAAATAATAAGTTTGTATTAAAAATTGTACCAAAGTGACTTTGTGATACAAAGCAAAATTTTTAGCATAAGAATTTATATCAACATAATTATTAGTCTTGCTTGATTTTAACACAATCTTATGATAATCTTTTTACAAGATACATAGATTTTATGCTTTGCATAGGAAGTTGGGTGAGAATCCCGCACAGGGACGCTACTGTGATAATTAATAGACTCTTTTTTACCACTGTTTTATAAAATGGGAAGGTTGGGTCTTCTAATAAAAATTTATTAGAATTTAAGTCAGGATACATCTATGTATATGTGATTCATATTGTTTTACATGTAGAGAAGACTGAGTTTTACGATCCCTATAAACTTCAGCCATTTTACAACATATTTTAGATAAGTAGAGGTGCTTTTAGTACTTTTATTTTGCTGTTCTAATTGTGTAATATATTGACATTATTAACTGTCTTATTTGGGATCATTTTCATATGAAACTGAAGTAGGCAGTTATTTTTTTGAGGAAATTTATATGGCTCATCAACATGGTAGTTACTTTTCGATTGATTTATATGCTTTTCATTCAAAGCTTAAATATATAAATCCTGAATTTAAACTTATATCTTCCCTGTTAACACTGATTTTGACAATAGTGTTTAATAATATTTTTGTATCAACCTATGTATTTTTTTTGATGTTTTTTATAAGTGTAAACTTGGGTGGAATGGATTTTAGTGAGTATATCTCCATACTCATGGCACCTCTTAGTTTTATAATTCTTGCAAGTATAGGTATTGCTTTGGGATTTTCATTTGAGAATAGTGGTGAGTTTTATATAAAAATTTTAGGGATTTACATTTATACATCAAGAGGGCAGCTTATAGAAACAGCAAAACTTATAATAAAGGTACTTGCCTGTGTAAGTATTATGCAAAGCCTTATACTATCGACTATGCCATA
The DNA here is from genome assembly GCF_003589745.1 of Lachnoanaerobaculum umeaense. Lineage (GTDB taxonomy): Bacteria > Bacillota > Clostridia > Lachnospirales > Lachnospiraceae > Lachnoanaerobaculum > Lachnoanaerobaculum umeaense. Next base: position 1,455,378 of record NZ_CP032364.1, on the reverse strand, counting down.
TGAGATAATTAATGCGTTAAGAAATATGCATATACCCAAACTTATAATCGAACTTATGAATCTTATATATAGATTTATATTTATTTTGATAGAAAGCTATATAAATATGCATAATTCTGCACTTTCAAGGATGGGATATCATAACCTTAGAGCTTCTTTTATAAGCTTTGGAAATATTGCAAGCAATATTTTGGTGGTATCTTTAAAAAAAGCCAATGCCTATTATACAGCTATGGAAGCAAGATGTTTTGAAGGAGATTTAAAATTTCTCCAGGAAGAAAAGAAGCTGGATAAAAAAAATATTGCTATAGCGATCTTAAATATTTTTGTTATGTTTGCTATATGGACTATGACTAAAAGGTTTAATATTCCTTTTACACAGTCTTGATTAAGGGATTTATTATATGAAAAAGATTATTTTAAAAGCAGAAAATTTGCATTATTCCTATACTAAAGAACATGAGGCGTTAAAAGGTGTTTCGTTGGATATATATGAGGGTGAACGCTTAGCTATTCTAGGTGCGAATGGTTCAGGTAAATCAACTTTCTTTTTAAATATAAATGGTGTACTTAAGCCTAATAGCGGTAATGTGTATTATATGGATAAGTTGATAGACAAGACTTCTATAAAGGAGCTTAGAAAAAATGTAGGTATAGTATTTCAGGATGCAGACAATCAAATAATAGCTTCTACTGTAAGAGCTGAGGTGAGTTTTGGACCTATAAATCTTGGTCTATCCAAGGAGGAGGTTGAGAAAAGAGTCTTAGATTCACTCAACTATATGAATATTTCTCATCTGATAGATAGACCACCACATTACTTAAGCGGTGGAGAAAAGAAAAGGGTAAGTATAGCTGATATTATTGCTATGGATTCACAGATTATTATATTTGACGAGCCTACAGCCTCACTTGATCCAAAAAATACAGCTATTTTTGAAGAGGTCATTGATAAATTAAATAGAGATAGAAAAACTCTGGTTATATCCACACATGACTTGGAGTTTGCTTTCCGCTGGGCAGACCGTATAGTGGTATTTTGTGATGGAAATATAATAGCTGATTCAGATCCTATAGATGTATTTTCTAATAAAGAGGTTTTACGAAGAGCAAATCTTAAGAAGCCTATACTTCTTGAGGTTTTTGAAATACTTGGACAAAATTCAGTTTTTAAGGCAAACGATATAGCGGCAAGGAATATAGATGAATTTCGAGAGAAGTTTATTTCTCAGGTAAAAGACTTGAGTTAATATAAAATAATTTTTAGGAGGATTTCATGAAAAATCAAGAGAAACTTATTATTACTCCGGCAATTATATTTGCATTTTGCTTTGCACTGCCATTTACTGCAAATGCAATGCATATTATGGAGGGATTTTTGCCGGTTGGACATGTTATAGCCTGGAGTCTTATAGCATTGCCATTTTTAATAGCGGGATATCTTTCAATTAAAAAGACAATATCCAACGATAGAAAATCAATAACACTTTTGGCTATGTCAGGTGCATTTGTATTTGTACTTTCATCACTTAAGATTCCTTCAGTGACTGGATCTTGTTCACATATGACAGGTACAGGACTTGCAGCCATTCTTTTTGGTCCTAGTGCAGTAAGCATACTTGGTATAATAGTACTTATATTCCAGGCATTACTTTTAGCACATGGAGGATTTACTACACTTGGAGCCAATACCTTCTCAATGGCGATAGCAGGACCTTTTGTATCATTTATAGTATATAAGATTTGTAAAAAGTCTAAAGTAAATGACAATGTTTCAATATTCTTAGCAGCATTCCTAGGAGACTTGCTTACTTATGTTGTTACTGCTTTCCAGCTTGCTTTTGCATATCCTATGCAGGAGGGTGGAGTAATGGCTTCTGCGGGTAAGTTCTTACTTGTATTTGCACCTACTCAGCTTCCACTTGCTATAATAGAGGGATTGCTTACAGTAGTTATAATGGTTGGTCTTAAAACATATGCAGAATCTGAACTTAGAGAAATAGGGTTTTTAAAAGGAGGTAGTAATTAATGTCAAGGAATAAAAAACTTGTGATAAGTCTGCTTGTAGTAGTGGTACTGATGGCTATTGTACCTTTGTTTATGCTAAAGAATGCTGAGTTTGGTGGATCTGATGATGCAGGAAGTGAAGTGGTTTCTGAAATACAGGGTGGAGAGTATGAGCCATGGTTTAATCCTATTATAGAGACTGTTTTAGGAAAGGAACTGCCGGGAGAGGTTGAAAGTCTTTTGTTCTGTGTGCAAACCGGTATAGGAGTTGGAATCATAGCCTACTATATGGGAAGATTTGTTGAAAGAAAAAAACAGGAAGATAAAAACAAATAATTAACTTGCAATTTTTCAAAAAAGTATTATTATATATACAGCTGACAACTTAGTTCGTTATGAATTATACATATTTTAAGATAGAATGCTCAAAGATGAGTCTTAGAGTAATTCTATCTTTTTTAGTATAAGGGCTTTGTATGTGGCATTAACAAAGAAAGGATTTGTCCGGTTGATTTATTTGGCTGGCGGATGGTGAGAAAATGATAAGAATAGGAATTTTGGGATATGGAAACCTTGGAAGAGGAATCGAGTGTGCTATAAAACATACAAAGGATATGAAGCTGATAGCTGTATTTACAAGAAGAGATCCTTCAAGTGTAAAGATTCTTACATCAGATGCTAAAGTTGAGAATGTTGATAAAATATTGAATTATCAAGACGATATAGATGTTTTGATACTTTGTGGTGGAAGTGCAACTGATTTACCAAAGCAAACACCTGAGTATGCTAAATATTTTAATGTTGTAGACAGTTTTGATACTCATGCAAATATACCACAGCATTTTGAAAGAGTAGATGATGCTGCAAAGACCAGTCATCATTTTGGTCTCATTTCTTCAGGTTGGGATCCGGGTATGTTCTCATTAAATAGAGTTTATGGAAATGCTATACTTCCTACAGGTTGTGACTATACTTTTTGGGGTAAGGGTGTAAGCCAAGGACATTCAGATGCTATAAGGAGAATAGATGGGGTTGTTGATGCCAGACAGTATACAGTTCCAGTAGACAAGGCTCTTGAGGAGGTGAGAAGTGGAAGTAATCCAAATCTTACTACAAGGCAAAAGCATACAAGAGAGTGCTATGTAGTTGTAGAGGACAGTGCTGATAAGGCAAGAATAGAAAATGAAATAAAGACAATGCCAAATTATTTTGCAGATTATGATACTACAGTGCATTTTATTTCTATGGAAGAAATGAAGAAAAATCATTCAAAACTGCCACATGGTGGATTTGTTATTAGAACAGGTAAGACAGGTTGGGAGAATGAGCATAATCATGTTATTGAATATAGCTTAAAGCTCGATTCAAATCCTGAGTTTACAGCTTCTGTAATAGTTGCATATTCAAGAGCAGTATATCGTTTACATAAGGAAGGTAAGATAGGAGCTCATACAGTATTTGATATTGCACCTGCATATCTTCTTGATATGTCTGCTGAAGAAATGCGTGCACATTTATTATAAAATATATAGAAAAACAGGCTGTTTAATTGTACTGACCTCCAAAAGTTAGACTAAAATCTAATGATTAGTAGGTCGGTATTTTTATGGCAATATTGTGGTTTCATGTCTTAAGAATAATATTTGACTTTATAAAAATAATGTAAATACTTTGAATTTTCAGTCTGTTAGAACAGTTTGCTTTTGTGCTTATAAAGAAAATATAAAACAGCAGCGAATAATTGTGTTATAATTACACTATAAGAGATAATATATTGAAAAAGTAGGTATACAATAGCTCTATTAAAAAAATAAAGGATTTATTATTATGGAGATCGATTATGGAAGATTTTTTGAAAAAATGTCTGGTTCATAAATATAAATATACTATTCTAATAGCTGTAACATATTATGTACTGCCATTATTTGCGTATGTGTTGCCGGTAAATCATCCATCGGACAGAATGATAATCGGAGTATATTTTTGGCTTATTATCACACCTTTAATAATACTTATTATGTCAATAATATTTGCAATATATAATGATCTTCAATGGTACTTTGCATTGAGGGTAGCCATTCTTGGGTTGTTTTATATGGTTATTTTCGGGGCCGGATCTCTTATGTTTGTTGGTGCGTATTTTGTGATAAGCTTAACCGGACAGCTGATTGGTGCATATTTAAAAAATAAAAAATAGTTTTATGATATTAAAAATGCTCTGTAATGTACATTATTTATCGTACTTTAATGATAAGGTTTGTATCTTCTTGAGCTTTTAACTTTTTAATATATACTGTGGCAGTTGATAATCAGGGGGTTTTTATTTGTGGTATACCAGGACTTTATCATTTATGGCTTAATATTGAGGGTATTATGATATTTTCCATTGACATTGCCACTTGATTTTGTTATTATTTTGGGGTAGTAACGCCTATACATGAGATATGGATACTCCAACCTTACCTTATGTATACGGTAAGATTTTTTAAAGGAGAAAGAAAATGATTACAAAAGAGAAAAAGACAGCTATCATGGAAGAGTATGCAAGAAAAGCAGGAGATACAGGTTCACCTGAGGTTCAGATAGCAGTTCTTACAGCAAGAATCACAGAATTAACAGAGCATTTAAAGGCAAACCCTAAGGATCATCACTCAAGAAGAGGTCTTTTGAAGATGGTAGGTAAGAGAAGAAATCTTTTACAGTACCTTAAGAATAAGGATCTTGAGGGTTATCGTGCACTTATAGAGAAACTTGGACTTAGAAAGTAATAAAGAGTCTTTAGTTTTCAGGATTTCGTTCAAGGAAAATTCTTTGAAAGCCTTGTATGATTATCGTATCATTGGTGGAGAGTTTTTCTCCACCTTTTTTAAGATATTGGAGCAACCAATTATTCTATGTGACCAAATATGTTCTAACATATTATTATAATTTATTAGTGGCTTGTAGCCGAAGCTAGTGATAAGCATTAAAGCATTGTTTTAGTTTTTATCACTAGTTCATATTTTTATGTTTCAAGAAGAGCCCTTCTCGAATATCGGCAAGCCAAAAGGAGATGAAATGAGTAAGGAATTTAAAAGTTATTCAATGGAACTCGCAGGTCGTACTCTCAGAGTTGATATCGGGAGAGTAGCTGCACAGGCAAATGGTGCTGCATTTATGCACTATGGTGATACAACAGTTTTATCTACAGCTACAGCATCAGATAAGCCAAGAGACGGTATTGATTTCTTCCCTCTTTCAGTAGAATATGAGGAGAAGATGTATGCGGTAGGTAAAATGCCGGGAGGATTTAATAAGAGAGAAGGAAAGGCAAGTGAGAATGCTATACTTACATCAAGAGTTATAGACAGACCGATGAGACCGCTTTTTCCTAAGGATTATAGAAATGATGTTACATTAAACAATCTTGTAATGTCTGTAGATCCTGATTGTTCACCTGAACTTACAGCTATGCTTGGTTCTGCAATTGCAACAGCGATATCAGATATTCCTTTTGATGGACCTTGTGCTACAACACAGATCGGTATGGTAGGTGGTTTTTTTGTGGTAAACCCTAATGAGGAGCAGATGGCTGTATCAGATCTTAAGCTTACAGTAGCATCTACAAGAGATAAGGTAATAATGATTGAAGCAGGTGCAAATGAAATACCTGATGAAAAGATGATTGAGGCTATTTATAAAGCTGACTCAGTAAATAAGGAGATTATTGCATTTATTGATAAGATTGTAGCGGAAGTTGGTAAGGAAAAGCATTCTTATACAGCATTTGTTATTCCTGAAGAGCTTACAGCAGCTATTAAGGAAATCGTACCTCCACAGGAGATGGAAGTAGCAGTTTTCACAGATGAAAAGCAGGTTAGAGAAGAAAATATAAAGGCAATCACACAAAGACTTGAAGCAGCATTTGCAGACAAAGAAGAGTGGATACCTCTACTTGGTGAGGCTATTTATCAGTATCAGAAGAAGACTGTAAGAAAGATGATTTTAAAGGATCAGAAGAGGCCTGACGGCAGAGCTATGAATCAGATTCGTACACTTGCAGCTGAGACAGATATTATACCAAGAGTACATGGTTCAGCTATGTTTACCAGAGGACAGACTCAGATCTGTAATATAGTTACACTTGCACCTTTAGCAGAGGCACAAAAGATTGATGGACTTAATCTTTTAGAAACTACAAAGAGATATATTCATCAGTATAATTTCCCTTCTTATTCAGTAGGTGAGACCAGACCTTCAAGAGGTCCCGGAAGAAGAGAAATAGGACATGGTGCATTGGCCGAGCGTGCACTTATACCTGTACTTCCTACTCCTGAGGATTTTCCATATGCTATAAGATCTGTATCTGAGACTTTTGAGTCAAACGGTTCTACTTCTATGGCATCTACATGTTCTTCATGTATGGCACTTATGGCAGCCGGAGTTCCAATAAAGAAGATGGTAGCAGGAATCTCATGTGGACTTGTAACAGGTGATTCTGATGATGACTATGTATTGCTTACAGATATTCAGGGGCTGGAAGATTTCTTTGGAGATATGGACTTTAAGGTAACAGGAACTGATGCAGGTATTACAGCTATTCAGATGGATATTAAGATTCATGGACTTACAAAAGATATTGTAAAAGGTGCTATTGCAAGATGTCATGAAGCAAGAAATTTCATCATGGACACTTGTATGAAGCCATGTATATCTGAACCTAGAAAAGAACTGAGTCCATATGCACCGAAGATTTCACAGATCCAAATCAGTCCTTCAAAGATTGGTGATGTGGTAGGTAAGCAGGGTAAGACGATCAATAAGATCATTGAAGATACCGGAGTAAAGATTGATATCAGTGAAGAAGGATTGGTATCAGTTGCAGGCACAGATCAGACAATGATTGATAAGGCTATTGATATAATAAGAGGTATAACAATAGAGATTGAAGCCGGAATGATTATGAGAGGTAGCGTTGTTCGTATGCTTGAGTTCGGTGCCTTTGTAGAATTAGCTCCAGGTAAGGATGGTATGGTTCATATTTCAAAGCTTTCAGATAAGAGAGTGGAAAAAGTTGAAGATGTTGTAAAAATAGGAGATGAGGTTACAGTAAAGGTATTGAAGGTTGATCCTGTAAAGGGAAGAATAGATCTGTCTATGAAGCCTTCAGATCTTGAATAATAATAATTTTTGGCAGAGAAAGGTGGGACTATGGAAGAGAATGTAAAAGAAGTATTATTTAATCTTGTATCAAGAAAACAGTTCCGACAATTAAAAGATGAGCTCTGCGAGATGAATGAGTTTGATATTGCTTCCTTCTTAGAGGAGCTTGATTCTGAAAAACAGATCATTATTTTCAGAATGCTCCCTAAGGAGCTTGCAAGTGATGTGTTTGCTTGTTTAGAAGTAGAGACTCAGGAACATATAATAAACAGTATTACAGATAAAGAGTTGGCATATATAATTGAAGAGTTGTATGTAGATGATGCTGTAGATATGCTTGAGGAGCTTCCGGCAACAATTGTAAAGAGAGTCTTACAAAATGCTGCTCCAAGTACAAGATTACAGATAAATGAATTCCTAAAATATCCTGAAAACTCAGCAGGATCTATAATGACTGCGGAGTATATAGGATTAAAAAAGAACATAACGGTGCAGGAGGCATTTGCCTATATAAGAAAGCATGGTTATGACAAGGAAACTATATATACCTGTTATGTTATGGATGCCAAGCGAATGCTTGAAGGTGTAGTGACAGTCAAGGATCTTTTGATGAATGACTATGATGTCAAAATAGAAGATATTATGGATACTAATGTCATTAAGGCTGTAACCACGGATGATAAGGAGGATATCGCTGATTTATTTAATAAATATGATTTGTTATCTCTACCTGTAGTTGACCATGAAAACAGACTTGTAGGTATTGTTACCATTGATGATGCTGTGGATGTCATGGAAGAAGAGGCAACAGAGGACTTTGAGAAGATGGCAGCTATGCTCCCATCTGAGAAGCCTTACTTAAAGACAAGTGTATTGGAGCTTGCAAAGAACAGAATCACATGGCTTTTAGTGCTTATGATTAGTTCAATGCTTACGGGTGGTATACTTACTAAGTATGAGGATGCATTTCAGGTAATGCCACTTCTGGTTTCATTTGTTCCTATGCTGACAGACACAGGTGGTAATGCAGGTTCACAGTCATCTACAATGATTATTCGTGGTATGACAATAGGCGAGATTGCCAGTTCAGATATACTTAAAGTTATATGGAAAGAGGCTAGAGTATCTGTTGTCGTAGGTTTGATACTGGGACTTGTGAACTTTATAAGATTGGTTATTCAGTATCCGGGACAGCCTGTTGTAGCTCTTACAGTTGTATTGGCGTTGTTTGCCACAGTATTTTTAGCTAAAGTTATTGGTGGAATGTTACCGATATTAGCAAAAAAACTTAAGTTGGATCCTGCTATTATGGCAGCACCGCTTATTACTACAATCGTTGATGCGGTCTCTTTGGTTATTTACTTCCAGATTGCTGTAGAACTATTACATATAAAATAAATTTAAATATTTTCGTTGGCTAAACTATAAAAAGTTTAGCCTTTTTTCATTCTTTATACACTTATTTATGTTAAACTATTTGTATAAAGATAAAAAGGAAGTTTACGTGATGAATATATATGGAAACTATGAAAAATATTTGGGAATTATACTGGAGATGTTTTCAAGAGATGTAAATATATTAAATGATGAATATAAAGAAAAAACCGGATATAAACTTTTTGAGCATTTTATTACAAGAATAAAGACAAATGAAAGTATGATAGAAAAATGTAAGAGAAAAGGTATAGAGCCCACTACATATAATGCATTAAAGGAAATCAAGGATGCTATAGGTGTAAGAATTGTATGTGGTTTTGTTGACGACATATACACTCTTGTAGGTATGTTTAAAAATATGAATAATATAAATGTAGTGGATGAAAAGGACTATATACTTAATGTAAAGCCTAATGGATATCGTTCCTACCATATGATACTTGAAATAGTAACAGAATATCCGGATTGTGAAGATAATGAGAATGGAAAGTATTACATTGAGATTCAACTAAGGACTATAGCTATGGATTCATGGGCATCTCTTGAGCATCAGATGAAATACAAGAAAAATATAGGCAATCATGAGAGGATTACAAAAGAGCTGAAAAGATGTGCTGATGAGTTGGCATCCTGTGACTTAAATATGCAAACTATAAAAAAATTAATAGAGGAGTCAGATAATGAAAATATTGTTAGCTGAAGATGAATTTGCTTTGTCAAGGGCATATGCTACGGCATTGAAAATACAAGGATATGAGGTTGTACAGGCATTTGATGGAGAACAGGCACTTGAACATGCAAGTACAGGAATATTTGATTTGATGATTTTTGATATAATGATGCCAAAGATGACAGGGCTGGAAGTTTTGAAAAACATAAGAGAATCAGGTAATACAACATATGTTATTATGCTCACTGCAATGAGTGAGGTAGATGATAAAATTGCGGGACTTGATTTGGGTGCGGATGAATACCTTACGAAACCAATTGAGCTAAAGGAATTGATTGCAAGGATAAGATCACTTGAGCGAAGAATAGATACAAAGTTTAATGAAAAGATACTTACATTTGGAAGTGTGAAGCTGAATGTAGCAGAACAGGAATTGTCGGCAAAGAATTCTATTATTTTGGCAGGTAAGGAAACCAAGCTTATGGAAGTACTTATGCTAAATAAAAATAAGAAATTGTCAACAGATTACATTTATAATCATGTATGGTCTAAGGATGAAGACTCTGATGCCGGGTATGTTTGGATATATATATCTTATTTAAAGAAAAAACTTAAGGCAATCAATGCAAACATTGATATTATGGGAGAAGAAAATAGTGATTTTGAATTAGTTGAGGTGTAATTTGTTTAGAAGGCTTCGTATACAATTCATTTTAGTTGCTACTGTGGCAGTTATTATAATGCTTATTTCAGTAATAGGCGTTTTAAATGCTTCAAAGTATGCAGTAAGTGAAAAGAGAATAAATAAAATATTAGATTTATTATCTGATAACAACGGAGTTCTTCCCAAAGAAGAAACTATCGAAAAGATTCTTGGCAAAAAGACTAATTCAGATAATATCTATCAATACAGATATTTTAGTGTACAGGTAGACAGTAGCGATAAAGTAATAACTATGAATACTGAACATATTGCAAATCTATCAGATACAGATGTTGTATTTTATGTAAAGAAAATACTATCGGGAGGTAAAACCTATGGGAACTTTACAACTACTGATGGACAAAAGCTTGCGTATAAGCTTAATTTTGATGAGGTTGATGAGAGTAAGCTTATAGTTGTACTGGATATTACCAGATATTCTGAGGATAGGGATGATTTGATTGAGACATCGGTATTTATTTTCTTTTCAAATTTAATTTTTTTCATAGTAATATTTATTATTTTTTCAGGTAAGGTAATGATGCCATTTATGGAAAACTATAGGAATCAGAGAGCTTTTATTACTAATGCAAGTCATGAGCTAAAGACTCCTATTGCTATAATTTCTGCTAATAACGAGTTGGCAGAGATGCTTACCGGAGAAAATGAATGGACGCAAAGTACAAAGGAACAGATACAGCGTTTGACTGAACTTATAAATAGGTTGGTCGTACTTGCAAGATTTGAGGAACAGACGAGTGTAGCGGCTGTAAATATCAATTTTTCAGATATAGTGGAAAAATCCTCAAAGTCCTTTAAATCATTGGCAATAAAGGGCGGTAAAAATTTTGAATCAGATGTCCAAAAGGATATATATATATCCGGAGATCAGAGTGCTATATATGAGCTGGTCAATATTCTAATCGATAATGCAAATAAATATTGTGATGAAGGTGGGATTATTGGTGTAAGAATGCTACAACAGGGGTTAACATTCAAAAAAGCCAAGCTTGTGGTGTATAATACATATAAAGAGGGTAGGAATACAGATTATTCAAAGTTTTTTGAAAGATTTTATAGAGAAGATAAATCACATAACAGCAGTATTTCGGGCTATGGAGTGGGACTTTCTATTGCGAGAAATATTATAAACAGACATAAGGGTAAGATTCATGTATCATATAAGAATAATATTATATATTTTAATATATATTTTAATATGGTAGCTAATGCAAATAATGACGGTAATCGTACAACTGATAAAGAAAGTAAATAATTAAAGAAGATAATACAAACTGGATATACTATTTTTAGACAGCATAACTTTAAAATATTTATAAAAAGTATTATCTAATGAATAATATTTTGGATTTTAGTAAAAGAGTATTCGATGAATACTATATTTTTTTAATATTTAATGCTAACTTTAGTATATAAAATTTATTATATGTTTAAAGGAGGTTTGTATGAAGAAATTATTTTTTGCACCATTACTTCTAGGTTTGACTGCTCTTGGTAGCACCTGTGTATATGCCGGCGGTTGGCAAAGGGATAGTGTAGGCTGGTGGTATAGCTTAGACAATGGCGGGTACTATAGAAATGCCTGGTTTTATGATTATGATCCTGATTGTTATGATTCAAAATGGTATTATTTTAATGACGACGGCTATATGGTGTCAAACCAATGGGTAGGTGATTATTACTTAGGAAGTGACGGTGCTATGTATACAAGCAGGACAACTCCCGACGGTTACTATGTAAGCTATACCGGTGCTTGGATGAGAAATACCAATAATCTTGTGGGCTTAACAGGCAAGTTCCGTTTTTATTTTAATTCCGGATCTGTAAATATTCTTGAGTGGGATGGTGATGTCTTACATATTGGTGGATATATATATAGGGCAGCAACTAATGAAAATCTTGGATATACTGAAGACTGGGTAGGAATAGAGGATGGTAGTTCTCTATATTTGCGTACAGGAGATGGTGATACAAAGGTCTCTAAGGATGTTTTTAAGAGTGCTGTTGAAATGAGATTGCAGAGACTGGACCAAGGTGAGAGTATTATATTGGAAGTTCACAATGGTAAGATAATAAATGCATGCTTGTGTACTAATGCAAGCTAGTTTAAGTAGAGCTGTTGTTAAAATTAATAAATTAACAGTAGCTCTGTTTTGTTTATAAATTACCTCCTGTCTGGTAGAATGTATAAATTATTATTATACCATAAGTGGGACATTTTTATTTGTGGTATACTAGGACTTTATCATTTATGGCTTATAATAACTTGAAGTGTTTGATTTTATAATTGATTTAAATAAATTTATATAATATAATAAATCGCCATGAATTAATTTAAATAGGAGGTTTTATGAATGCATTTTTATTGGTTGCAATAAAGCTTTTAATAGGCTTTTTTGCATTGGTAATAATAATAAACATATCAGGTAAGGGTAACTTGGCACCTTCATCAGCAAGTGACCAGATTGTAAATTATGTGCTTGGTGGCATTATCGGTGGTGTTATATATAACAGCAGTGTACGTATACTTGATTTTATTGCAATATTATGTATATGGTGCATTCTGGTGCTGGGCTTAAAATGGATAAAGACACATAATGTAAAGGCTAAACAGTTAATAGACGGTAAGGCCTTAACAATAATAGATGGCGGAAAAATAATTGTTGAAAATTGTAAAAAGGCAGGCTTATCCGCTCATGATGTTTCTTTTAAATTGCGTACAAACAGAATTTATTCAACAAAGGATGTAAAGAGGGCCGTACTTGAGCAAAACGGACAATTGATTTTAATTCAGTCAGGTGAGGAAAACCCTAAGTTCCCTGTTATTACAGACGGTCAGGTACAATCTGATATACTCGAGGTAATAGGTAAGGACGAGGATTGGCTTCTTGAAGAGCTGAAAAAGCAAGGTATAGAAAAATACAGTGATGTATTTTTAGGAGAATATGTTAATAATTCTCTAATACTTACAATTGACAAATAAAAGGTTTACGGAGAGCATATGAAGTCTTATATAGATTCCACCAAATTAAAATATTTTGCAATTGTATTGATGTTTTTAGATCATATACATCAGATGTTTTTTGAATTGGGAGCTCCGGGATGGCTTTCAATTTTCGGTCGCCCTGTTTTTCCCATTCTGTTATTTTTATTTGCCGACAGTTTTCATTATACTCATAGCAGAAAAAAGTTAATAATCAGACTGCTGTTTATGACATGGATTATGAATATAGGAAAACTTATTGTTGGGAATATGTTTGAAAACGGACAGGTGGTGCTATCTAATAATGCATTCGCTACGTTTTTAGTTGTGGCAATTCTTGATAGCGGATGGGATAATATAGTAGCTTCCATTAAAGAAAAATCAATTAAAACATTTTTCATTGGACTTGGAATTATAATTTTACCTGTTATATTATCAACACCTATGTTGTTTTTAGGTATGATGTTTGGTGATGGTAAAATATCACCTGAACTTACGAGAGTATTTGCATTTATAATGTTAATGATTCCAAATTTATTTACCGCAGAAGGCGGAATTTCTACGGTTATGCTTGGTTTTATTTTTTATATTTTCAGAACAAAGAGAAAAATACAATTTTTAGTATTAATACTTATAAGTGTTCTTTCGTTTTATACCAATCCTTCAAGTATACAGTGGATGATGGTATTTGCAATTATTCCGCTATATTTTTATAATGGAGAGAAGGGAAGAGGAGATAAAAATTTCTTCTATATATTCTATCCTGTACATATTTATATATTATATATATTAGCAAGCTTACTTCATTAGGGTACTATCTATGAGTTATTTAAGTTCAATAAAAGTTGCATTTATAATTTTTCCGTTTATTGCTTTTTTATCACGTTGCCGTACATGATTTTTAATTACAGAAAATATGGCTCTGTTAACAGATTGAGAACTTTTATTTTGTATTCATTTGTTTTATATCTGTTAAGTGTATATTTCTTAGTAATTTTACCTTTGCCGAATCCGAAACATATTCATTCGGGATATAAGGAAATGATAAATATTGTACCTTTTACTTTCGTAAGAGACTTTATCAGAAAAAATCCTTTTGTTTTATACAATCCCAAAACATGGATCAAATCATTGAAACGCCCTACTTTCTATGTTCCGGTATTTAATATCGCCATGTTGATTCCTTTTGGAATATATTTACGCTATTATTTTAAATGTAATTTTAAAAAGACAATATTGTTTACACTATTTTTGAGTTTATTTTTTGAAATGACTCAATTATCCGGACTATACTTTATATATCCAGGTCCTTACAGATTAGCCGATATTGATGATATTATTCAAAACACTATAGGAGGAGGACTTGGATATTTTATCGGATGGTTTGCTGTGCGTTTGCTGCCATCAAGAGAGGAAATAGATGAAAAAGCAATGCAGGACGGTTTGAGAGTTTCACAAATTCGTGTTTGCCTGTCATTAATGATTGATATGCTGATAATGTATATTCCGTATATTTTGTTAAAAACAAAAATACCGTTTTTTGTTTTTACAGCCCTATACTTCAGTTTAATACCTTTATTTAACGGAAAAACAATTGGAAGTGCACTTTTAAAGTTTGGAATAGTATTTGAAAATTTAAAGTGGTTTAGAACTGTTTTAAGAGGTCTGTTTTTAACAGTTTATTTTTTACTGATACCTTCAGGATTATTGTATTTAACAAACGAGTTTAATAAAAGCGCTGAATCACTGTTATTTTTAATTATGTTTGCAATAACATTTTTAATTTATATATTATTCGGATTAATTACAATTTTGACAGTAGTATTTAACAAGTGTCTACTGTTTGATGTTTTATCAGGTACTGTTTATAAAAGTACAGTCAGAAGATAAAGGTAATGATATAAAAATAATAAAAATTGAAAAATCGCTTGACAAATATTTTCTTATTTGGTATCCTAGCCAAGGTAAAACGACCGTAGACAGTAGGTGCCTTTGGCTTAAAGCAATGCCTACCGAGGAAGTGACTAAGTACGTTGATGTATTCTCACTCTCTGTCTGCATGTCAGGGAGTTTTTTAAATAGATTACACTTATTGCTTTTACGGGTTTTACTGAAACTATAAAGGAGGTTAAAAATGGCAAAAATCGAATTAAAACAGCCTATAGTTAAGGAAATTGCTGAGCTTTTAGACGGTGCACAAGCAGCTGTAGTCGTTGACTACCGTGGTCTTACTGCTGACCAGGATACAAAGCTTCGTAAAGAACTTAGAGAAGCAGGTGTAACTTATAAGGTTTATAAGAACACAATGATTCGTTTAGCTGCTCAGGGTACTCCATTTGAGACATTAGATAGCTCACTTGAGGGACCTACAGCACTTGCAGTTTCAAAGGAAGATGCAACTGTTCCGGCTAGAATACTTTACAATTTCTCTAAGACTGCTCCAAAGCTTGAATTAAAGGCAGGAGTAGTAGACGGTGTAACATATGACCAGGATGGTATAAAAGTTATAGCTACAATACCATCAAGAGACGAGTTGATCGGAAGACTTCTTGGAAGTATCCAGTCACCTATTACAAACTTCGCTCGTGTGCTTAATCAGATCGCTGAAAGCAAAGAAGCGTAAATAAACAAATAATGGAGGATTATTAAATGGCAAAGTTAACAACTGCAGAGTTTATCGATGCAATAAAGGAATTATCAGTTCTTGAATTAAATGAGCTTGTAAAGGCTTGTGAGGAAGAGTTTGGCGTATCAGCAGCAGCTGGCGTTGTAGTAGCAGCAGCAGGTGCAGGTGCAGCAGCAGCTGAAGAGAAGACAGAGTTCGATGTAGAACTTACAGCAGCAGGTGATCAGAAAGTTAAGGTTATCAAAGTTGTTCGTGAGGTTACAGGACTTGGACTTAAGGAAGCAAAGGATCTTGTTGATGGAGCTCCTAAGGTTCTTAAGGCAGAAGTTTCTAAGGATGAGGCTGAGGCTATCAAGAAGCAGCTTGAAGAAGTTGGAGCACAGGTTGCTCTTAAGTAATCTAAATGAAATTTTGGGGGATGTGAAAAAACTCTATTGAGTTTTTTCGCATCTCCCTTTTTGCAATTATTGTGTATAAATGACTGAAATCATACGCAAAAAAAGCGCACTCCCCCTACCCCATAGAAATTCTTTTTTGAATCTATGCGGAAGTTCTGTTTCTTGTCTTTTTTTTCTGATATTTATATAAATTATGGCCTATCGCCACGAGTAAAACTTCCAGTTTGACTGAATGAATACCTCTTCTGACAATTCTCTTGTACCAACGGTCGCTTTTCATAATTCCGAAAGTACCTTCTGCTTGTATCGAACGGTTCATTCGTAATAACGCACCGTGGATACTTTCCAGGTTTTCGATTACTTCCCGGTGCATGGAAGTTAGTTCCTGATTGATCCTAACGGTTCGATTCTTATCTGTCTTCTTACATTTCTTTGCATATGGACATCCGCTACAGTCTTCACATTCATACAGTTCTTCCTTGCGTCCGTACTGATTTCCCCTCACATCTTTTCTGCATAAAAAATGGAATGCTTTATCGTTAGGACATCTCATGACTCCTTGCTCATCGATTCTGAAGTTAACTGCACGAAATGGATCTTCATGATATTTCCGATCCTTAGTTTCCTTTTTAAACATTGGAAATTTCATATACTTTTCAATTCCGTTCTGTTCACAGAAAATATAATTGTTGTATGAGCCATATCCGGCATCTGCCACAGGATATTTGGGATAGAATCCATAAGTTTGTTTGAAGTGCTCCATCAAAGGAACGAAACAATCCATATCCGAACGATAATGGTTCACGTCAACAACTGCAATATATTCATCTGCTACACCAATCTGTACATTATATGCCGGCAGAAGCTGATCATTGCCCATGTAATCTGTTTTGATACGCATAAAGGTAGCTGATGTATCTGTTTTAGAGTAACTGTTTCGGTCAGTACCACTGATTTCAATTTTTTGTATGTATTCTTGAAGTTTATGACAGAACGTAGTCAAGTGTTCATAATGACGCTGTTCTTTGGATTTTCGCTTTCCGCTTCCGTAAACAAATGTACTTGTATCCAGCTCCCATAAAAGTACTAGCTGCTCAACAATTTCATTCAGATAATCCGGTACATACTCTGTGTTTGTTGTGATCTGCACCCCACTCCATGCGATTTCTGCATTAATTTCATCAATTTCCGCAGTGATTTTTTCGTAAAGCTTGTAACGGAACTTTTCCGTAGCCTTCTTCCATACCCAGGTATACTTGTTTGCGTTTGCTTCAAACTTGGAGCCGTCGATGTAGAGATGTTGCAGATCTACATGCTCCTCGTTAAAGATAGCATGATTGATATCGTTAAAAATGTTTTCAATCTTATCTTTAAGTATTTTATTGATGAAATATCCAAAGGTTCTGTATGATGGAGTCCGGTTATCCATGAGATACATGAACCTGATATTAACTTTGCAGTTGTCTTCCAGTTTTCTCAGAGAGCAGTAACCGCTAGTCATAAATCCGAAAAGTACTGTTTTTAACATGTTGACCGGATTATATCTGCGTCGTCCGGTTATGTACTCCGGAATATCCGTCAGATACTTGTTTAAATCGATTCCTCCTATCAATCTGTCAAATGTTAAAACAGGATCCAGCAGATCCAAACAATCTGAAAAAAACAGTGGTAAATATCCTTGTTTTGAATTACAATAAGTGTTGGGTAAATTTTTCATTGCAAGTTAATTTTACCACAAAAATAGGACCTTTCGCATGAGCGGATGGTCCTATTTCTTTTAGGGACTTATTTCACAGCCCCTTTTTTAATACCTTTTTATATATAAAATTTCCAACAAAATCGTTTATATGATATAATATAGCCCGATATAAGTATTTAGAAAGGAATATATTTATATGATAATGTTAAAAAATGTTAGATTGTTAGATCCTTGTACAAGGACTGATGATATAAGGGATATACTGATATCAGAGGGAAAGATTATAAAAACAGGTAGAGAGTTATATTTAGATGCTACATTGATGGCAAGAGCAAATGGAGAAAGGTTGAAAGTATATGATTGCACCGGTCTTTGTGCGGCTCCTGGATTTGTAGATGTACATGTACATCTTAGAGAGCCTGGATTTGAGTATAAAGAAGATATAGCAAGTGGTGCAATGGCTGCGGCAAAGGGAGGTTTTACCACAATAGTTGCTATGGCAAATACAAAACCACCTATTGATACTCCCGAATTAATATTTGAAGTGTTAAAAAAAGGAAGGAATACTCCTATCAATGTTTTGACATGTGCCTGCATTACTAAAGGTATGAAAGGAGAGGAACTTGCTGAATTAAATGAGCTTAGAGAAGCCGGTGCTATAGGTTTTACAGATGATGGCAGACCACTCCTAGACGGAAACTTAGCAAGGGAAGCTATGAAATATGCAAGGAATATAAAAATGCCGCTTTCATTCCATGAAGAAGATCCACAATTTATTAAAGAAAATGGAATAAATCATGGTTATTCATCAGATAAGATGCATATTTTTGGTTCAGATAGACAGGCGGAGATATCAATGGTTGAGAGGGATTGTAAACTTGCGAGAGAGACAGGTGCAACCATAAGTATCCAGCATATAAGTGCAAAGGAAAGCGTTGAGCTTGTACGAAAGGCAAAAAAAGCCGGAGCCCGTGTATTTGCAGAGGCAACACCACATCATTTTTCACTCATTGATAAAGATGTTATAAAATATGGTACATTGGCAAAGATGAATCCTCCGCTTAGAGAAGAAGAGGATAGAATGGCAATTATAGAAGGACTGAAAGATGGTTCTATTGATATTATTGCTACAGATCATGCACCACACAGTGTTGAAGAAAAAAATAAGGATTTTGTAAATGCACCAAGTGGAATAATAGGACTTGAGACCAGCTTTTCATTAGGATTTATGAATCTGGTAAAACCAGGGTATCTTTCACTCCTTGATTTGGTAAATAAAATGAGCTATCAGCCTGCAAGACTATACAATATGGATAGAGGAGTTCTAAGAGAGGATGAAATTGCAGATATTGTGGTGTTTGATATAAATAAAGAGTGGAAATATGATAAGAGCGAAAGCAAATCTTGCAACTCACCATGGTTGGGTGAAACATTACAAGGAAAGATCGTTTATACGATTTGCAAGGGTAATGTTGTTTATGAAAATGTGGAGTAAAATAGCTCTACATAAGGAGAATATATGAAAGATAATAATTGTGCTTATTGTACGCAAGGAGATTTGCTTGATAAGTTTGGATATCCGGTAGGTAAAATGGACAGTGGATATTTATACATATTTAAGGAACAGACCAAGATGGGAAGAGTCATTCTGGCTTATGAGGATCATGTAAGTGAGATTGTCGATATTTCTGATGAAGAAAGAAACCGGTTCTTTTTTGATGCAAATAAGATAGCAAAGGCTATACATAAAATTTTTTCACCAAGTAAAGTTAATTATGGTATGTATGGAGATACAAGTTGTCATTTACATATGCATATAGTACCCAAATATAAAGGTGGGGATGAATGGGATTCCACTTTTACTATGAATCCTGACAAGAAGTATCTGTCAGAAAATGATTATGAGGAAATAGCAAAGATACTTAGAAGAGAATTGAATATTTCAAAATAATAT
The DNA here is from genome assembly GCF_003589745.1 of Lachnoanaerobaculum umeaense. Lineage (GTDB taxonomy): Bacteria > Bacillota > Clostridia > Lachnospirales > Lachnospiraceae > Lachnoanaerobaculum > Lachnoanaerobaculum umeaense. The sequence continues at coordinate 1,435,738 of NZ_CP032364.1, read as the reverse complement.
GATTTTTAGATAGACTTTTATTGCAAGATATAGTTTGTAATAGAAGTCTATTTTTATACAACGAGAAACAGCAGCCGAACGGCTGCTGTTTCCCTGTTAGAGTGATATAGGAGTGCATAATGCACATTTTGTAGTGAGAGGTCAACGCAAGAAAACTCTCAACTACGTGTATTATGATAGCATAATAGACAAATATATGCAATAGTAAAAAAATTAATATTTTATGAATTTAAGTTATAATAGTTATATAAATAAGTGTATAATATAAATAATTTTATGCGATTCAACTTAATAAAAATAAAAATGAAAATTATATCCAACTTTTAGTATAAAAAATGTTGTTTAATATATATAAAACAAGGATTAAGATAAGAATAACAGGTAAGCTTGAATTTTAAAATGAATGGCCAAAGTTATAAAATATTGTTTTTAGAATCCTATTGTGTTATACTATCACTATAACATTTATAACTGACTTGAATAGTTATTTCATTTTTATTTATTAAATATGAGATATATAGAGCATAAAGCAGACAAATTTTATATTATTTTGGAGTGTAAGTATGGATGTAATCATAGATTTTCATAGTGAAGAGGCTATATATGTACAGCTTTGCAATCAAATTATAGTTGGAATTGCAACAAACAAATACCATGAGGGAGATTTATTGCCATCAGTAAGACAGCTTGCAGAAGAAATAGGCATAAATATGCATACTGTGAATAAGGCCTATGCTACATTGAAGAGAGAAGGCTTTGTACAACTTGATAGAAGAAAAGGTGCAGTGATAAAAATAGATGCAGACAAACTTAGAGTACTAGATAGCATGCGAAAAGAATTTGGAGTGGTAGTAGCAAGAGGTATATGCAATGGTGTAACAAGAGATGAAGCACATGAATTGATAGATGAGTTGTATAATGAGTTTGAAGTACAAGAAATTGAGGAGATATAGTAGCAAAGATGTTATGTGAGAAATGTAAAATAAGAGAGGCAAATGTCTTTTACACTGAGATAATAGATGGCGACCAAAAGAATGAGCATCATCTATGTTCACAATGTGCCAAGGATATTGATCAATATTCAAGTATATTTGACAAAGACTTTAGCTTTTCTAAGTTATTGTCAGGTTTACTTGGAGATGTCTTTGAGAAGGATGAGAATAAAGAATATAGGCAAATAGTATGTCCTACATGTAACACAAGTTATGATGATTTTATAAAAAATTCAATGTTTGGATGTAAGGACTGTTTTGAAGTTTTTAATTTGTTGATAAACGATAATATCAAGCAAATTCATGGAAATGATACACATGTAGGTAAGAAGCCAAAGAATTACAATAAAAATCATAAGATACTTCCAAGGACAGTAGTTGCTGAGAGTATAGACAGTATTTTTAGTGACGAGGAGATAAAAATAGAAAACTTAAGACATAAATTGGAAGACGCTATCAAAAAAGAAGATTTTGCCCAAGCGGCTATACTTAGAGACAGGATAAAAACAATCAAAGAGGACAATGAAGATGTGGTATGATAATGTATCTTTGAAGACAGATTATAATTATATAAGTAGTAGAATAAGACTTGCAAGAAACTTTGATGATGCATTATTTCCGGATAAACTCTCAGATGCTCAAGCAGGGCAGCTAGTTGACAATACAATTTTTGAATTGTCAAATATGTCTACTGATTTGGGTATTCATACAAGTGCAAAAATACTGGATAGAGTTTCTGAAATAGATAGAATGTCAATGTATGATAGAAAAATTTTAAATATGACATTGGCAAAGAAAAAAACACCTACAGGTATTATATTAAGTGATGATGAAGATATCAGTGTAGTAATAAATGGAGATGATCATATTCGTTTGCAAACACTTTCAGTAGGAATTACATTGTATGATTTGCTTGAGAGGGCAAATAAGATTGATGATTATATAAATGAACATTTTGAGTATGCCTTTAATGAAAAGTATGGATATTTGACAACATATCCAACAAATATAGGAACAGGCTTGAGAGCCGCTATAGTACTTCATTTGCCTGCATCTACACATAGTAAAGGTTTTTCAAAGCTTGTTTCAAATGTTGGAAGATTTGGGGTATCCATAAGAGGATTGCATGGTGAAGGCAGAGAAAATTTTGGTTCATTGTTTGAAATCAGTAATCCAAAAACTCTGGGTATATCTGAAAAAGAAATAGTAGATACTGTAATAAAGGTTGCTAATCAACTTAATGCAAATGAAGGAAAACTTAGAGAATCTCTAATAAATGAAAAAAGATTGGAAAAACAGGATGAGGCATATAAATCATATGGAGTTTTAAAATATGCCAGAAAGTTATCACTAAAGGATGCACTCAGTTTTTTGAGTTCTCTTATGATGGGTACTGCAGACGGATTAATAGAGCTTACAAATGAAAGTAAAATATATGCACTGATGATTGGTGCACAGTCATCAAATCTTTTAAAAATGACAGGAAGACCATTAAATGAAGATGAAATTGATGAAATAAGGGCAGAATATATAAGAGAGAATATAGGAGATTTAAAATAGAAAGGAAAAGCAATGGCTGAAAGATATACATCTCAAGCAAAGGAGGCGATAAAGTATGCTGAAATGGCTGCTAAAGAATTATCGCAAAACTATGTCGGCACCGAACATCTCCTTCTTGGTCTTGTACAAGAAGGAAGTGGAGTAGCTGCAAAAATACTTGAGAATAATGGAATAACAGAAGAAAAGATATTAAACTTAATAGATCAACTGATAGTATCAAATTATAATGTGGCAGTAGAGGGTAAGCAGAACTATTCTCCACTTGCAATAGGTGTATTACAAAATGCATATAGAGAGGCCACAAGATATAAGTCTGCTCTTATAGGTACAGAGCATATACTTATAGCAATAATAAAGGACAGTGCATGTATAGCACATAAACTTCTTTTGACTATGAATATAAATATTCAAAGGATTTATATGGAAATACTCTCAGCAATGGGGGAAGAAATAGAGCGAAAAGAAAATTATGAGAGAAGTTATACAAAACAAAATAATTTTTCTACTCCTACTCTAGATAAGTATTCCAGAGATTTGACAGAGTTTGCAAGAATAGGTAAGCTTGATCCTGTTATTGGTAGAGATGATGAAACCAACAGAGTAATGCAGATACTATCCAGAAGAACCAAGAATAATCCGGTACTTATAGGTGAACCCGGAGTTGGTAAGACTGCAGTAGTTGAGGGACTTGCATCACGCATTATTTCAAAAGAGGTGCCTGATACATTGCTTGATAAAAGATTGGTAACTCTTGATTTACCGGCAATGATTGCAGGATCAAAGTACCGTGGTGAATTTGAGGAAAGAATTAAAAAGGTAATAAATGAAGTAGTGAATGCCGGTAATGTATTACTTTTCCTTGATGAGCTTCATACCATTATAGGTGCAGGAGGTGCAGAGGGTGCAGTAGATGCTTCAAATATTCTAAAGCCTTTGCTTGCTAGAGGTGAATTGCAGCTGATTGGTGCTACAACTATAGATGAATATAGAAAGCATATAGAGAAGGACTCAGCATTGGAGAGAAGATTTCAATCTATAATAGTTGAGGAACCGTCTTTGGAGGATGCTACTAAGATACTTCTTGGACTGAAGCATAAGTATGAGGAGCATCATGCTGTTTCTATAACTGACAGAGCAATAGAGAGTGCTGTAAAACTATCAAAGAGATATATTTCAGATAGATTTTTACCGGATAAGGCTATTGATTTAGTAGATGAAGCTGCTTCAAAGACCAGAATAAGCAATTATATGGAACCTGATAAGATCAAAGAAATAAAAGCTGAAATAGAAAAGATGGAAAAGGAAAAAGAAGAGGCTGTAGGTGCTGAAGAGTTTGAAAGAGCCGGGGAAATCAAAGAGAAGCAGGAAAAACTTAGAGAAAAGCAAAACAAACTTAGAGAAAGATGGATTGAGGATAAGAAAAATAAAAAGCTTGTAGTGGATGAGGATGAAATTGCTGATGTTGTTGCTCTTTGGACAAAGATTCCTGTAAAGAAAATAACAGAAAATGATTCTCAAAAACTTAATAATCTTGAAAAAGTATTACATGAGAGAGTTGTAGGACAAGAAGAGGCGGTAAATGCCGTCGCAAGAGCGATAAGAAGGGGTAGAGTTGGACTAAAGGATCCAAAAAGACCTATAGGTTCATTCCTCTTCTTAGGACCTACAGGTGTCGGAAAGACTGAGTTGTCAAAGGCCCTTGCCTATAGTATGTTCGGATCTGAAAGTGCCCTTATTCGCGTAGATATGAGTGAATATATGGAGAAGCATTCTGTTTCAAAGATGGTAGGTTCGCCTCCAGGATATGTAGGATATGATGAGGGTGGCCAACTATCTGAAAAAGTACGCAGAAATCCATATTCTGTGATACTCTTTGATGAGATTGAAAAGGCACATCCTGATGTATTTAATATACTGCTACAGGTGCTTGATGATGGGCATATTACTGATTCAAGCGGAAGAGTTGTAGATTTTAAGAATACTGTTATTATACTTACTTCAAATGCCGGAGCACAAAGAATTGTTGAGCCAAAACATCTTGGATTCGCTTCAAGTTCTGATGATGAAAAAGACTATTCTGCTATGAAGAATAATGTTATGGATGAAGTAAAGCAGATGTTCAAACCTGAATTTCTCAATAGAATTGATGAAACTATAGTATTCCATCAGCTTACACGCGAAAATCTTAAAGAGATCCTTGATATTTTGCTCAAAGAAATCAATAATAGACTCTCTGAGCAGATGCAAATGAGCATAAGATTAACTGAAAAGGCAAAGGAATTTCTTATTGACAAGGGTTATGACAAAAAGTATGGTGCAAGACCGCTAAAGAGAGCCCTACAAAATGAGATTGAAGATAAGATGGCAGAGCAGATACTTATGGGTAATGTAAAGCTTGGAGACCATATAAAGGTGGATTGCAAGGGCGAGGATAAGGATAGAGAACTTATATTTAAACCAATGGTAAATAAAACTAAAGCAAAAGAGCTGGTATCACAATAATTATTAGAGCTGACTGATATTTGTAGTACATTTATTAGTCAGCTCTTTTATATTTAATAAAATTATAAAAAAATTAAAAATAAAAAGATAAATATATCAAATATATGATATGATAGAATACATGTAGAATATAGTCGTATTTATTAAAGGTGAGTATGATGGTTGAGATAATAATAGAAGTTAAGGAGCTTTATAAGTTCTATAAAGCGGGTGAGAATGTAGTGCATGCGCTGGATGGTTTGGACTTTACAATAAACAAGGGAGAGTTCGTGGCAATAGTAGGTCCATCAGGTTCAGGAAAATCAACACTTTTAAACATGCTTGCAGGACTTGAAAAGCCTACAAAAGGTGAGATAATAATAGGTGGAACTCATCTTGAAAAGTTGAAAGAAAATCAACTGGTAGCATTTAGAAGAAACAATGTAGGATTTATTTTTCAATCGTACAATCTTTTACCGACTATGAATGCACTTGACAATGTAGCACTCCCGTTGGTATTTAGAGGAATGGATAATAAAAAGCGTATTGAAATTGCGAAGAAGTATCTTACTTTGGTAGGTCTAGAAAAGCAGATATATCAAAATGGTAATGCAATGAGCGGTGGACAGCAACAAAGAGTGGGTATAGCCAGAGCACTTGCTATGCAACCAAAGATTATATTTGCAGATGAGCCTACAGGAAACCTTGATACAAAGACTACTGCTGAGGTACTTGAGCTTATGAAGCAAATAGTGAAGGAAGAGAATCAAACACTTATAATGGTAACACATGACAATGATATTGCAAATGTGGCTGATAGACAAATAAGAATCGTAGATGGAAAGGCGGTTTAAGGAGTATGAGAGGAATAAAAAGAATTTTTGGACTGTTAATTATTCTTTTAATGGTGATAGTTCTACCAATGCAATCCTTTGCAAAGCTAAAAAATATAGAAGGTAATGATATTTTTCACCAGGATAAGATACCGGTAGGTAAAACCGGAAAGATAATGAATGTTACTTTCTACGTTGAAACAGGTTCCGATTATGACAATGCTTGGGCCGGAATAGCTTATGATGATGACGATGATGAAGAACTTGAATTTCCTTTTGAGCTTACTTCAGAAACTACAGACAGGAAACATATAGGTAAGATAACCAAGGGAAAGAAAAAAAGTGTAACGATTTCTGCCAGAGTTAGAAGAGATATTGCTGAAGGTTATTATGGAATACCTGTGTATTTAGCAGATGGTGAAAATGGCGGTAAGGGTGCACAGGAATATATAAATGTATATATTCAAAAGTCTACCACTGCTGAGAGTAGTGAGTCAGAGGCTGTAAAGGATGTAGAGTTTACTCTGGGAGAGGGACAGTCTACTCCTAGAGGTACATATCCGGATGTACTTAACTTCAGTTTAAATCTTGCAAATACCGGAAAGCTGACAGCATTTGATGTTACAGCACATATGGTGATGGATAAGGATAATACAGTTTTTCCTTTTGAAATAAATGATGCAAACTATGACAGACATTTTGACAAAATTGAAAGTGGAGGTGTAACAACCCTTGATTATAGCTTTGCTATACAAAAAAATACTTATACGGGGTATTATCCTATAAAGCTTGAAATAACCTATCGTGATAGTACAGAGGGAGAGCTTAAAAAGGCTGAAGATCAGTTTTTTGTGCATATAAAGAATAAGGAAAAGGACGAGACAACAACTGCTGCAGGAGAGTTTAATCCAAATGACAGAACTAAGGCAAGAATAGTGGTGGACAGTTTTAGAACAGAACCAAAGAATGTATATGCCGGAGATGCCTTTGAACTTATTATAGTCATGAAAAATGCTTCCGCAAGTGTGCCTGCAAGCAATATATTGTTTACTTTAGAATCTGAAAAGGCAAATGATAGTGCAGTGTTCAGCATTGAAGAGGGATCAAGCTCACATGCGGTCAATTCACTGCCTGCAAATCAGACAACAGAACTTAGGCTTAAGATGATTGCAAGGGCAGGTGTAGACCAAAGATCATATTCTATAACAATAAATGAACAATATGACTCTCCAGAGTATAAGAATGCTACAGATAAGGTAACTGTAGATATACCTGTAAAGCAAGTTGCAAGAATGAATATAGGAAGTTTTGAAATAAATCCTGAAAGTATAAGTGTAGGAGATGATGCAAATATTACATTCCAGATAAATAATACCGGTAAGGTAGTATTATACAATCTTATGGCTAAGTTTAAGGCAGATTCCATCAAGGAAAATGAAGCCTATGTTGGAAATATAAAACCCGGAGAGACAGGAAATGTGGATGTAAATTTGACCGGAAAGGCAGTAACTACAGATGATGGAAAGATAAGTCTTACAATAAGCTATGAGGATGAAAATGGCAATATAACAGAAGAGACTAGAGATTTTATTTTGAATGTGAATGAAGAAATGGAAACAGAGATAGATATGCTCTATCCTGATGTAACAGATGAAGAAACCAAGCAACCTAATGCTATACCTGTTGTAATAGGAGGAATTGGAGCCGCTGTTATTGCAGGTGTTATTGTATTGAAGAAGAGAAAATCAAAAAAGGAGCAAATATAAATGAAACTACTTGATTTACTTAAATTAAGTATTTCAAATTTGAAGAGAAGGAAATTGAGGACTGTACTTACTGTATTGGGTGTACTTATAGGTACTGCTTCTGTAGTTACTATGCTCTCGCTTGGCATAGGTCTGGATGAACTTAATAAGGAGAGCATAGCACAGTCCGGATCATTAAAAGCTATAGATGTCTCTGTGCCATATAACAGACAAAATGATACATCAAAAAAGACTGAGCCGCTGCGTATAAAGGATGAAACTATTGCAAGCTTTTCAAAGCTTGAACATGTGGAGGGAGTATCGCCGGTACTTTCAACTTCAGTTATAGTGATGCAGGGACCTTATATGCAAAATGTTCAGGTAAGTGGTGTAGGAAATGATTTTATGGCTGAAATAGAGCTTGAAAGTGGTCATCTTCCTACAGATAAGAAAAATCTAGAATTTGTATATGGGAATTTTATTATAAGAGATTTTTATAATTCAAAAAAGCCAAGTGAATCTTTTTATGATACTAATAAGCTTCCAAATGTAGATTACTATAAGCCTATGTTTGTAATTTTTGATACTGATGCTTATGAAAAATCAAATATGGGAGGAGAAAATGCCCCAAAGCCTCCAAAGAAATATATTATAGAAACTGCAGGAGTAGTAAATGGTGGAGCTTCTATGGATGACTTTGATAATTATAATAGCTACAGTTATGGGATATATTGCAATATAGATGCCCTTAAGTCTATGCTTAAGAAAATTTATAAAAATAAGCCTATTCCGGGTCAACCTACTACAAAAAAAGGAAAACCTTTAAAGTATTTGGTATATGATTCAGCAAAAATATATGTGGATGATATGAAAAATGTAATAGGTGTTCAAAAACAGATAACTGAGATGGGATTTCAAGCTGACTCACAGATGGAATGGATTGAACAAAGCAAGGCTTCCACAAATATGATACAGATGGTACTTGGAGGTATAGGTGCAGTATCACTATTTGTTGCTTCTATAGGTATTGCAAATACTATGATGATGAGTATATATGAGCGAACCAAGGAAATTGGAATTATGAAGGTTCTAGGTTGTGATATGAATCGTATTAGAGATATGTTTCTTATAGAATCAGGCGCAATAGGTCTTATAGGAGGCTTGACCGGAGTGATTTTTAGTTTTATTATTTCATTTATAATCAATGCTTTTGGAGTTGCAGCATCAGTTGCCGGTGTTGATGGAGATATTTCAAGAATACCTCTATGGCTTGCAATATCAGCAATCATATTTGCTATTATTATAGGTATGCTTGCAGGATTTTTCCCATCTTTAAGAGCAATGAAGCTCAGTCCACTTACAGCACTTAGAAACGATTAGGAGGTTTTTATGTTTGAGTATCTATCGGCAAATGAATATCCGGGTAGAGGTATTATTTTAGGCAGGTCAGATGATGGTAAAAATGCTGTTTTTGCATATTTTATAATGGGGAGAAGTAGTAATTCCAGAAACAGGATCTTTAAGATTAGGGAAGATGATATAAGAACTAAGGCTTTCGATGAGAGTCTACTTACAGATCCATCTCTAATCATATATTCTCCGGTTAGAGTATATGAAAAAAGTGTAATTGTAACAAATGGAGATCAAACAGATACGGTGTACGAGTATCTAAAAAAGAATAAGACTTTTGAGGAGGCGCTCTATACAAGAACATTTGAACCTGATGCACCTAATTTTACCCCAAGAATATCAGGAATTATTGATATTAATGACGGACTCAAACTGAAGCTTTCAATATTAAAAAGTAATTATGGAGATGATAGTCAGACGCTGAGATTTTTCTATAATTATGATAATCCTAAACAGGGTGAGGGATTTTTCATTCATACATATAAAGAAAATGGTGATCCTTTAAAGAGCTTTGAAGGTGAACCTAAAAAAGTAATACTAAATGGTAGCATAGATGAATTTAGTGAAAAATTATGGAATGCACTAAATATTGACAATAAAATATCGCTGGCAGTCAGATATATTGATATAAAAACCGGAAAGTATGAACAGGTAATAAAGAACAAATTGGAGGGTATGTAATGAATGAATTAGTATTGAAATATGGCTGTAATCCCAATCAAAAGCCTGCTAAAGTTTTTATGGAAAATGGAGATGACTTGCCTATAAAAGTTCTTGTCGGCAATCCGGGATATATTAATCTTTTGGATGCACTTAATGGATGGCAGTTGGTTTCTGAATTGAAAAAAGTAAGCGGTCTGCCCTCTGCTACAAGCTTTAAACATGTATCACCTGCAGGAGTCGCTATAGGACTTCCTCTTGATGATATTTTAAAGAAAATATATTGGGTAGAGGACTGTGAGTTAAGTCCTCTTGCTTGTGCTTATGCCGGAGCAAGAGGGGCAGACAGAATGTCGTCATTTGGAGATTTTATAGCATTAAGTGATATTTGTGATAAGGAAACGGCTTTACTAATAAAAAGAGAGGTATCGGATGGTGTTATAGCTCCGGGTTATACTGATGAGGCTTTTGAAATACTGAAATCAAAAAAGAACGGAAAATATAATATTATTCAAATAGATGAAAATTATATTCCGGCGAAGTTGGAAAAGAAACAAGTTTTTGGAATTACATTTGAACAGGGGCACAATGATCTGGATATAAATGAGACATTACTTGAAAATATAGTTACAGAGAATAAAGATATACCACAGAATGCGAAACTTGACTTGCTTATATCTTTGATAGTATTAAAGTATACACAGTCAAACTCTGTTTGTTATGTTAAAGATGGTCGGGCTATAGGTATCGGAGCAGGACAGCAATCAAGGATTCATTGCACCAGACTTGCAGGAACTAAGGCAGACAATTGGTTTCTTAGACAATCAAAATGTGTTCTTGAATTACCTTTTAAAGAGGGTATAAAAAGAGCTGATAGAGATAATGCTATAGATGTATACATTGGGGATAATAGTATAGAAGAACTTTTGTCTGATGGTATGTGGGAACATATATTTACGGAAAAGCCAAAGAAATTTAGTACAACAGAAAAGAAAGAGTGGTTGAAAAATCTAAAAGGTGTAAGTTTGGGTTCAGATGCCTTCTTCCCTTTTAGTGACAATATAGAGAGAGCTAAAAGAAGTGGTGTAGAGTATATTGCACAACCGGGAGGTTCTCTAAGGGATGATGCAGTTATAGATTGCTGTAACAAATATGGTATATGTATGGCATTTACAGGTATAAGACTTTTCCATCATTAAGCAATATTATTGAAAAAATTCATTGATTTAATATATATTTTATTATAAAATTTATATAATCAATATGTTTATAACAGATTTTAGCTATTATTTTGGAGGGGCTATGGCAATATTAGTTACCGGTGGTGCCGGTTATATCGGAAGTCATACTTGTGTTGAACTATTGAATGCAGGATATGAGGTAGTTGTAGTAGACAATTTGGTTAATTCTTCCAGAGAATCTCTAAAGAGAGTGGAAGAACTTACAGGAAAGTCTTTACGTTTTTATGAAGTGGATTTATTAAATCAAAAGGCTCTTACAAAGGTCTTCAAGGAAAATGAAATAGATGCGGTTATACATTTTGCCGGATTGAAGGCTGTAGGAGAGTCTGTGTACAAGCCTTTGGAATACTATCATAATAATATCACAGGTACTCTTATTCTATGCGAAGTAATGAGAGAATTTGGTGTACAAAAAATAGTATTTTCATCTAGTGCTACAGTATACGGAGATCCTAAGGTGGTACCGATAACTGAAGATTCACCTTTAGGAGTTATTACAAATCCATATGGTAGAACTAAGGGAATGCTTGAGCAGATTTTGACAGACCTTCATACTGCAAATGATAAGTTTTCTGTAATGCTTTTAAGATATTTTAATCCTATTGGAGCACATGAGTCAGGAAGAATAGGTGAAAATCCAAAGGGCATTCCAAACAATCTTTTGCCATATATTACACAGGTAGCCGTAGGTAAACTGGTATGTCTTGGTGTTTTTGGAAATGATTATGATACTAAGGATGGCACATGTGTAAGGGATTATATCCATGTTGTAGATTTGGCAAAGGGACATGTCAAAGCACTTGAGAAGATGATGAAGGATCCGGGCAAAGTTGATATATACAATCTAGGAACCGGTATAGGATATAGTGTATTGGATGTTATAAATGCTTTTGAGAAGGTAAATGATTTGAAAATCAACTATGTATTTAAGGACAGAAGAGCAGGAGATGTACCTGAGTGCTATGCTGATCCTTCTCTAGCACTTAAAGAACTTGGCTGGAAGGCTGAGAAGAACATAGAAGATATGTGTAGAGATTCATTCAGATGGCAAAGGAACAATCCGAATGGATTTGATGAAGAGAGTTCTGATATAGTAGTCAGAAAAGATGCCTCAGTTATCAAAAAATAAAATTATTTAAATCTATCGGTGCCTTTGCACCGATAGATCATAAAGGAGATTATGCTAAGTAAAATAAATACGGCAGGTCTTTTAGGTATCAATGCATTTCATGTCTGTTGTGAAACTGATATTGGAGATGGTCTCCCGGGAATCATTCTAATAGGTTCCTTATCAGGAGAGGTCAAAGAAGCGGCAGACAGAGTCAAGACTGCCATAAAAAATTCTAAAATTTCTTTTTATCCCAGAAAAATAGTCATAAATCTTTCACCGGCAGAAATTAAAAAAGAAGGTTGCGGTTATGATTTGCCTATAGCCATATCAATACTTGAGGCACTGGGTGTAATAAAATCTGATATTCTAAGTAAGTCAATGTTTGTAGGAGAACTTTCATTAAGTGGTGCAATACTGCCTATAAAGGGAATACTTCCCATTGTTATTTTTGCAAAAGAGATGGGATTTGAAAATATATTTCTTCCATATGATAATCTGGCGGAAGCAAATATCGTATCTGATATAAAGAATTTTGGAATAAAAAATCTAAAGGATCTAATAGAAATTCTAAATAACAAAAAAATATATTCAGAGAATATTTCCACACAAATTCCAATGAAAAAAGAATACAGTGATTTTTCTGATGTAAATGGTCAAATCCTACTAAAGAGAGCTGTACAGATTGCAGTAGCAGGTAGACATAATATATTGTTCATTGGTCCTGCAGGTACCGGAAAAAGTATGATTGCCCAAAGAATACCAGGCATAATGCCAAATATGACGGATGAAGAAGCATTAGAAGTTTCAAAGATATACAGTGTATGTGGACTATTAAACTCAAAAGAGCCTATATTAAAAATAAGACCATATAGGTCTCCACATCATACAGTATCACCACAGGCATTATCGGGAGGGGGTAGAGTACCTAAGCCGGGAGAAATATCATTGGCACATAAAGGTGTACTATTCTTAGATGAGCTTGCAGAGTTTAAGATGAATACTATAGAAGTACTTAGACAGCCTATGGAAAATAAAATAGTGAGCATTTCCAGAGTAAATGCCAGTATTGATTATCCGGCAGATTTCATGCTTGTAGCTGCAACAAATCCTTGTAAATGTGGATATTATCCGGATAGAAATAAATGTAATTGCAATGAAGTACAGGTGAGAAAGTATCTCTCAAGGATATCTAAACCACTACTTGACAGAATTGATATTACTGTAGAAACCTCTATTATAAGATATGATGAACTAAAGGGAGATTTCAACAATACAAGCAGTAATGAAATAAAAAAATATATAGAGAAAGTAAGGCAGATACAACTAAGCAGATATAGTAATTATAATTTTTCATATAATTCCGAGATTCCACCAAGTCTGATAAATACATTTTGTAAATTAAAAGAGCAAGATGATATTTTCCTGTCTAATTTATATGAAATGAAGAAAATGAGTGTTCGTGGATTACATAAGATTTTGAAAGTAGCAAGAACAGTTGCAGATTTTAATGAACATATTGATATTGAGCATGACGATATATGTGAGGCGATATCTTATAGATCTTTAGAAGACAAATATTGGTAAAGGGGGAACTATGCAAATTTATGAAATATCCGATAGAGAAGCTTTATTTTATCTTTCCACAATATCTGAACTTGGATATTCAGCAAAAAAGGCAATCTATGAAAATATCAAGCCTTTATATAATATATTTAAAATGAGCTTTGATGAAGTACAAACCAAAGTAAAATTGAATGAAAAACAAATAAATGCAATTTTAAGACTAAAACTAAATTTAGATAATTTACATGACACTTATCTTTCATTAGATGATAGAAAAATTAAATTTATACTGCCTTTTGATGAGGATTATCCACAAAAACTAATACATATAAAAGATTATCCATTTGGAATATTTGTAAAAGGTGAAATTCCAAAGCAAAGAAAAAGTGTTTCAATAGTTGGTAGTAGAGGTGCCAGTCAATACGGATTGGAAATGGCAAGTTTTCTAGCACAGGAGCTTGCAATAAATGGGGTAGATATAATAAGCGGTATGGCACTGGGAGTTGATACAAAAGCACATGAAGGTGCTATACTTGGTGAAGGTAAAACCTATGCAGTACTAGGTACCGGAGTAAATGTATGTTATCCGGAGAGCAACTTTAATCTTTATAATAAACTATGTTCAGATGGTTTTGGTGGTGTAATATCTGAATTCCCACTTGGAACTAATCCTTTAAAGTTTAATTTTCCCATTAGAAATCGTATAATATCAGGTCTGGCAGATATAACTATAGTAATAGAAGCAAGACTGAAATCAGGTTCTCTTATAACAGCTTCACATGCTTTGGAACAGGGGAGAGAAGTATTTGCACTTCCGGGTAGAATAACTGATTGTATGAGTCTTGGATGCAATAAACTTATAGCTGATGGAGCCGGTATAATTTCATCGCCTACTGATGTTTTAGAAGCTCTAGATCTTAATATTGATAGAAAAATACAAGTATATAATGAAAAAAATCCTAATATACTTGCAAAGAACGATAAAAAGGTTTATAGTTGCCTTGATTTAAAACCTAAATACATTGATGACATAATCAAAGAAAGCACGCTAGATATATCACAGGTGCTGAGCTCACTTTTATTACTTGAATTGGAAGGTTTTATCGTACAGATTTCGTCAAATTATTATTGTAAGAGAATAAATTAGTAAGGGGTTAAAATGGCTGGAAGTTTAGTGATAGTGGAGTCTCCTGCAAAGGTTAAGACCATAAAAAAATATTTAGGTTCAGGATATGAGGTAACAGCGTCAAATGGACATGTAAGAGATTTGCCTAAATCAACTATGGGAATTGATGTTGAAAATGATTTTGAGCCTAAGTATATTACTATAAGGGGGAAGGGCGAGTTACTTGCTAAACTAAAAAAAGATGCAAAAAAAGCTGATAAAATATATCTTGCAACTGACCCTGATCGTGAGGGAGAAGCTATCAGTTGGCATTTGTCAAAGGCATTGAAGCTTGATGACAGTGATAAGAAGGTATTTCGTATCAGCTTTAATGAGATTACAAAAAATGCTATTAAAGAGGCTATTAAACATCCAAGAAAATTGGATATGAATTTGGTAGATGCACAGCAGGCAAGAAGAGTTTTAGATAGAATGGTGGGGTATTCTATAAGTCCGTTACTGTGGTCAAAGGTAAAGAGAGGCTTGTCTGCAGGTAGAGTACAATCTGTAGCCTTGAGGATGATTTGCGACAGAGAAGCACAGATAGATGAATTTATACCTGAAGAGTACTGGACTCTGGAAGCTGAGCTTTTGACGGCATTTTCTAAGAGAAGTGTTAATGCAAAGTTTTATGGCACAAAGACAAAGCTTGCGATAAATAATAGAACTCAAATGGCTGAAATTCTAAAGGCACTGGAGGGGGCAAAATATATTGTTTCCGAAATAAATGAAGGAGAGAGAATAAAAAAAGCTCCAATTCCATTTACAACTTCCACATTGCAACAGGAAGCAAGCAAAAAGCTGAATTACTCTACTCAAAAGACTATGAGACTTGCACAGCAGCTCTATGAGGGAGTGGATATTAAAGGCAAGGGAACTATTGCACTTATTACATATCTTCGTACTGATTCTACAAGAGTAGCTGCAGAAGCGGATGCAGCTGCAAGAGAATTTGTAGGGAAAAGTTATGGAGAAAACTATGTTTCACAAAATATAGTTACAAAAAATGCAAATACAAATGTACAGGACGCACATGAAGCTATCAGACCAACAGATGTAACATTAACCCCGGCAACATTAAAAGAAGCATTGCCAAGAGAGCTGTTTAGACTGTATCAGCTTATTTGGAAGAGATTTGTTGCAAGTAGAATGGAAAATGCAAAGTATAAGACAACATCAGTAAAACTGGCTGCCGGAGATTATATATTTACTATGGCAGGATCAAAGGTTCTGTTTGACGGTTTTATGAGTGTTTATACAGATGATGAAGAAGAGAAAGTAAGTTCAGATATAATTATAGCCAAGCTTAAAGTAGGTGATGAGTTAAAGCTTGAAAAACTTATAGATGCACAGCATTTTACACAGCCTCCGGCTCATTATACTGAAGCAAGCCTGGTAAAAGCTTTGGAGGAGCAGGGAATAGGGCGTCCTTCTACATATGCTCCAACTATTACTACTATTATGGCGAGACATTATGTTGTTAAGGAACAAAAAAATTTGTATGTCACTGAACTTGGACAAATAGTAAACTCTATGATGGTAAACTATTTTGGAAGTATTGTAGACAAAGAGTTTACAGCTAATCTGGAACAACTATTGGATTCGGTGGGAGATGGAAGTATAAATTGGAAAACTGTGGTATCAAATTTTTATCCGGATTTGGAATCAGCTGTAGAACAGGCTTCTAAGGAACTTGAAAATGTTAAAATAGCAGATGAAGTAACTGATGTTATATGTGAGAATTGTGGTAGAAATATGGTTATAAAATACGGACCACATGGAAAATTCCTTGCCTGTCCGGGATTCCCTGATTGTAAGAATACTAAGCCCTATCTTGAAAAGATAGGTGTAAAATGCCCAAAATGTGACGGAGAAGTGGTTATAAAGAAAACTAAAAAGGGTAGAATATACTATGGTTGCAGTAATGCACCTGATTGTGACTTTATGTCATGGAATAAACCATCTGCAACTTCTTGCCCTAAATGTGGCTCTTACATGGTAGAAAAGGGAAGTAAGCTGTTATGTATGAATGAAGAATGTGGATATAGTGAAAACAATATAAAATAAAATTTTAAAGTATTCCGGTTAGATAGAGGATTCTAACCGGAATATTTTTTGTTCAATTTAAAGTATAAAAAATTTATAGTATAAATCTAAATGATAATATTTGGAGATTGTATTCCTATACTCTTTATAAAAATATTTTTAAAGATTATTTTAAGTATAAAAATAATATAAAAAATACACAATAAAATGGAAAAATGATTCCATATTGCATTATAAAGTGTTTGTAAAACATCATATTTGCCAATTATTTTACTTTTTATGAATATGAAAGTATCAAATATAGATGCAAACAATATTTACTTGACATAGGGATGACAAGGGTTTATATTAAGAAAAGTAAAATGTTGATTAAATAACTCTTAACATTCGTTATTGCTTGACTTTTACTTTGATAATCTACAAACAAAACCGTTTGTAAAAAATAATAAAGGAGAGATATATGAATCTAAAAAAATGTGATAATGGACATTTTTATGATGCGGACACATATCCAAGTTGTCCACATTGTGGAGTGTCAGGAGGACATGAGAACTTCACAGTTCCTTTTTCAGCTCCACCGGCAAATGTTGATGTAACTATTGGTGGTAGTTTGTTGAGAGAAGAAGAGCAAAAGACAGTTGATATGAGTCAGCTCTCAATGTCAGAACTGGATACTCCAAAGTCAGCACAGACATCACAAATGCCAAGCCATGATGATGAGGTAAAGACTATCTCTATTTGGGGAAGAGACTTTGACTCAAATGAAGTTTCATCTAATGGAGTTGAGGAGCATAATTCACCTGTAGTAGGATGGTTGGTTTGCGTAAGTGGTGCAAACGGTCTTAAGGGAAGAGATTTCAAACTTAAAGTAGGTAGAAACTTCATAGGAAGAGATAATGATATGGATGTTTGTCTTAAAAATGAAAGTAGTGTTTCAAGACAGCAACATGCAATTATAATTTATGAGCCAAAACAGAACATATTCCTTGCACAACCGGGTAATACAAAGGAATTGACTTATCTGAATGATGAAGTTGTTTTGGTTCCACAGATAATGAAGAAAAATGATGTTCTTCAGGTAGGTAATGTAGCACTTATGTTAGTGCCATTCTGTGATGATGCTTTTAAATGGGAGTTGTAGAGAATAGGAGAAATATATGTATATAGATAATTTTGTGTATGGTGGTGGACCTTTAGAGATTTTTTTTAAGCCTCTTGCAAACGCTTATATGAATAATCCGGATGATGTAATAACTGCGACAAAGTTTTCGGACTTTATGTACAGAGTTTTTTGTCCTATTGTTTTCTTTGGATTATTATATTTTGCATGTAGACATGTTTTATATACTTTAGGTAAAAAAACAGGTGATGAAGATGGTTGGATGGCATTTGTTCCTGTAGCAAGAGCAATATACCTATGCAAATTAGCAGGAATGCCTATCGCTTTATTTTTATTGTTAAGTAAAACAATAGTAGCATTATTTTGTATATTATTATGGTTTACATTATTAAATGTTTCTGCATTAATTACAGCTATATTGATAGCTATATATATTATTGCCTTTGTAGTTGTAAGAATTATGACACATATGAAGCTTTTGGCCAGATTCGGATTTAATCCATTTATAGCCTTCTTACCTTTTGGTGTTGAGCTTGCAGTAGAAGCGGTTATGGCATATTCAAATTATGAAGATAGAACACAAAGAGATGTAATGACAACTGTTGATGGTAAAGAGCTTAAGAATCAAATCATGAATGATGTTAAGCAGATTATGCAGTCAAATGGTGGAAGTTCAAGTGCACCTTCAGGTAGAGCAGTTCAAGGAGGAACTATCTCACGTAGTCCTGATGGTAGAATTATCGGTGTATCAGGAAAGTACGTAGGTGTTACATTTGATATTCAGAATGGTGAACAGTTTAAGTTTGGTAGATCTGCTGATAAGTCAAACATTGTATTTGATTCAACAGATGCTGACATTTCAAGAGAGCATTGTATAGTAAGATATGCTAATGGTATATATCAGGTTACTGATATATCTACAAATGGTACATACCTTGACGATGGTACACCTATTAGCAGAGGTAGTACAGTAAATGTTGCACCGGGAAGAATTATATTACTTGGAAAGCAAAAGAAGAATTCATTTAGATTAGGATAAGATATAGGAGGATGGTCGTGATAACCTATTATTTATACAGTAATGTGGGTAGACGCGACAACAATGAGGATTCAGTTGGCATGACAAAAGCAGGAGAAGACTTCTGCTTTGTCCTTGCTGACGGTCTTGGTGGTCACGGAAAAGGTGAAGAAGCGTCTAGAATTGCAGTAGAACGAGTGATAGAGGAGTTTGTTAGTGCAGGAGGGGCTTCACAAGAGTGCTTATCAACTTCATTACAGAATGCACAGTACATTATTATGCAGACACAGAGGTCAAATATTGAGTGTAGAGACATGAAGACAACTTGTGTGGTATTACATATTGGCGAAAATAGTATCCAGTGGGGACATGTTGGAGATTCAAGACTATATCATTTTTACAAGAATAAGCTTGTGCAAAGGACAAGAGATCACAGTGTTCCACAGATGTTGGTAGACGCAGGAAGATTAAAAGAGAAACATATAAGAAACCACCCTGACAGAAATAGACTTTTAAAGGTAATGGGTATCGAATGGGAAAGTCCCAAATTTGAACTCGGAGAACCTGTGGATAAAGTAGTTGGTCAGGCTTTTTTGTTGTGTAGTGATGGTTTTTGGGAGCTTATAGACGAAAAACAGATGATGAACTGCTTAAAAAAGGCATCCTCTGCTAAAGAATGGATAGAAATGATGGAAGTTATTGTTCTAAAAAAGGGTAAAAATACAAATATGGACAATTATTCTGCTATTGCTGTTTGGATAGAATAGGAGCATTTAATGGCAGTTGTTAGATGTAATCAAGGGCATTATTATGATGATGAAAAATTCTCCAGATGTCCTCATTGTGGAATATTTGCAGGAGTAGAAGAGAAAAAAAATAAAAATGCTGATAAAAAGGGATTTTTCTCAGCATTTACAAGAACAAAGGATGATTCAAAGACTGTAGCAAAACATGAAAGCAACTATACAGATAATAGACCTATGGAGGACACAGTAACTGTAAGCCTGGAAAGTGTGGAAAAAGCACCTGTAAAAAAGCCTTCAGATGATGGTAAGACTATAGGTATGTTTTCTGCTGCAAAGGGAAATGACTATGTTACAGGTTGGTTAGTGTGTATTGACGGTGTAGAAAAGGGAAGAGACTTCAGAATAAGACATGGCTTCAACTGGATTGGCCGTGATTATGATATGGATGTTATATTGCAATGTGATATATCAGTAAGCAGGCAAAAACATTGTGCTATTGTATATGATGATAGAGGCAATAGCTTTTCTATTGTACCAAATGCCGGAAATGAATTGTATAAAAATGGAGAACCTATACATGAGCCTGAAAAAATAAAAACAGGTGATGTAATACAGGTTGGAATGCAAAGATATGAATTCATTGCATTTTGTAGAGAGGGCAGAGAATGGGAAAAAGAATAATATCTATATTTATTTTTTTATGTATGATACTGGGAATGACATCAGTATCATTTGCAGATACTGAGAGTCCGGCTATTGAACAAGTGTATTTGAATATGCCAGATGTTACCATATATAGTTATGGTATAGATAAAAGCCAAACTGTTGAAGGCTTTATAGATGGTGAAAAACTTACTCTTAAAAATAATGAGGATTTTAGTAGTACTAAAGAAGGTGTTCAGTACTATGTTTTGCTTGATATATCAGCTTCAATAAATAAAGATTATTTTCTTCAAATGAAAGCATCTATTTTGGACTTTTATTCTACATTGTCTCCAAACGACGGATTTTCTCTTATAACATTCGGAGAGACTGTAGAAACTAAAGTGGACACAAGAGTGTCAAATGATGATTTAAGAAATATACTAAACTCTATAAGTAACAGAGATCAGGATACATTACTTTTTGAAGCCATAAAGGAGGCTGTAGAAAAGGATTCAAAAAATTCTGACACAAGTCTGCATAGAAGAGAAATAATAGTATTGTCAGATGGAGAGGATTTTGCAGTTGGAAAGGTTACTTCTTCAGAAGTACTAAGTCAATTACAAAAAGAATCTATTTCACTCTATGCCCTATGTATAAAAGACACGAAAAAGGAAAATATTGATGCATTTGGAGAGGTAGCTAGAAGCTCAGGTGGTCAGATTGAGGTAGTATCTCCTCAAGAGATCAAAACAGGTTTTCAAAATATAAAGACAAGAATAGACTCCGCAAGGGTATTAAAGTTTGTAGCTGATAATAATAAGGTTACAAATGCCTTGGTAAATGTAACTATTCAAGTTGATGGATCGAAGGCGTCTGATACTAGACAGGTGATGTCTATACTTTCACAGCCGGATAATGTTAATCCTAAGATTGTACAGGCTGAACAAGAAAAGGGGAGAAATATAAAAATAACTTTCTCTGAAAAGATGTCAGGTGCATCAGATCCGGCAAACTATTCTCTTGTTACAAAAAATAATAAGACTATAGCTTTTTCGGCTGTTAACAAAATAGAGGATGAAGAAAACACTTATTTACTAACAACTGCAGAAAAGTTTAATAGTGGGGAATATAGACTTATTTGTGGAGATGGTATCACTGACGATTCAAATGAGCAGAATAGAGTTTTAGAAGAGACTAAAATAAAGCTGAATCAAAGTGATGATGATTTTACACTACTTACACTTGCTCTTTCTTTATTTTCAATACTTTTGATTATTGTAGGAATTGTTGCTATGTCAATATCTAGAGGGAAAAAGAAGCAAGAAGCAAATACTGTAAAAGAAAATAGTGCTCATATTGCCCCACATTACTCAGTTGATATGCCTAATGAAGAAGTTCAAAACCAGAAATATCATATAAAACTAGAACATGTTGATGCTAAGGATTTTAGTCTACTGATATCAGTCAAGGGCATGAAAACTAAAAAGACGGATTTTAAGATTACAAAAAGCTTTATAGTTGGAAGATCCAGTATGAATGAACTTTATTTTGATGATGATGAGATGTCAAGACAGCATTTTGCATTGGAATGGGATGGAGAAAATATGTACATTTCAGATTTGAATTCCACAAATGGAACATCTGTAAACGGTGTAAGGATTTTAGGAAAGAGAAAGTTAGAATATGGAGATGAGATTTCTGCCGGTATGGAGAGAATGATTATTCATTTCTAATGGTGTACGAAATGAAAAAAGATATGTGTCCTAACTGTTTTTTAAATGAATATACTTTTAATGACAACTATATTACCGGGATATGTTCAAATTGTGGGTATACTATGGCTTCAGAAAATATTTCAGACAGAGCATTGCGTCCTAAAACTAAATTGAACAATGGAAAGTATATTTTAGGAAAAAAACTGGGAGAGGGTGGATTTGGAATCACCTACAAGGCTGTGGACCTGTTTAATGGCGGTATTTGCTGCATAAAAGAGTATTTTCCTTTTACAGACTCCAATAGAGCAAAAAATTCTAATTTTTTGGTGGCTAAAGAAGACAAAAGGCTCGAGTTTGAAGATGGAGAAGAGAAATTCAGAAGAGAAATGAGTGCTCTGAATGTGTTAAAGGGTGTAGACGGTGTAGTACAGTTTAGAGATCAATTTTCAGAAAATGGTACATTATATTATGTTATGGAGTACCTGGAAGGTTGGAATTTAAGTCGTTTTATAAAAATATTCAAACCTACATTTGCAGGTGTTACAGAAATCATTTTAAAGGTTGCAAAGATTCTTATGGTAATGCATGAGAAATCTCAGCCTATTTATCACAGAGATATAAGTCCTGAAAACATTTATATAGCTGATAATAAAGTCTATCTTATTGACTTTGGTAATGCAAAAGTTATTATTTTAGACAGTGACAGAAGAGACAAAAGGCTTATTTTTAAACCCGGTTTTGGAGCACCTGAACAAGCGGTTTATGATGCTCCACAAGGGGCATATACAGATGTGTACGGTCTTGCAAGTAGCTATTATTATGCATTGACCGGACTTAGAATACCTTCAGCTGTTGATAGACGAAATGGTGCAATATACACATCTTTGTGTTATATAGACAAGAACATTCCAAGAGAGATTTCTGATGCTGTAGACAGGGCACTTCAAATGGATATACATATGAGGACTGGAAGTGTTAGAGAGTTTATTGAAGAAATTTGTACTACAAAAAGATTAAATATTTTACCTAAATTTAAAATTATGTATGGTCCTAACGCCGGCCGAGAGGGCAGGCTTAATGCAGATAAAAATTATATTATCGGCAGAGAGACATGTGACATAATAATAAACTGGTGTGAAATAAGTAAAAGGCATGTAACAATACGCTATAATAGCCGTGAAAAGAATTTTGATGTTACAGATACATCTACCAATGGAACATTTGTGGATGGTATAAAACTTGAAAAAGGTCGTACCTATAAGATGTATCCAGCAACAACATTGGTACTGGGCGATAATGTCAGTCGTATTTGTTTAGATGCAAGCTATCTATTAAACTGATGAGAGAGGTCTTAAAAGTGAATTATGTAAGAAAGGAAAATGCTGAAAATAGATCAGTTGAGGTTGGTCTTACAGCAATTATCGGAGATAGAGAATATCAGCAGGATTATTTGTACTTTTCTCAAGATGCTACAGTGACACTGGCAGCTGTTTGTGACGGAATGGGTGGATTAGAAGGTGGTGAAAAAGCCAGCTATACTGCCGCAAATATATTGGGAAGTGCATTTGAAAATAGAACCGGAAATGTGGATTTTTTTGGTTTTCTAAAAGAAAATGCCTATAAGATGAATGAA
Source organism: Lachnoanaerobaculum umeaense (assembly GCF_003589745.1). Lineage (GTDB taxonomy): Bacteria > Bacillota > Clostridia > Lachnospirales > Lachnospiraceae > Lachnoanaerobaculum > Lachnoanaerobaculum umeaense. The sequence continues at coordinate 1,412,054 of NZ_CP032364.1, read as the reverse complement.
AGTGTCAAAAATCTTCTAGGTACTGATGGTAGACCTATGCATGCGGGATCAACAGTTGTTACAGTTATTATTAATGACGGTTTTCTCTATCCTATGTCTATTGGAGACAGTCATATTTATATTTATAGAAATGACAGATTGGTACAGATAAACAAAGAGCATAATTACTACGAACAGCTAATGAGCCAGCTTAGAGCAGGAGAAATAACGCAAGATTTTGTGGAAAGAGAAAAGGCAACTACAAGAGTTGATGCTTTGACAAGTTTTATCGGAATACAGAATTTATATTTGATAGATATTCCTGCAAATCCTATAAAGCTTGAAAAAGACGATACTATTATTTTGTGTAGTGATGGATTGTACAAGAATCTAAGTGATGAGCAGATAAGACTTATAGTAGAAGATAATCATATAAATATGCAGATGACATCTGACAGATTAATTGAGAGATCCAGAGCTTTAAAAAAAGAGAGTAAACAGGATAACACATCAGTACTTGTTTTAAAGTATAAAGGAAACAATATTTAGGGAGGATAATTTATGCGTTGTCTAAATTGTATGCAGATATACGATGAGGAATACGGAGTATGTCCACATTGTGGATATGTACCATCCGGAAATGCTAAAGAATTATATCAGTTGACACCCGGCATTGTATTAAATAACAGATACTTAATAGGTACTGCATTGGGAGTTGGAGGATTTGGTATTACATATGTAGCTTGGGATCAAAAACTGGAACAAAAAGTAGCTATAAAAGAGTTCTATCCAAGTGCAGGTGGTATAGTAAACCGCAGTCCCGGAGTTGCTAATGTTATCATATATTCAGGTGAAAAGGCTATAGAGTTTGAAAAAGGAAAACAAAGATTCTTGACAGAGGCAAGAAGTATGGCAAGATTCAGTGGTCATCCAAATATTGTTCACGTTTATGAATATTTTGAGCAAAATAGTACTGCATATATTGCCATGGAGTTTTTGGAGGGTAAATCTTTTAAAGACTATTTGAAGGAAAACAATGGTCCTATTGACTGTAATATTGCCAAAAATGTAATTTTAGCTGTACTTGATGCACTAAAAGAAATACATAGAGCCGGTATTATACATAGAGATATAAGTCCGGACAATGTTTTTATAAGCCCGGAAGGTGTAATAAAAGTTATTGACTTTGGTGCGGCAAGATTTTCTACCGGTGAAGAAGAAAAAACTATGTCTATAATTCTAAAGCCGGGTTATGCACCACCGGAGCAGTATAGAACTAGAAGTAGTCAGGGACCTTGGACTGATGTATATGCAGTTGGAGCTATGTTCTATAGGGCTGTTACAGGAGTAATGCCTGATGAATCTGTAAATAGAATGGTAGAAGATAAGGTGGTCCCACCTGATAAAATAAACAATGAGGTTAGCAGTGATTTGAGTAATATTATAATGACTGCAATGGCACTTGATAAATCATTAAGGTTTAAGAATGTAGACCAATTTGAAGATGCTCTTCTAAAGGGAGAATACTCAGATACTCCTGATAAAGTATTGAGTAGAAGAAAGAAATTCAGAATTATAACTGTGGTAGCGTCATTAATTATCTTTATTATAATGATTTCAGCTGTATTTAGTATTTACAATAAGAAGAGCCAAAAATTTGCACTTAAGGATGGCACTTCTATAGAAGTTTGGCTACCTCCATCTGATAATATAACTGATGAAAAAGTAGCTGATCAGAAATACTCTGATTTTGATGAACTTATATCAGGATTTAAAAAAGACTATGCCGGTGTAGATGTGAGTTTTAGGACATTTGAGTCAGACGAAGAATATCAAACTGCACTGGAAGATGCATTAGACTCTGGTGGCAAAGATGTACCTACAGTATTTGACAGTACATATTTGGATTTGGATGAGTTTGATGGTGATTTAGATAAGCTTGATACGACCTATGACTTTATAGATTTAGACAACAGTAGAAATATAATGGATTATTATAAAAAATTCAAGGATAGCGATCAAGTACCATTAAGTGTACAATATCCTCTTATCTATAGGAATGAAAAGTATTCTAATTCAAATACTACTGAAACATCAAATAGTGAAGAATCAGACGTTGTAATAGATTATGATTTAGATACAGTCATTGAATCAGGAGATTATGCTCTAAATCCGAATTTACTATTGGCTAAAGATTCAGATATTTCATCTGACAAAACTATAGAGGATTTTGTAAATGGAGAATGCCTATACTATATATCAGATACATCTGATTATAAGGAAATACAGGAAAATATGGCAGGTAAGTACTCTGTGTCTGTCGTAGGTGATAAGAGAATCAAGCTGAGATTTACCAATCTTGTAAGTGTAAATAATCATGTAAGTGACGAAGAAAAAAAGGCCGGAGAAATATTAGTGTATTTTCTTATGAAGGAAAAAGCACAACAGGTGCTGAATATAAAAAACAACAATGGTGTTCCTGTCAATTCAGAGATACTTAATGAATATTATTTGAATACCTATGTTGAGCTAAAAGATATTGGAGATCTAAAACAATGAAAATGTGTTTAAATTGTATGGAGGAGATTGGGGATTTTCAAGATATATGTCCATTTTGTAAGTATGATATACAAAAAGATGTTCCATCGGAGTCCAATGAAATAAAGCCCGGAGAGATTTTAAATAATAGATATGTCGTTGGTAAGGTACTTGATAGAAAGAAATCACAAATACGATATATTGGAAAAGATGCTCAGCTTCAAAGAATAGTACAAATAGTTGAATATTTTCCTGAAGATTATTTACAAAGAGATGGCTCTGCAAAACTGATATTTAAGAGTGGTGTGGATGGTAATACATACAAAAATAAGATGAAAAGCTTCTATGACTACTACAATCAAATAATGCTACTCTACAAAGAGAGAGAAGTGTCTGATATATACAGTTGCTTTTATCATAATAATACTTGTTATGCTATAGAACAATATATAAAGAGCAATACATATGAATCTTCTATAAATGAGAATAAACCGCTCGAAATTGTTGCAGCTTTAGACTTATTTGGTAAGGCTATGCGTTCTGTGGCAAAACTACACCATGAAGGAATATATCATGGAAATGTTAAAGCAAGCAGCTTCATATTTGGGGCAACAGCAGATGATGTTATAGTAAAAGATTTCTATCCAAGAATCAATTTGCAGGTCGGTGAGGCTCAGTTGGAGGATAGAAGATCATTAGTTAATCTTTTTGGATGCATGGCTTTAGGACAAACTGATGTAATGGAAATAGATGTTAAAAATCTCATAAATAGTGATAAGACCGTTTTATCTAACAAGATAAAGCAAGAAATGCTTTCTATGTATGAGAGAGAGTCTTTAGATAAATCCTTGGATATGATCTTTAGAGATATTTTTGATGATTCCAGAACTATCAATCAAAAGCCTGATTCTAAAACAAAGAAAACTGCAGCAAAATCATCTAGGTTACTTAAGAGAAAAACAGATTCAAATGATTCAAAGAATACATTGAAGAAGACCTTGGTAATAGCTTTGGCAGTACTTATAGCTTTACCGGTAATGGGTGCTACAGGATACTTTATTATTACTAGAAAGTCAAAATTATTTCCAAAGGAAAATGTAGTAGAAAGTAGTTCTCAGGAAAGTAATACTAAAGAGAGCAGCACTGAGAAAAGTAGTACTAATGCGACGGAGCCGAGTACAACTGAAGCACAAGAGGCTTCAACTGTAACCCAGGGAAAAACTAAAGCAACTGATTCTACGCCAAAGAAATAAGATTCTACAAATAATAAAGGTGAGAATAGTAATACCGGAAAACCGTAACCAGCTGTGTCTGACGATAATAGTAATTAACCAACAGAGGTAAGCAAGTCTAAAAGTGTTGAAATAGCAAAGGCAACTGAGACTGTAGAACCTTTTCCGGGTAAATAAGTGGGGTTCCAAAATAATGGAGGAAAAATTTTAATGAAAAGACTGTGTATGGGATGTATGCAGGAGTATGATGAACAATATGACATCTGTCCTTTTTGTGGATATGCTCATGGTACACCGCCTCAAGAAGCCTATCATATGACACCGGGTACTATTTTAAATGATAAATATATTATAGGAAAAGTACTTGGATTTGGAGGCTTCGGAATTACATATATTGCCTATGATAAAATACTTGAGCAAAGAGTGGCTATCAAAGAGTATATGCCTGGTGAATTCTCCACCAGAATGCCGGAGCAAAAAACTGTAACTGTATTCTCAGGTGATAGAGAGGAACAGTTTAAAGAAGGCCTGATGAAAATAGAACTTGAAGCCAAAAAACTAAGTAAGTTCAGTTCAGTGCCGAATATAGTACATATATATGACTGCTTCCAAGCAAATAATACAGTGTATATTGTTATGGAGTATCTGGATGGTGAGACCCTTAAAGAAAAACTGAATAGAGAAGGCAATATGCCGGTTCAAGAAGCCTTTGATATTGTAATGAAGGTTATAGCTGCCATGAAAAAGGTACACAAAGAAGGTATTATTCATAGAGATATAGCACCTGACAATATCTTTGTACTAAAAAATGGGGATATTAAGGTTATTGACTTCGGTGCTGCAAGATATGCTACTACAAAGCATTCAAAGAGTCTATCAGTTATCATAAAGCCCGGATATGCACCAGAAGAACAGTATAGAAGTAGAGGTGATCAAGGTCCACATACAGATGTATACGCATTGGCTGCTACATTCTACAAAATGATTACCGGAATCACTCCGGAAGATGCTATGGAGAGAAGTGTCAAGGATATGCTGAAGCGTCCATCAAAACTTGGGATAGAGATTTCTAAGCCTATGGATACAGCTATAATGAATGCTCTTATGGTCAATATAGAGGACAGAACCCCTACTATGGATGAGTTTGAGGAGGAGCTAAATAATGCTGAAGTCAAGGAAAGAAAAAAGACTGCTGCTAAGGATAGGTCAGGAAAGATTCCACTTTCTGTAAAGATTGGAATACTTGTTGGTGTAGCTATAGTGGCTGTATCAACAATAACTGTATTTTCAATGAATTTCGCTCCTAAGTTGATATCAGAGGCTATTTTTGGTGAAAAGGAGATACCCGCACCCAATCTTATAAATCAGGACTTTGACAATGCAAGAGAAAATAATATTAAATATATTAATGTTGTTGATAATGGTAAAAAACCTAGTGATGATATATTGTTAGGTAAGATTATAACTCAGGATCCTGCTCCGGGAACTACTATAACTACAGGTTCAACAATATTTGTTACTATAAGTTCAGGTAAAGAGCCTATGATTATTCCAAATGCAGTTGGAATGCGTATAGATGAGGCACAAAATATATTTAAATCAATGTACAAAAATGTAGAAGTGGTGGCATCAACAGATGATATGTCAGCATACCCACCCGGAACAGTGGTATCACAATCTATAGAAGCATATAGTGGTACTGTTATTCCCGGAGATGGAGATAGTATTGTATTGACCTATAATGCAAATGGTTTTGACTTAGAAAATTATACTGTAGATAAAACTTCTACTACTGTACCGGATGAAGCTGATGTAAAAAATAAAGATTTTTGGGAAATACAAAAAAGCTATTATGATCAAAATGCTATCTTCCTATCACCTGTGTATGTATTAAAAGATGGAGATAAGTATGTACTTTCAAGTGATGAAAAAAAGGAAATAGCAGGACTTAGTACAGATGCAGAAAAGGGTAAAATACTTGCAATAGATACAGTAGATGGTAAAAATATAGATAAAATACTTCAGGTATATGTATATGACGGTATTATACCGTTTAAAGTTGATGACTATAGAGGAAGTGCATTTGCTGATGTACAAAGTAAGTTTTTAACCTATGGTATAAATGTAAATGTTGAGTATAGCTATGATCCATCAGTGGCGAAGGATAGCATTATAGAGCAGAAGTATGCTAGTGGTGAAGCTTTAGTACAGGGTATGCTCTTACATGAGGGTGATAGTGTAACATTAATAGTAAATACAGGTGAAGCACCACAGGATGGTAGCGTACCAAATACTACTCAACCGCAAAATAACAGTTCCACAAAGCCTACTCAAAATGTAACCAGTACTTCAAAAGCAAGTCAGGAGACTGTAAAAGAATCAAATACTACAAGAGAAACTCAAGCTGCAACAAGTGCACCAACTACAGCAGCACCTACACAGCCACCAACTACAACAGCACCGCCACAGACAGCAAATCCAACACAAAGGGAAACTCAAGCTACAATAGCACCAGATGTTGTGGATGATCTTGTGGATCAATAATTAGTATGATAGATATAGGAGGTGAAAAATGAAAAGGCTGTGCATGGGTTGTATGCAGGAATATGATGCCAGATATGAAGTTTGTCCATTCTGTGGTTATGTCTATGGTACACCTCCAAAAGAAGCTTATCATCTGACGCCCGGTACCATACTGAATAATAAGTATATTATAGGAAAGGTACTTGGATTTGGAGGCTTTGGAATAACATATATTGCTTATGACAAGGTACTTGAACAAAGGGTTGCCATAAAGGAATACATGCCCGGAGAGTTCTCTACCAGAATGCCTGAACAAAAAACAGTAACAGTATTTTCAGGTGATAGAGAGGAACAGTTTAAAGAAGGCCTTATAAAAATTGAAGAGGAAGCTAAAAGACTGAGTAAGTTTAGTTCAGTTCCTAATATAGTTCATATTTTTGACTGTTTCCAAGCCAATAATACTGTGTACATAGTTATGGAGTATTTGGATGGCGAGTCTCTAAAAGATAAACTAAACAGGGAAGGAAAAATGCCTGTTCAAGATGCATATGGTATAGTTATAAAAGTTATATCTGCTATGAAGATAGTTCATAGAGAAGGTATTATTCATAGAGATATAGCACCTGACAATATCTTTGTACTGAAAAATGGCGAGATAAAAGTAATTGACTTTGGTGCTGCAAGATATGCTACGACAAAGCATTCAAAGAGCTTGTCGGTTATCATAAAGCCCGGATATGCACCTGAAGAGCAGTATAGAAGTAGAGGCGATCAGGGACCGCATACAGATGTATATGCTTTGGCTGCGACATTCTACAAAATGATCACAGGAATTACTCCTGAGGATGCCATGGAGAGAAGCGTCAAAGACATGTTAAAGCATCCTTCACAGTTGTTAGGCGTAAATATTTCTAAGTCTATGGATACAGCAATAATGAATGCTCTTATGGTCAATATAGAGGACAGAACTCCTACTATGGATGAGTTTGAAGAAGAGTTAAATGATGCTGAGGTCAAGGAAAGAAAGAAAACAGCAGCTAAAGATACTTCAGGAAGTATGCCGATGCCTTTAAAGGTATGTATAGGAGTGGGGGCCGGCGTAATATCTTTGGCATTGTTGGCTGTTCTTACAATAAATGTAGCACCAAGACTTGGAATAGATAAAATATTGGGTGCTACGGAGGTTACTGTACCAAATTTTGTCAATCAGGATTACGAAAGTATAAAGGATAATGATGATCTTAGTATTATAACTGATGAGGTTAAATATGATGATGAGTATATTGAAGGAAGGGTAATATCTCAGGATAAAAATGCAGGTACTACTGTACCTAGAGATACAGAAATTAATGTTATTGTAAGTGCGGGAAGCAGACCGATGCTTATTCCAAATTTGGTAGGAATGCGTTTGGATGAGGCTGAAAAGATTGCCGGAAAATTGTACAAAAATGTTATAGCAGAGCCGTATACCGGTGATACTTCTACAATACTGCCTGGTGCAGTATTAGGTCAGTCTCATGATCCTTACAGTGAAACTATTAAGAGTGGGTATGGAGATAGTATTACATTATACTATAATGCAGACGGATATGATAAAAGCGTATATCTTGCAGATAATACTGCTACCGATATTCCTGAAAGTATCTCCGTAAGCTTACAAGAACTTCCAGATGCTCAAAGATATTTTTACAGCAACTATTCTATCTATTTGTCACCGGTATTTGTACTTAAAGATGTTATAAATAATAAGTATATTCGAGTAGATGAATATAATGATAAAGAGCAGGATTATCAGGAAGTGAATATAGATGTTCCTGATAATATTTCAAGGGGGAGTATCATTAAAGAATATACTGATGAAAGTGCTAATAACAAAAGTAAACTCTTACATGTATATGTCTATGATGGTATAAAGCCTTTTGCAACTGACAATTATAGGGGTAGAGACTTAGCTGAAATTCAAAATATTTTAATGTCTGCCAGTGTTACGGTTTCAACTCAATATGAGTTTGATCCTTATGTCAAAGCTAATAGTATAATAAGAGTAATAGGGGGAGATGGTGCTGAATTACCTTTGGGTACTATTTTACACAGTGGGGATAATGTTACATTAGTTGTAAATAATGGAATAGATCCGAATGTCCCCACTACAAATTATGAAAGTGTAGGTGCTTCAACTACAACTGAGACAACTAAGGCAAAAGTAGAAACTAAAACTGCCCCACCTGAGACTACAAGAGCTAGGGAGACGCAGTCAACTCAAACACAGCCACCAACTCAAGCTGCAATACCGGCAGATCCACCGACACCTGAAAGTTCTCAATCAAAGGAGATTGGTTCGCAACCAAGTGAACCTGCAGATATGCCAACTGCTGTAAGGCCAAGGTACATAGAGCGTACTCAGGCAGAGGAAGAAGAGACCGCAGAGGGAGAGGAAAGTACAGAGGGCAAGAAGAAGAAAGATAAGAAGAAGAAAAAAGATAAGAAGAAAAAATCTTATGACGAAGATGTAGAAAGCAGCGAGGAGAAAGAAGTATATTATACCGCAGGATTCTATATAGATGAAAACGGTGACGAACAATATACAGAATTTTATTATACAGAAGATTAAAGATCTGTATATTAGAGTTATTAAAAATGTGGTGATTTAGTACCACTTATAGTAAATAAGGAGGATTTTTATGAAGGTAATTGGTATTTTGCTTATTATTTTGGGTATAATAGGTATTGTAATGGGCGGAATGATGTTTGGAGATATTGGAATTGCATGTATTGTTGGAGCAATGTCAGCATTACTGTCAGGTATTGGATTTTTAATAGCATCTAAGAGATCTTAGATGAATGCAAAAATCAAACTACCACAATTATAGAACTTGATATATCTAAGTCATTTTCTACCTTTGGACTTTAATTCAGATGATATAAAATCTTATTTAGAATAAACATATGAAATTTTTCTATGTTTCATGGTATAATATGATAAGAAGAAAATATCAATGAACATGAGGGAGTAGTAATACTCCTACAAATATGTAGGTAAAATAACCTATAGAAGAAAGGAAATAAAGTATGAAAAGAAAAATTTTAGTTGCAATTACAACATTTGTGTTGGCATTGGCATGTAGTTTTACTACATATGCTGCAGGTTGGGTAAAGGATGATATTGGCTGGTACTATGCATATTCAGACAATTCATATGCAAAATCAGGAATCCGTAATATTGACGGTGTTGATTACTGCTTCAATGACGCAGGATACATGGTAACAGGTTGGCAGTATACCAATTATAATAGCTATGGATGGTATTATTTCCAGCCGGATGGTTCAAAGAAAACAGGATGGCTGAATGAAAACAATAAATGGTATTATCTTGATCCTGCCAATGGAGGTAAGATGCACACACATTGGTTAGATATAGGATCAAAAAGATATTATATGAGGGAAGACGGTTCTATGGTAACTGGAAAGTTTGAACTTGGTAGCGATTTCCTTGATAATAAGTTATCATATTATGCTGACCCTTCAACTGGAGAATTATACAAGAACAAAAAAACAACTGAGACAAAATCAAATGGTGAAGTTGTAGATATAAGATATGACGATACAGGAGTTATAAGATATAGAACAGCTAAAACTATTGCAAAAGCAAAAGAGACCGGTGATAAGGATGATGAGTGGGTAACAAGTCTTAGTAAATATGAACTTGATAGCAAAAAAGAAAGAGCAAAAGAAGACGAAGAAGCAAATACCAATGATGAATAAAAATTTTTGATTGTCTGATATATTGGAGTATAATAAAAGGCCCGGGCTTTGTCCAAACCCGGGTCTTTTTTACTTATCATCATCTCTTTTATTTAAATTTCTTATATGCTTAGTTATAATAAGGTATGCATATATCACTACAGGAATTACAATGTCTATAAATAAAAAGACAAATAAAAGCCTTATATTACTTGTAAAGATCGCCACATAAATTGTACCAATTAAGCTAATAACAAGTATGAGCAAGATTACTATAGCCAAAAATCTTTTCATTTTCATATCAATCCTCCTCCATGCGCAATGTCAGCTCTTCCCATTCCTGCATTAAAGCATCCAATTTTTCTTCAAGAGAAGTTTTCTCTTTTTGCAGTTCAATAAGTTTACCAACATTTGAAGAAATCTCAGGATTTAAAAATTCCTCATCAATAATCCCCAATCTCTCTTCCAGTTTTTCTATTTCTTTTTCACATTTATTCAAAGCATTTTTGATTTTTTTCTTTTGTGCCTGTGCTGTTTTATTATATATCCACTCCTGTTTTGAATCCGATATTTCGACCGGCTTTTCTTCTACGGCACTAGATGTGAGATTTGCAGCGTCTTCAACAGCCTGTCTCTTTTCAATATAGTAATCATAATTACCTATATAATTGAGCAATCTGTTACCGGTAAGATCCAGTATTCTAGTAGCTGTTTTATTAATAAAATATCTGTCATGTGAAACATAACATACAGTGCCGGGAAAGCTGTTAAGTGCACTTTCAAGTACATCTTTACTGAGTATATCCAAGTGGTTTGTAGGCTCATCCAGAAGTAGAAAATTAGCTTTTGATAGCATAAGCTTTACTAAAGATACTCTACCTCTTTCGCCACCGGATAAATCACCTATTTTCTTATACACATCCTCACCGGTAAAAAGAAAAGCTGCCAATATATTACGTATTTGTGTATTGGTCATCTCAGGATAGGTATCCGATATTTCATCAAATAATGTCTTATCCATATGTAGTACTTGATGCTCCTGATCATAGTATGCAATAGATACATTAGAGCCATAGATAACTTCACCGGTATCAGGAGAGAGAAGTCCATTTATTATTTTGAGCAGAGTAGTCTTACCTGTACCATTGTCACCTATAATAGCTACTCTTTCACCCCTTTTGATTTCAAAGTCGATATCAGAGAATAGATTCTTTTCATCAAAGCTCTTTGAAAGATTGTGTACAGAAAGTACATCCTTACCACTTTCTTTTGAAATATTTAATGATAATCTCATATTCTCAATATGTGTTTGTGGAGCTTCAACTTTTTCGATTTTTTCAAGCTGTTTCTGCCTGCTTTCAGCTCTCTTTATAGATTTTTCTCTATTGAACTGCTTCAACTTGCTTATAACAGCCTCTTGATGCTTTATTTCCTGCTGCTGATTTAGGTATTCTTTCAGCTTTGCATCCATAAGCATCTGCTTTTTTTCAGAGAAATCAGAGTAATTGCCTAAATACATTTGAACCGTAGAATTTTCAATATCTATAACCTTACTTACTATTTTATCGAGAAAATATCTGTCATGAGATACTATTATCACAGCACCTTTATAATTTAGAAGATATGACTCAAGCCACTCTATACTTCTTAGATCTAAATGGTTTGTAGGTTCATCAAGTAAAATAATATCAGGTTCTTCAAGTAGGAGTTTAGCAAGAAAAACTCTAGTCTTTTGCCCTCCTGACAGAGTATTTATTTTTCTTTCAAAATCATTTTCATCAAAACCCAAACCCTTTAATATACCTACGACTTTACTCTTTGCTGCATATCCGTCTAAAAGTTCATAAGTATGTGTAAGGGCGGTATAAGAAGAGTATAATTCCTCTAAAGCTTTACCGGTTAGGTGTTGCATTTGTTCTTGCATCTCCAACATTCTTTTTTCCATATTTAATATTGGCTCTATAACAGTGTATAATTCATTTATAATACTTAATGTAGAATCAACATTATTGATCTGTCGTAAATATCCGAGTTTTGCATCCTTTGCAAGTGTAACACTACCGCTATCTGAAGCTTCTTCTCCTGTAAGTATTTTTAAAAGTGTAGTTTTTCCAGCACCATTTACACCTACAATAGCAACTTTTTCATGTTCATTGACTAAAAAATTTGCTTCTTTTATTATCTCATTGCTTCCAAATGACTTTGAGATATTCGTGGCATTTAAAATCAAAAAACTTGCCTCCTTAGTCTTATAATTTACATAAGTATATCGTAAATATGTATTTGAATGCAAGGAAAACAGTATAAATCCTTGTCCTTCTTTTTTGATTTAGAAGCTATAATACTGACTATTCTAAGCAGTTTTTTTATTGATATATTATATAATTATTACCATATATCTCTGTATTGACATTTATAATAATAAATAATATACTAATTGTAGAATTCTTAACAAAGAGAATTGCTGAGAATATTAGGAAGGATCATACAGATGCATAGAGATTTGGCATCTGTATCAAACATTGATAAGTATAAAGCTTAATGTTTGAATGGAACAATTATGGAAGAGAGAAAAATATCAAGAGCGGTTATATCTAGGCTGCCAAGATACTATAGATATCTAGGTGAGCTTTCAGAAGAGGGTGTTGAGAGAATATCCTCAAAGGAGCTTAGTGAGAGAATGAAGGTTACTGCTTCACAGATTAGGCAGGATTTAAATAATTTTGGTGGATTTGGACAGCAAGGTTATGGATATAATGTAAGATATCTATACAATGAGATTGCTAAAATACTTGGTATAGACCGTCAACATAATGTTATTATAATAGGTGCCGGTCATTTAGGACAGGCTATTGCAAACTATGCAAACTTTGAGAGAAGAGGATTTCTTATAAAGGCTATGTTTGACGTGGATCCGAATTTATTTGGTAAGACTATACGTGGTGCTAGAGTATATTCTTTGGATAATCTTGAGAAATTTATTTCTGAAAACGATATACAGATAGCAGCACTTACAATACCTAAGACCAGAGCACTGGAGATTGCAGAAAGGCTTACAAAATCAGGTATAAAGGCTATTTGGAATTTTGCACATACAGACCTTATAGTGCCTTATGATGTTGTAGTGGAGAATGTACATCTATCAGAATCTTTAATGAGACTCTCATATAGAGTTAGCAATATAGATGCACCACCTTTTGAAGGTAAGTATGATTAAGGGAATCGGTACTGATATAGTTGAAATAGATAGAATATCAAATGCAATAAAAAAAGATTTTTTCTTAAAAAAGGCTTTTAGTGACATTGAAATTAATATGGCTGAAGCCGGAAATAGAGATAGTTTTCTGGCGGGTAATTTCGCCACAAAGGAGGCTTTTGTAAAAGCGCTTGGACTTGGCTTTAGAGGAATTGGATTAAAGGATCTTGAAGTACTTAGAGATGAATATGGAAAGCCCTTTATAAAAATATGTAATATATCTAATATTCATTTAAAGGACATTGATGAAGCAAAGGTCCATGTATCTATAAGCAATACTAAAACATTGGCTATTTCAACAGTAGTAATAGAATCAGACTAATATGTGGAGAAGGGGAAATGAGAATTCTTGATGAAACTGCATTAAAATATATACCTGACAGGATAAAGAATGCAAATAAGGGTAGCTATGGACATGTGTTGGTTATTGCCGGCAGCAATGGTATGAGCGGTGCAGCTTTTTTAAGTGCGATGGCAGCATATCGTTCAGGAGCAGGATTGGTCAGAATATTTACTGTAAGTAAGAACAGAACAATTTTGCAAACCCTTTTGCCTGAGGCTATAATTACAACATATGATGAAAGAGAGGCATATGAAAACAAGGAAGGCTTTATAAGTAAGATGAAGCAATGCCTTGACTGGTCCAGTGTAGTGGTACTAGGTCCGGGGCTTTCCACTGATTATTATGCCAAAATTATAGTCGAATATGTATTATCTGAGTGCTATGTTCCTATGATAATAGATGCTGATGCATTGAATATTATTGCGGCTGAACCTTTACTCACAAAGTATTATACTGACAATATTATTATTACACCTCATATTGGAGAAATGTCTAGACTTGTGAAATCTTCAATAGAAGAAATACTATCTGAGCCTATAAAATATGCTGAGGAATATGCCGGTAAATATGGTATTACAGTAGTTTTAAAATCTCATCAAAGTGTAATAGCTGCAAAGGAAGATACTTTTATTAACAAATCAGGAAGTGCAGCAATGGCAAAAGCTGGAAGTGGAGATGTACTTTGTGGTATAATTGCAGGCATGTTCTGTCTTGGTATAGATGATGATATGGCTGTAGCATTAGGAGTATTTATACATGGAATGGCAGGTACTCTCGCCGGTAAAAAGCATGGGGAGCATAGTATTATAGCAAGAGAGATTATTGAGAATATAGGAGAAGTGCTAAGTAGAAGGAAGAGAGATGGACTCATATAGACGAGCTTATGCTAAGGTAGATTTAGATGCTATAAAGCATAATTTGATGGTGACAAAACAAGCTTTAAAGAAAGATATGAAGCTAGCTGCTATTGTTAAGGCTGACGGTTATGGGCATGGAAGTGTACCGGTATCATTATATATAAAAGATATTGTCGATTTTTTTTGCGTTGCAACACTGGAAGAAGGTGTTAATCTAAGATATCATGGCATTACAAAGCCAATTCTGATATTAGCATGTATTCCAAGAAACAGTTATAAGGAATCAATAGTATTTGATATAAGAGAATCAGTTTTTACATTAGAACAGGCTAAGAAGATAAATGAAGAAGCAAGGCAAATGGATAAGAAAATGTCTATTCATATTGCGATAGATACAGGAATGAATAGAATAGGATTCAAGCCGACAAAGGAAAGTGCTGAAATTATAAAAGAAATAAATGAAATGGAGAATATAGATATAGAGGGTATATTCACTCATTTTCATAGTGCTGATGAGAAAGACCTCACCTCAGCACTAAAGCAGGAGGAGTTATTTTCAGACTTTTTGAATATGCTGCATGATATGGGAGTCAATCCAAAAATAACACATGCTTCAAATTCTGCTGCCGTTGTAAATGGTATTGGAACAGGATTTGATATGGTTCGTTGTGGCATTACTATGTACGGAATCGCACCTTCAAGTGATGTGAATCTTGAAAATTTTGATTATAGACCTGCTTTAAGTATTTACTCTATTATTACTTATATAAAGCAAATCAAAGCAGGTGAATGTGTAAGTTACGGTGCCACATTTACAGCAGAAAAAGATATGGATATTGCTACAATTTCATTTGGGTATGCAGATGGGTATCCAAGGGATTTGAGCAATAGGGGCTACGTATTGATTCATGGTAAAAAGTGCAAGATTTTGGGTAGGATTTGTATGGATCAGACAATAGTAGATATCAGTAATGTTACAGATGCAAAGATAGGAGATAGGGTTGTAATTCTTGGTGAAAGTGACAATGGTAGAATTACTGTTGATGAACTTACAAAGGATTCTAATACATTTTCCTATGAATTTGTTTGTGGCATAAATAAAAGAGTACCAAGGCTTTACTATTTAAATGGTGAATATGTTGGAAAAAAAGATTACACAAGGGATTTATACACTATGATATAATAGTATTACTTGTGATATATCAGATAATAGGAGATTTTCATGGACGATGCTCATTCGGCATTATTAATTATTATTTTTATAGTTGTATTATTTATTAATTTTTCGATTCACTCTTTCAATTCGGCTATCAATGAGCTGAACAGTTCAGATATTGGCGAGGACAAGAGTGGTGAAAGGCTAAAATATTATTTAGAAAACTCTGATAGAGTGCTGTATTGTATGTATATAATAAATGTCTTATCGGGAATTTTTATAGGATGGTTCTTTGTAAGATCTTTTACCTACGGTATAAGGGATTTATTATCAAACTTACTACCGGAGACAATATCAATAGCTATTTCTATTTTTATTGTTCTATTGTTGTTTTGTATTTTCTTTGTTATTTTTGGAATATCTATACCAAACAAGTTAGCAAAAAAGTCGGCAAAAGAGAGTGCCTGTATTTTTATGAATATTTCAAGTGCATTGATTTTTTTGCTGATACCAATTATTTATATTGTAGATTGTATTTCATATATTATACTTAAGATTTTTGGAGTAGATATAAAAGCTCAACCCGATACTGTAAGTGAAGAAGATATAATGAGTATGGTAAATGAAGGACATGAACAGGGGATTTTTGAGGGTTCGGAAGCTGAGATGATTACCAATATCTTTGAACTTAATGATAAGCAGGCTAGAGATGTAATGACTCATAGAAAAAATGTTGTATTTATAAATGGAGAGGATAGCTTACAAACTGCCATTGACTTTATGCTGTCATCAGGTAAAAACTCCAGATATCCTGTTTATGATGAGAATATTGATAATATTATGGGTATTCTAAATATGAAGGATGCCCTGATATGTGAAAATACAACAAATTATCAAAATACTGCAATTAAGGACATTCCAAATATTCTTAGGCCAATTACATTTGTTCCTGAGAATAAAGGTCTTGATACATTATTCAAAGAAATGCAATCTCAGAAAAATCATATGGTAGTAGTAGTGGATGAATATGGTCAAACATCAGGTATTGTTACCATGGAAGATATACTTGAAGAGATTGTCGGAAATATAATGGATGAATATGACGAAGACGAAGAGCTTGTAAAAGAGCTTTCAAATGGTTCATTTATAATGAAAGGGATGACTCCATTATCAGATATAGAGGATATACTTGATATAAAATTTGATGAAGAGGAGTTGGAAAATTTTGATACCATAAATGGTCTTATGATATCCGAACTTGATAGAATACCTGAGGATAATGAGAAATTTGATATTATAATGCATGGATATGAATTTAAGGCATTGTATGTATCGAATAAAATGATCAATACCATTAAGGTAACAAAATTAAAAGAGGATGAATTGACAGCAAATTAATTTCAGTATAAAATATATTCTTGGATTAGTAGATAAAGGAGATATTATGTCAGGACATTCAAAATTTGCAAATATTAAACATAAAAAAGAGAAAAATGATGCTGCAAAGGGAAAAATCTTTACTGTAATAGGTAGAGAGATAGCAGTTGCCGTAAAAGAGGGTGGACCGGACCCAAACAATAATTCAAAACTTAGAGATGTTATTGCAAAGGCAAAAGCTAATAATGTACCAAATGATACAATTGAAAGAGGTATCAAAAAGGCAGCCGGAGATGTAAATTCTGTAAATTATGAGCAGAATACATATGAGGGTTATGGACCAAACGGAGTTGCAATTATTGTCGAAACTTTAACAGACAATAAGAACAGAACTGCAGCAAATGTTAGAGCTGCTTTTACTAAGGGTGGTGGAAATATCGGAACTCCTGGATGTGTATCATTCATGTTTGATAAAAGAGGTCAAATCCTTATAGATAAGGAAGAATGTGATATGGATGCTGATGAACTAATGATGACTGCACTTGATCTTGGTGCTGAAGATTTCAATGATGAAGAAGACAGTTATGAGATACTTACAGATCCGGATAACTTCTCAGATGTTAGAGAAGGACTTGAAAAGCTGAATATACCTATGGTAAATGCTGAGGTTACAATGATTCCACAGAACTGGGTAACACTTTCTGATGAAGAAGATATCAAGAAGATGAATCGTATTTTGGATCTTTTAGATGCCGAAGATGATGTACAGAATGTATATCATAGCTGGGATGAATAATATGACATTACCAAAGGATCCGATTATATTATTATCATTTATAAATACAAAGCTTAGAGATTATAATTCTTCATTAGATGATCTTTGTAAGGAAAATGGTTTGAGTATGGAAATAATAAAAGAAAGACTTTCAGTGATAGATTATCATTATGACGAAGTTAGAAATCAATTTGTATAAGTATAGTGCAGAGATTATTCTCTGCATTTTTTTTATTTAAAAGCCTTATATAAGCGAAAAGAGTGCTATATATGAATTTCTAATAGTTTATTTATAAGTATATAACTATTCGCAAAACTCAAGTTTAACGAATAATTATTATAGTTAAATATAGGAGCTACCATATGGTAACTCCTTATAACACATATATTATTGAATCCAAGCTCCGTTTTGGTCTACCCTATAACCGTCAGGTGTTGTTGTATTTACATATAATGCACAATTGGAATCAAAACAATACCACTTTCCATTTAGAAGAAGCCATTGATTTGCCGCAATATATCCTCCTGCCTGTGCGTAATACCATTTATTATTTGAGAATAACCACTCATTCTCAGCTATATAACCGCCTCCTTTAGCGTAGAACCAACTATTATTTACTTTTAGCCAGCTATTTTCAACCAACTTGGAATTATCATTTATATAAAACCAGTGTCCATTATCCTTTACCCAGTTATTATTAACTATCTCATTATTCAAATAATAGCCCCAGCCACCGCTGCTTAACTCAAACCATCTACCATTTGTTGAACTATTATTTGTAGTATCTAAAAATCCCCATGTAAATCTAGCTTTTGCTGAGCCTCCACCGGAACCTCCGGAACCACCTGATTTGCCTGAACCTCCACCGGAACCTCCTGAACCACCACCACTTTTACCTTTTGATGATGTATGTACAACTATACTACCGTCTTTTTTAACCTCTAATCCAGGTCTACCGAATTGCTTACCACCATACAGACTAAAGAAATCAACAGTATACTCAATAGGGTTATATGTATTTCCTGATCTGTCTTTTAGTCCTTCTATACGTACTTTGTACTTATCTCCGGCATTGAATTTTAATTTTGCATCAAAAACAATATTGTAATTCAATGTGCCAATATTTTCATAACTTACATTAAAGAACTCACCTGTATAACTATTATCATTCTTATCAAAGAAATAAGACTTATTGGTATTTAAATTTGTTAATGTGACATTTACATCATTTTTATTTGCAATATAATAATCACTGTTAAGGCTGATTGACCATGGACCATACATATATTCTACCGGCATTGTAGCTGCAGGCCATGTAAGGAAATCTACGCTAGACCCACTACCACTTGGTGTACCAAAGAATGAATTCCATAAATCAGTTCCTGTATATATACAGTACATAGAGGTATATTCTATTGTATCCGGAGCAATGGCGATTCCAAATGATGTCTTTTCAAGTCCTGGGGATAATGCCCATCTTCTGTGACCTACAGATGCAATATTATTGGGGCTACCATCATTCATCCAGCCATATATTATAGCTTCTGAAAGAGTGTCATACCCTGTAGCAAGATTTGAATGACTTGCTCCATGTGAACCTAAATTATATAATTCATCTGATACCCCTGATTTTCTTTCAGGATGGTGTGTAATACCACCAATTCCAACCATTAGAGTTGATGAAGCCTGTGCATACTTTTCAGTATTAATGTCATAGCTGACTTCTTCCAGTCCTGCAATATATCTCATAACATTTAAAGTATTTAATGCATTCTGTCTTGAAGCATCTGAGAGCTCACCTGCTATATTATTTTTATAATCAGGTCTAATATTCCATGTATCAGCCTTAGTAACATCAAATGGATGTGCGGCCAGATAAGATCTAATATCGGATTCAGATCTAAACTCAGCCATTTTAGCATTTGATGAAGTAGCCCAAACAAAAGATGTTTGTGCTGATACCTCCACACTTGCAAAACCGGCCAATGCAAAACCAATTGCACATAAGGACATTATTTTTTTCACTGCTTATACCTCCTATATAAGTATCTTTAATATTTCGTTAAAATTATATTATGCAAAGCATATAAAAGTCAATAAATGTAAATTAGTATCATATAATTTGTTCTATTATATAATTAATCATACAATATATGTAATATATGATAAAAATATTAAGCAAGCTGCAATAATGCAGCATTTATTATAGCTGCACATACATTGCTACCACCTTTATTTCCATCACATATTATTGAAGGAATATTGCTTTGCTTTATAAGATTTTTAGCTTCTATTACATTTACAAAACCAACAGGAGCTGCAATAATAAAATCAGGTTTATATTTATCCAAAAGTTCGTGAATTCTTATAAGTGCTGTTGGTGCATTGCCCACTGCAAATATTATTGGAAGTTTTTGTCCATCACTTAATAGTTTTTCTTCATGTATCTGATAAGCCAAATCAATAGCTGCACTGGCTCTGGTAGTAGAATTTTTCTTGGCCAAAGCAATTGTTCTTTCTTCGGCAATTAGACAAAGTGGCTCTATACCAAATTTAGATGTTAATATTCTTTTATTTATTCCACTTAATGCCATATTAGTGTCTGTAAAAATCATAGCACCTGATCTGATGCAATCTTTCAAATTATCTAATGCATTATTTTGAAAAATAACATTATTCTGATAATCAAAATCGGCAGTGGTATGGATAGTCCTTTTTACAACTAAAAGTTCATCCTCTGTATAAAATTCAAGTCTGCCTTTATCCATCTGTGATGTAATGATTTCAAAACTTTTTCTCTCTATGTCTTCAGGTCTTATCTGTAACATAAAACTCCTTTTCTATATATTTTGGGTATCTAAAATATTAAATAATTTATTTATATCCAAAGACTCTTCCACTAAGTCTGCCAGCTTATCGTATTGTAATTGTTTATATACATCAAAGTCATTTATATTTTCTTCCAATATGACTTTTTTATTACTCTTTTTTACTAAACCGGATATAAGAGCATCAACAAAATCATCATTTTCAAATATACCATGTATATATGTTCCAAGTACATTCATATTTACAAAGCCGCAATTATCAGTAATATCAGATTGTGTAAAATATAGCTCAGAAGCATTTGTAGTGCTGCCCATATGTATTTCATAACCGCTTATAGGTGGAATATCAAAATTATCCATAAAATCAGGAAAATTTATTATTTTAGTCCGTATCTGTCTTGTGGTTTTTTCTTTTGCAAATATAGTATTGAAGTTTAAAAGACTAAGTCCGGTTTCAGATCCCCCCTCCTCTACTTCAAACTTATCAATCAGATTATTTCCAAGCATTTGAAAACCGCCACATATTCCGATAATATTCTTTTTAGAAAGATTATCATAGTTAAAACCCATGCTCTTAAGCCATCTAAGATCATATAGAGTATTCTTTGTACCGGGCAATATAACCAGATCAGCATTATCCATTTCTTTTGGAGATGAAATGTATTTTAAAATTACATCCCTTCTCCTACCAAGTGGATTGAAGTCTGTAAAATTCGAAATATGCGGAAATCTTATTACTGAAATATTTATTTTATCTGTACAAAAATCAACTTTAGATGTATCAAGCTTCTCTGATAAACTATCCTCATCATCTATATCTATTTGAGTCATAGGAATTACACCTAAAATAGGTATATCAACATTTATTTTATTAAAATGTTCTGCAAGCATCTCAAATCCCGGTATTAGAAGATTCTTATCACCTCTAAACTTATTTATAACAATACCTTTGATTCTACTTTTGGCATCATTATCCATCAATGCTACCGTACCGTAGATAGATGCAAATACACCACCTCTGTCTATATCGGCAACTAAAATAACAGGTGCATTTACAAGCTTTGCCAAGCCCATATTTACAATATCATTTTCATTTAAGTTTATTTCTGCAGGGGATCCTGCACCCTCTATAACTATGATATCATATTGATCACAAAGCTTATTATATGCCTGAAGTATATATGGAATAAATGCTTTCTTATTTTTGTAGTACTCGGAGGCATTCATATTTGCATATACTTTGCCATTTAAAACAACTTGACTTCCGGTATTTGATGTAGGTTTTAGAAGAATTGGATTCATCTCTACAGATGGTTTTATGCCGGCAGCTTCAGCCTGCATCACTTGAGCTCTACCAATTTCCATACCATCTTCAGTAATAAAAGAATTGAGAGCCATGTTCTGAGATTTGAAAGGAGCCACTTTATAGCCCATTCTTTTAAACATTCTGCATAGTCCGGCCACTAAAAAACTCTTTCCTGAGTTTGACATAGTGCCTTGTACCATTACAACCTTTGTCATATATTTTGCTCCTTTACAAGCTTTTTGATTGCCTCAAACAGTATCAAGTTTTCAGCTTTTGTACGGACTCCAACTCTAAAATATGTATTATCAAGTCCAATAAAGTCTGAACAATCTCTTACTATAATTCCTTCCTTTAACAAATCATCTGATAAATTTTTATTATATTTACAAAGTATAAAATTAGCCAAAGATGGAAAAACTGTTATTCCTATAGACCTCAGATTTATCTCTAAAATACTCTTTTCTTCTTGAATTCCATCAATCACATTCACCATATTTTGAGAAAGTGAATATTTGGCAGCCACAAGTGCCAGAGTATTTATATCCCATGATGGCGTAAGTTTTTCTAATTTTCTTATAATATGTGAATTATTTGTAATCAAATATCCAAAACGCAGTCCCGGAAAAGCATATAGCTTAGTAAGGGATCTAAGCATTGCTATATTATTAAAAGCAAGTAAATTTTTTATTTGTGAGCTCTTTTCACCGTCCACAAGGAACTCTAAAAAACATTCATCCAGTAATACAAATATATTCCTTGATCTACAATGTCCGATTATTCTACATAAAAGCGAATCATCCACCATAAAACCTGTTGGATTGTTTGGATTTGTAAGTACTAAAACATCAATATCATCAGATAATATATCAAATATATCTTCTTTTATCTTAAAATTTGGCATATTATAGTATATAATATTGCCATCTACTGATTCAGCTGCTAACCTATAGGATTCAAAACTTGGTACAGGTATACAGATATTAATCCCTTTACCGAAGGTTTGGAATAATCTAAAAATAATACTGTTGGCACCATTCCCAATATATATACTGTATTTATCTACACCATGTTTTTGACTTATTAATGCCTTTATCTCATCAAAATTTTCATTAGGATAATGAATCAGAAGTGAAATAGACTCTTTTAATATCTCTTTTAGATTATTATCAAGTCCATACGGATTTATACTTGCAGAAAAGTCAATAAGGTTTTTACCATCTTTAGAATATTCTAAAATTCTACCTCCATGCATTTTTTGCCTCTCTAAACTCATGGCTGAAGTTTTTATCATAAAGCTTACTTAATTCAAATTCATCTGCCAGAAATCTGCCTACATATACAAGAGCAGTTTTATTGATATCTGCTTCTTTTACTTCTTTTGCAATATTTTTAAGTGTAGATATTATAATTTTTTGATCTTCCCAACTGGCCTTATATACTACAGCTGCCGGAGTGTCCTCAGAATATGAGGTCATCAACTTCTTAGTAAGTTCATCAATACTTGCAATACTTAAGAATATAGCCATACTTGCCTGTATTTTTGCAAGATTTTCAATACTTTCGGATTCCGGCACAGGAGTTCTCCCTGCCATTCTAGTTAGTATTAGAGTTTGTGTAATACCCGGCAAAGTAAATTCTCTCTTTAATGCAGCTGCACCGGCAAAGACAGAGCTTACTCCCGGTATCACCTCATATTCAATACCTGCCATATCAAGAGCCACCATCTGTTCTCTTATAGCTCCATACATAGACGGGTCACCGGTATGTACTCTGGCTATGCTTAGTCCCTTTTCATTTGATTCAAATATAATTTTTAATACTTCATCCAAATTTAGATAAGCAGAATTAATAAGTTCTGCACTTTTTTTTATATCATTGAATAAATCCTTGTTTACAAGAGAACCTGTATAAATGATAACATCAGAGCTGTCAATTATTCTTTTACCTTTAATAGTTAAAAGCTCCGGATCTCCTGCACCTGCACCTATAAAATAAAGCATGCTATGCCCCCAATTATTAAATTAATTATCAGTAATACTACATAGGCCAGATATGTAATATTGTTTATAACTATGATATCCTCGGTATTTACCTTTGTCTGACCATCTCCAATACTTCTCTTTTTTACCAGTTTACCAAAGTAAAAAGCATCACCAAGTAACTTTGTATCAAAAAAACCGGCAATAACACTCTCAGTTTGACCTGCATTTGGACTGGAGTGAATATATCTATATTTACAAAAAGCTTTTACAGATTTTGTAAATATTTTGAATTCAGATTTTACTATAGAAATAAAGAATATCACAAAAAGCAGTGTAAATGCTGAGAATCGTGCCGGCAAAAAATTTACAATATCATCAAGTCTGGCTGCCGTCTTTCCTATATAAATATACTTTTCACTTTTGTATCCTATCATAGAATCCATTGTATTTATAGTTTTATATATAACAGGTAATACTAAAATCAGCCATAAAAACTCCATATTATAAAAAAGAGATATAACACTTCCCAAAGTAGCGTAAAGCCAAGGTGCTACAATACCGTCAGACATATTTTCAGCTACAGTTTCTATAACAGCTTTTGTAATTTGTTCAAAATCCAAATTTTCAGTATCTCTTCCGACAATCATAGAAAGAGCTTTTCTTGAGCTGTCTATATCTCCAAACTTTAAGGCATTATATACTTTCATACTTTCATATTTTAAAGAAGCCTTTGCAAATATTTGAAAGAATAGAAAAGTTTCGATTATGAAGCCCAAAATATAATTTATTCTGTATATAAATATATCAATAAAATATGCCAAAAATCCCCAAATTAAAATATTGAAAATTACAATAAGAAAACCTGAGAATAATTGTCCTAGTCTTGATTTAAAAGCTTTTCTTAAAAAAAATTCAAGACCTGAAATACTGCTTCCAATAAATCTTACAAGATGTGGAAGTTTATGAATATCTCTAAAAAAGAAATCTAATATAAAACCACAAACAAATGCAAAATAATGAATCATTTTCTTTAAGGTGCAAGTGCAAGCACTAAAACAACAACCAGCTCAGCCAGTTGCAAAAAGTACCCTGCCAAATCACCTGTAATACCCCCAAATTCTTCAAAAGATTTCACTCTATAATATAAAAAAACTAAATATGTGGCAATTACACATAATAAACCATAATTCACATTTACTATAATCATAGCTACACTACTGATTACAATAAAAATAAGTAATACTACTCTATTTGTATATATCAAGCTATTGTCAGAGAATGCGAAAGCCAGTCCGCTCCCTCTGGCATTTTTAAAAACTATCAGGGATAATGCACTGTAGGCTCTTATGAGAATGTATGAAATAGCAAGTATATATATTTTTGTGATGTTATTAAGGGAGAGCATTGCTGCAAAATACAATAATATATATACCAAACCACCGGTTATAGCAAATGCCCCGGAGTTTGAATCCTTTAGTATAGCGAGCTTTTTTTGTTTATCCTGATTTGATCCAAGAGCATCCATTGTGTCCAAAAATCCGTCCATATGTATGCCACCTGTATATAAAATAGGAAGCACAGTGAGGAATGCTGCAACTAATATATGATTGACTTTAAGTTTATAAAAAAATATATAAAATATAATCAAAAAAATCCCTTCTACCAAACCTACCATTGGCAAGAATAAAAGGCAATATTTCATATTTTCTTTTTCCCAATTAAAACTTCTTACAGGAAGTTTTGAATACATGGCAAAGGTGATTGCCATTGACTTTAATATATCTATCATTTTAATTTTCTATTATATGGTAGACCATAAACTACCTCTACCACCCTATCTGATACCTCTATTATTTTTTTATGTAAGTAAAAAAGACAATCTATAAAGATATCCAATTCCTTACTTTGATTTCTTTTGGTAGAAAATATATCATTCCCTACTATAAAAACAGAGTTACATCTGTTTTCAAGCTCAATTATATCAGAAAAAATCTTTTCTGTAATCTCTTTGAAGTCACTTTTCATACCGTATTTATCGAAAATATTATTTGATAAAAGATTCGTCAAATCCTCCAATAAAATATTATTATTTAAAGACACATTTAAATGTTGTAGATTTCTTGGTTCTTCAACAGTAGTAAAATTTTTGTCAGCCCTTTGTAAAAGATGTTTTTCTATCCTTTTGCTTGCAACATTTCCAATGTTTTCCATAGTAGCAAGATATATTTTATTGTTAAAACTTTTAGATATAATTTCCTCAGCATATTTGGATTTTCCACTGGCTACTCCACCATAAATATAAACTATCATACAAATCTTTTATACTCTTCTATCTTTATGTCAGAAAAAGAAGCATTCTTTGTATAAATATTTGCTATAAGATCAAGAAGTGAAAATAACATAGCACATCCACTGCCTTCTCCAAGGGCCAATGAGGCCTCTATAACCGGATTTAGACCTAAAACATCAAATATTATACCGGCTACAGGTTCGCGACTTAGATGTGAGGCAATCATATATTCTTGACAAAGTGGATTTATAAAATAAGCTAAAAGGGCTGCAACTTCAGAAATCACACCATCTATAACCACAGGTGATTTATATATAGCACTTCCTAAAAAAACTCCGGTAAGAGCAGCAATATCCAATCCACCAAGTGATGATAGTAGATCGAGTATTGATACTATTCTAATATTTAAATCTTTTGATTTTATGGAATCTAAAAAGAGTTTATCTCTAAAGCCATATTTATTTATGCTTTTATCTATTATATCTATCTTCTTTTTTAATTTAATATTATTAAGGCCTGCACCTCTTCCGGTCACATCTCCTACAGATAAATCTAAAAGCGCTGCTGAAAGTGCTGAAGATGTTGTAGTATTCCCAATACCCATCTCACCTGTACCTATTATAGATACATGGCTTTCCTTTAAATTTTCTACTATCTCGATACCTGTAAGTAATGCTCTTAGTGTTATATCAAAGGGCATTGCCTTTTCTTTTGAAAAATTATTGGTGCCATGCATTAACTTGTGATTAATAACACCCATTGAGTAGATATCTGTACCAAAGCTATCAATACCCATATCGATTATCATCAAATCAGAACCGGTACTTTTACATAGAACAGAAATACTTGAAGTTCCAAGTGCCATACTTTTTGTAACAGCCAGAGTAACTTCCTTACCGGATTGTGATATACCCTCTTCCACTATTCCATTATCGGCACACATAACAGTTATACATTTTTTATCTATGTTAGGAATCTCATTTTCAGAGATTGCAGATATTTTTTGAAATATCTTCTCAAACTCTCCCAAACTGTCCAGTGGCTTTGCAATACTGTCCCAATGTTTTTTAGCCATATTTTTATATTCGATTGAAGTGCTTGTAATACCGGATAAAAGTTTTTTAAGCCTTTCCAATAACTCATTTTGTATATTTGTTAAAACCGGTAGATTATACATTAGTTTTCCTCTCTAAATATTTAACTAAATTCTCTATTAAAAATTCATAGCCACGTAGATATATATGTGGAAATCCTGCAAATATATTTTTATTTGCATTTATACATCTCCATTCTTTGCTTTTATTTGCCTTAATAGCATGAGCATACTCACCATTATTTGTAGAGTTATAGTAATGAAACTCATGGCTGCGAATTTTTTGGTTCTTTTTCATTAATATACTGTCAGACTTTGCTTCTATCTCTATATATCCAAATCTTACAAGTTTTGGTGTTTTAAAAACTCTTCCATCTATTGCCCCTACGCCTGTAAAAGCTTCTCCATTATTATTTTCAAAACTCTTATGTAAATATATAAAGCCACCACATTCGGCAATAATAGGTATATTCTCTGCCAAAGCTATACTATTTAACATTGATGTGTTTGAAGATAACTCTTTCGCATAAAGTTCAGGATAACCACCTGACAGCCAAATAGCAGATATATTATCCGGAAGTTTCTTATCATGTATTGGACTGAATTTTACTATTTCAAAGCCATATTCTTTTAGTACACATATATTTTCTGTATATGTGAATGAAAAGGCCTCATCATAGGCAAAAGCAAGTCTGTATTTAGGCTTGTCAAAATTTGTGTATTTGGTTGATATGGTAGCGTCTATATTTATTCTAAAATTTTCTAAAACATCAAAATCCAAATGTTTTGATAGCTCAATAGATACCTTATCTACTATTTTAAATATATCTTTTTGTGGCTCATAAAGTCCCAAGTGTCTGCTCTCTATATGGTAGCTTTCATCAAAATATAAGAATCCAAGTAATATAAGATTTAATTCATTTATCTTTTCTTTCAATAAATCTATATCATAGTCAAGAGGTACTTTATTTATTATTACAGCTTTTACAAGGTGAGAAAACTTTTTAAGATATTCACCTACAGTCTCAATTTCATCTATATCTAACACTAAAACTACATCAATACCTATCTCTTCCGATACTACACAGGCACTACATCTTTTCCCTTCACCATATACTCCGTCAAAAAGTCCCATTGCTCCCTCTATGATGGCTGTATCACCTGTAAAGTTCCTATAAAACAAGTTTTTAAGTTCATTTGGCCTAAAATCAGGCTCAAGGAAGAACGGATCCAGATTTGTTGAGTAACTACCTCCTATTTTTTCATGATACATAGTATCTATGTAGTCAGGACCTGTTTTGTATATAGAAATACTTTCACCCTTTTTTTTAAATGTATTGATAAGCCCTAAAGTAATAAGAGTTTTTCCACTACCTGATTTCATTGCCGAAACCATAAAGGCTTTTTTATTAGTAGAGTTCATTTGTAATGATGCTCCTTTTTATAATATGTACAGAAAAATTATATAATAAAAATACTATTAAATAAAGAGCCTACCATGATGTGGCAAGCTCTAATTATACTCATAAAAAACAAGATTTAAAAAATTTATCCCGGGAATTTTATTGCTCTATATACCATTTTCCATCATATTTTACAACTATAACTGAAGTTTCACTTGGAATATCTCCACCTGCACCACTAATTGTTACATGTACTGTTGCTCTGTCATGACTATCATTTGTAAATGAAACTTCATCTGCTGTAAATTTACAATCTTTATATGCATTTTGATTGGCGTAAGACATAAGACCACCTAATAGATCACTTCCGTCCATGTCAAAAAAATATTCGCTCATTTGTCCACCTATTGCAACAAGTGCAGCATATTGCTCCTGAAAAGCAGGTGTAAAACATTTGATGGCTCCATCCACATCTCCTGACTTAACAGAATTAAAATATTTCTGTGTAACTGCCTTTGCTGCCTGCTCATCATTTTGCATACAGCCGGAACAAAGAACTGAAAAAGTAAATAACATTGTGAAAACTAATAAAAACTTTTTAACCTTACGACTATTCATACTAAGATCCTCCATAAAAATATTACATATAAACTTTAAACTTCTTGATATCATAAAATATTAAATAAAATTTAGAATTTTATATACTCCTTTTATACCACTCCCCTTTCACTATTTATATATAAAACCTCTTCAATAAACTAGCATTAATTGCAATCTATCTTATCTAGAATAGATGATCAAGGTATACATTGCTAATATTATAACATTTATAAGCTTATTTTTCTATATATTTAAGTTGAATTCATGATTTTTACTAGTGAATCCATGGTGTTAAATAATATCCTGGGAGTGTTGAAATTTATTTTTACTTATACTATATTGACAAAAGAGTAACTAAAACATATCATGTAAATACCTAGTACTCTAAAAAGAGTTATAGAGTGAAATTAGATTATTAATTATAGAGGAGGTTTAGCAATATGACTTGGACATGTCCAAAATGTGGAAAAATTCACTTAAGTGAGTATGATATGAAACGATGCAGTTGCCAGTCATCTCAAGTATGTCCTGATTGTAGAGGCACAGGCAAAAAGATTGAATTTCTGGGACCTAATACAGATTGTCCACGCTGCAATGGTTCCGGAAAAATATTTTATTAAATTTTGAAAATCAAAGTGACATTATTACAATAAAAAGTAATACGCCACTTTGATTTTTTAAAATTATTCAATGACTATTTATTGAGATACTCGATATATTCCTTTATTTTTTCTTCAAGTTTATCACGATTCTCAACTAAATGTGGATAAAATCCTGTTACACCATATGAAATCATCCTACAAAGCCCCGAAAATCTATATGCTGCCTCAGATGTTTTGTTGCCACTTTCTATTGCTCTTTCAATTTCTGCTATATTGCATACAGATTCCAGTGTTTGTCTTCCGGCAATCTTAGTATAAAATTTCCAGGTAGATTCCTCTGTGTCTTCTGTAGTCCTAGGTACTGAATATACCTTTTTCATATTTGCAACAATCTCATCTTTTTTAGATATCTCACTTTCTGCTTCATAGATATACGCCTGTAAGCCCCATATAGCTAAGATCCATGTCCAGATATTAAAATCAATCTTTGTTGGTATATCTATGTTTACAAGATTATATATATTTAAGATCTCAACTTTGTAACCATAAATATACAACCAAAAAGCTAATTCATATAGATTGGTTAAATCTTTACTTCTTGTAATTGCAAAACTCTTTGCCAGCTTCTTAGAAAGTTTTACTATATTTTTCTCTTTATATTTTAAGCTAAGCTCTTCAAAATTCATTTTCACTCTCCCAGTCAAAATCATCTTCGTTGAAGTCATCTTCAAGAAAGCCTTCAATAATTCTCTCACTATGACTTCCATCAGCTTTTGTTTCAAGTAGTACCCAGTTTAAATCATCATCATCTAACCTAGGGTTTCCTTCGTCAAGAAAACTATAAAACCTTGATATTACAGCCTTTGTATAAATTTGTAAAAATCTATTAGCTTCTTCATCACTAAAGCAGTTATTAAACTTTTTTAATAACTCATTATCTTCTTCATAAAAGTCATCTGCAAGATCTAGAGTGCCTTCAATATCTCTTACTATCTTTTGCATTTCTTTAAATACTGACATTCTGGCAAATTGTGGAATATTCTCTGTAACTTCACTGTACGCAGCAGGTATATTATTTCTAAAACCGGCATTGTCCATCTTTATTACAAGATCAAGTATTGCCTGTAACTTTTCATTATCCAGATTTGAAATATTGGACAAATAAAATTCCCTAGCTCTGTCATCTAAATTTTCAGATTTAATTCTTGTTTGTAGCTGTTCTAATACACTCATAGAAACCTCCGATAAGTTGTTTTTGCTATTGATAAAATCAATTAAAAGCCATAATTATTACATCTAATAATATATTTTAATTTCCACCTTTTCATATTTTCCTACCAAATTTTGGCAATAAAAACCATATTCTGTGCCATCATCATATTGTAAGGGCCTACTTCTTTTGACTTTGAAACATTAATAGCTGTAATTTCTGTATCATAACCTTTTTCTTTTGCGATTTTTACAATATCCGTTATCTGAGCAATAGTTTCCATAGTTATAGCTGAAATTACAATTGTAGGATTCTTTTTCGATGTAAATATCATTTCCATCATACTGATAAGCTCTCCACCGCTACCACCTATAAATATTTTATCAGCATTAATTATATTATCAAGTCCGTCAGGTGCTTTTGCATGTATAAGTTCTATATTTTCAGCACTGAAATTATGAATATTCTTTTGTATAAGTTCAACTGCTAGAGGATTTTTCTCTATGGCATACACCTTTCCATCATAGGCAAGTCTTGACATTTCGATACTTACTGAACCACTACCTGCTCCGATATCATAGCAAATACTATCAGTTTGAATATCTAATTTACTCATTATTATTGCCCTGACCTCGGATTTTGTTATCGGAACTTTATCCCTGACAAATACTTCATCAGAAAGTCCAAAGCTAATAGATTTATCAGCATCAGGATTTGATATGATCATGCAGTTTAGATCAGATATTTCCATATCCAAAAACTTTGATGCATTTGCCTTTGTTATTCTTTCATTATCATAAGATAGATTTTCGCCTAAAATTATATCAAGTTCAAAGAATCCAAATTCGATAAGTTTTCTACAAATCTTCTTTACCCCATCAGCTTTAGAAGTGATTATAAAAGTATATTCATTTGAGTCGATATTGTGGTATAAAAGCTCTTCCTTACCATGGAATGATAGTATCTTCACCTTTGAAATATCAGTATTTGTTTTTGCACATAAATAGCTTAAGCTTGATATTCCCGGGAATGTATTAATCTTACAATCTTTGAAGACTTTCTTATCTTCTATTGCGGCATTCAGTCTTTCAAATAGCTTAATACTCCCGCTAAAAAGTGAAATATCACCACTAAATACTACGGCTATTTCATTGCCTATATTCTCTTTTATAATTTCAAGAATTTTTTCTGTATTATATTCTATATAGTATAGCTTGTCTGCAAAATCTTCTTTAATACTTTCTACTATCCTTCTTGCACCTATTATAATATTTGAACTTTCTATTGCTTTATAGGCTGCCTTTGTAAGAAGATTAGGATTTCCAAGCCCTATTCCGACAAGATTTATATTTCTCATATTTATACCTATTTTAATGATTTTTATATAACTTTTCTAATTCCACTCTGCACTCTTCTACAGAAATACCTTTGATTTCAGTCTTTGGCATAATAATTATTGGAATACAATCTGTATTTTTTGCAGCTTCAATTTTTTCCTCAAAGCCTCCACTTCTACCGGATAATTTACTTACAATATATTTGCAATCAAACTCTTTTATAATTGCTTCATTCAAATTTTTAGAAAAAGGGCCCTGCATTGCTATAATATTTTTTGAAGGTATGCCGGCAGATATACAGGCATTTATAGAGTCAACACTTGGAAGCACTCTGGGAAATATTCGATATGAAAGTTCACTGAATGCAGCTATTTCCTTACTACCTGTTGTCAGTAAAATATTTCCATCTGTATTTAAAAGATAAGAAACAGCCTCAGCATTGCTTGAAAATTCAAGTGCTCCATTCAAAGCAATGTCCATATCTTCACGTTTTATTTTTAGAAGTTTTACTTCTCTTTCCAACTGACTGATAGCTGCTGCTATATTTTTCGAAACTTCATAGGCATATGGATGTGTAGCATCTATGACATATAATATATCATTATTCCCTATAATTGATATTATCTCATCTATATTTAATCTTTTATCACTGACTTTAACAAATTTAAAAGTTGGTAGAACTTCTTTTCCATATTCTGTAGCTACACAAAGTATAGTAGGTATTCTAAGACTATCACAAAATATAGCAAGTTCTCTTCCCTCAGTTGTACCTCCAAATATAAGAACATCACTCATTAGAGTATCCTCTAGGTGTAACCATTTTATTATCAATTACTTTTGTCATAGAATTACCTATGAATACTGTTTCAAACATACCAACTTTTATATCCTTAAGCTCTAAAAGACTATAAATTGTAT
Organism: Lachnoanaerobaculum umeaense; assembly: GCF_003589745.1. Classification (GTDB taxonomy): domain Bacteria; phylum Bacillota; class Clostridia; order Lachnospirales; family Lachnospiraceae; genus Lachnoanaerobaculum; species Lachnoanaerobaculum umeaense. The sequence continues at coordinate 1,378,707 of NZ_CP032364.1, read as the reverse complement.
ATCCTTCGCCATCTCTGCCTATATTCTTTGCTATAGCACATGGAGTCTTCTCATTCTTATACTTTAGAAGAATTTCACATGCCTTTTGCAAATAATCTGCACGTTTTTTACTACCGGGGTTATATAGACAAATACAAAAATCTCCTATAGCTGCACATTCAAGTCTTCTTTCTATCTTCTCCCATGGAGTCAAAAGATCACTTAGACTTATTACGGCAAAGTCATGTATAAGTGGTGCACCAATTATTGCAGCACCTGAAATAGCTGCTGTAACTCCTGCTATAGTACTTACTGCAACTTCTTTATAATCAGGTGCTATACTAAGCATTAAACCGGTTAAACCATATACTCCGGCATCACCGGAACAGACCATAGCTACAGTCTTTCCCTTATTTGCCTCCTCAAATGCAAGGACACATCTTTCATATTCCTTAGTCATAGGTGTGGACATACATTCTTTATCAGGCCATATATCCTTTATAAGTTCAGTATAAACTGTATAACCTATTACAATGTCACTTTCTTTGATTTTTTTAATAGCTTCAACTGTCATCTGTTCGTACTTGCCAGGTCCCATACCTATTATATAAATTTGTTTCATTTTAATCCCCTTACAATAATAGTTGTGAAATATCCGCTACTTTTTGGAAGATTTTCTATACCTACAAAGACTCTTTCATCCTTCATACCACAGTTTTCAACCATATAAACCTCACAGTGAGGCTTTTTAAACCTGATATATTCAACTAGATTTTCATAGCTTTTTCCTGATTTCATAAATACCAAAGTACCACTAAGGTTAAAGGCCTCTTTAAATGAGTAGGAAGAAGGTATGACATGCAATTCCTCATCTGCCAATGTTAAGGGTATACCAAGCTTGGCGGCAGCTGCACTAAATGATGTTATACCAGCGATAGTCACAACCTTTACATCTTCGTTTTTTAGCCTATCTGCAATATATGAATATGTTGCATATATTCCGGGATCACCAAGAGTGAGAAGAGCTACATCTCCATCTTTTAATAATGACTTTATCTGTTCAGCTATTTTTGCATGTGCTTCTTCCAAGACATACTGATCTTTAGTCATTGGAAAATCAATACAGACTTTCTTCTTTTTGGTAATCTCCGGCATCACTTTTTTTGCAATACTAAAGGCAATGGAGCTATCTTCACTCTTACCTGCAAAACATATTATTTTTGTTTTTTTTATGGCATTTAACGCCTTTATGGTCATTAGCTCCGGATCACCCGGTCCTACACCTATACCATATAGTTTACTCATATAAGATCTCCTGTATCTATGATTGTCACATTGTCACTAAATGAGACAATTCTAATTTTAAAACTGTTTTTGAATTCATTAATATTTGCAAATCTGTTTTTATTAAAAAAAATTTCAGCTTTAAATGCACGATTATAGGCATAGTAAAGCATTTGATTTGCAATTATATCAAAACATTTTTCTAGTCTATTTTCTTTTATTACTGCTATAGCACCTGTAGTAGTTTTTTGTTCAAGTACCTTTGAAACAATAGACTCCAGTAATATAAAATTCATACCTTCTCTTAAAGCTAATTTGATTATAGCAGCTATCAATAGTTCAAGGCGTGAATCTGAATCATTTGAATGTGTATTCATTATTCCACCTGATAGTTTTATTAACTTGCCAATATCTCCACATAGAATAATCTCCTTTGCATCATTTGATATGGCATAGTCAATGCTTTCACCAATAAAATTACTAATTATTGCTACTTCACTACTGCTAATGGTAAAGTTATTCTCTAAGAATTTTGCACCTATATTCCCGGGGGAAAGGTATATCTTTTTATCTATTGAATTTTTTAGTCTAAACTTTATATCAGCCTCTATAGTTTCTAAAAGTGCAGTTTTACTCATAGGTAACACCAGACCTGAAGTACCAAGAATTGAAATACCGCCAACAATGCCAAGCCTTTCATTAAATGTCTTTTTGGCAATATCAGCTCCATCTTTTACACTGATGGTGATATTTATAATACCACAGAAATTAGTGTTTTCTAAAACTTTGGAAAGATTGTCAATTATCATCTGTCTTGGAACAGGGTTGATTGCGGGTTCACCCTTAGGTAACGCAAGGCCGTCTTTTGTAAATGTACCCACACCCTCTCCGGCAAAGAAACGAAAATCCAAAGTATTCTCATTTTTTATAAATTCCAGCTTAGCACTAATTAAAGCTCCGTCAGTAACATCAGGATCATCTCCGGCATACTTTATTACACCTGATATATACAAGTTATCCTCTGATTTTGAGTACTCTATTGGCACACTTAATGCTATACCTATAGGAAGCTCTACATCCACCATATCTTTTTTTTCATTTAGATAAAGATATGTTGAAGCTATTGCAGCAGCAGTTGCTGTAGTGCCTGTAGTGAAACCATATCTTTGCTTATTATTATTTTTTATATTAAATTCATCAATTGTCATATCATGCCTTTGGTATCTTAAAGCTAAACTCTACACCATCTGATATATTTTTTACAGCAACACTACCATTATGTGCTTCAACTATTGCCTTGACTATGGAAAGTCCAATACCGCTGCCTCCATACGCTCTGGAATGTGCCTTATCTACCTTAAAGAACTTTTCCCAAACATTGCTTATATCCTTTTCAGGGATAGACTTTCCTGTGTTAAAGACACTAAAAATTATACTATCACTATCATAGAATACATTAATTTTAATTTCTCCAAAGTCCTTTACATGGTATATTGCATTGCTGATATAATTTGTGATTACTTCTTCTATCTTGAATTCATCGGCAAACATGTATATATCCTTAGTGGAGTCAAATATAATATTTACATTTTTCTCACCTATAAGTATTGATATTGATCCTAAAACGCTAGTAATAAGTGATGTGACATTGAAGTTTTCCTTATGTAAGATACTGTTTCCTGACTCAAGTGAAGAAAGTGTAAGAAGCTGTTTTACCATCTTATTCATCTTTTCACTTTCATCCATTATTACCTCGGCATAGTACTTTCTGCTCTCCTCATCCTCACATAATCCTTCATTTAGTCCTTCTGCATATCCTTGAATAAGTGCAATAGGGGTTTTTAGCTCATGTGAGACATTGGCAATAAAATCCTTTCTCATCTCATCTATAGCTTCTTTTCTTTTAATATCTTCTTTTAGAAGCTCATTTGCTTCTTGAAGCTCCTCTATTGCATTTTTGAGCCTGTCTGACATAAAGTTCATATTTTGACCAAGTGTCTGTATTTCATCACTTCTGTTTCCGTTATACTTTGCAGTAAAATCAAGCTTTCCCATTTTATTTGATATTTCAGCCAGCTGTAAAATAGGCTGTGTAATCATCTTTGCAATGACAAAGGTCATGATTACAGTGATAATAAAACCGATAATTGCCATATATATAAGAAATCTGTTTGATATATTTACACTTTCTTTCAAACTGGCTACCGGAGTGGACATAATAACTATGGTCTGATTGTCGCTACAATATCCAAATCCTTCTATAAAGGAACTCTTTTGCATAGTCTGATGAAGTATAATGGCATAATTATCATTTTTATATAATATATTTTGATATTTATTACCTATGAAACCGTCTTGAATTCTGCTTATCAGACCGTCACCTTCTCTTGCTGAGGAATATATGGCCTTATTTGTAAAAGAATCTACCAAAGCAATGGTTATGTTATATTTATTTGAATAATCCATAATAATATTTTTAAGTCTTTCATTAATAACAGATTTATCACTACTTTCATCAATGATATGCTGGCCTGAGGATCCAATTTTCATCACCTCATCATCTATTTTAATGTATGCCTCCTTTATCTCACTTACCTTTTCATTTTGATAAAACCATGGTAGTCCAAAATTATTTAAAATACCTATGGAAAGTAATAGTATCGAAATAAGAATCAATATTATTAATGTTATCTTCATCCGCAGAGAATGACTGAATTTCTTTATCATATATACCTCTCTATGACTTAACATTGGAAGAAAGTTCTATTATAAATTCTGACTTTCCAATGGATTTTCCAAAATTTTCCTTACAGTAACAAATAAAAAGCTTCTGTCTGGCTCTTGTCATTGCAACATAGAACATCCTTCGTTCTTCCTCAATCTCATCAACACCCTTTGCTTTTTTATAAGGTACACTGCCCTCATTTACATCTATAATATAAACAATATCAAATTCCAACCCCTTTGAGGAATGAAAGGTCATAAGTCTTACACCATTATCATTCTCATTCGATTTTTTTCTCGCCTCAATTAATTCTTTCTTATACTCTTCCATGTGAACAAACCAGTCGTTAAATGTATTATACTCAGACGCACTGTTTTCCAAATCGCCTAAAATAGTATAGCAGTCATCACTTTCTATACCATTCATATCACAATACTCTTCTATATACTCATTATATCCCACTACAGTCCTTATATATCTAAGAGCAGTCGAAGGTTTCAAATTCTTTATGGTTCTTAAATGCTCTCTAAGTTCTATTATTCTCTTGATCATGTAGCTTTTATCCTCGTAATAGTCAAATAAAGTCTCAATATTTGCCTTTGATGAGGAAAGTGAATCCCTGCTTATATATCGGTTGGGTTTGTTTGAAATAAGAAGTAAATCTGTCTTATTTCCCATATTTAGAGCAAGTTTTATATAGGATATAATATCCTTTGACACCCAATGTTCAAAAAGATTTGGTATAGCATCTCTAATAGTAAAAGGAATATTGTTTTTCATCATTCTTTCTATTAAAAGCCTTGGGGAAAGGTTGGTGCGATAAAGCACCGCAATATTATTTATATCCTGATTTGCTTTTATATATTCCCTGATATCATTAACTATAGTATTTACCTCAGAAAATGGATTTTTAAATTCTATCACAGATACAGGTGCTCCAGATCCATTCTTTGCTGTAAAAGTTTTTGGAAATCTCTTACTATTAAATGATATAAGTTTAGTTGAAGCATCAACTATTTGAGTACTGGATCTGAAGTTAATATCAAGAAAAACTTTTGAAACATTTCTAAAGTCTCTTTCAAAACCGAACATTATCTCAGGTCTAGCCCCTCTAAATCTATATATGGACTGATCATCATCCCCTACAACTGTAATGTTTTGATCTTTTCCCGCCATAAGTTTTATGATATTATATTGCAAAAAATTTATATCCTGAAATTCATCTACTAAAATATATCTATATCTGTTTTGTATTGCCTCTAAAATATCCTTCCTTCCATTTAAAAGCTCATATGTCAAAGAAAGCATATCTTCAAAGTCCAATTTATTTCTGACTTCCAGTTCAGCCTCATACTCTCTATATAATTTTTTAAAAACATCACTTGCAATACTGTTTGAATAATAATTTTTTATGTTAATATTGTCCTGTTTTATAAGTGCTATTTCGTTTAAAAGATTACCTGATAGATTGTTAATGTCCTCATTCATAATAGAGTTTTTCTTTATCAAGTCTTTTATAAGTGAATACCTTAGCTCATCTGAGGCAATCTGTTCAGATGTAAAACCATAGGCAGTCTTTAAGAGGCTAAAAAACACTGAATGGAATGTACCAAAAGTTACAAGGCTTTTATTGTAGAGTCTTTCAAATCTGTCTTTCATTTCCTTGGCTGCAGCTCTTGAAAAGGTTACAACCAAAATATGGGCCGGGTTTATACCCAGCCCCTCTATGAGATATTTTATTCTATGTGTGATCACAAAGGTTTTTCCGGAGCCGGGTCCAGCCAATACCATCAAGGGCCCATCCCCATGCTCTATGGCTTTCTTTTGATTACTGCTGTAATTTATCAATTCCAATCTTAATCCTTCTTATTGATTCATCTTTCCCAAGAACTTCCATAATTTCTGTAGCACCTGCCGGAGTCATTTGCTTTCCTGAAAGTGCTGTTCTTATTGGCCACATAATAAATCCTGTCTTATATTCATGCTCCTTACCAAATTCCTGTAAGATAGCAAAAAGATTATCATTTGTATAATCTTCTGTACTTTCAAGAAGTGGCAATACCTCATTCAAAAGAGATAATGAATTCTCAGAATTTGTTTTCATCTTCTTATGAGTATACATTTCTATGTCATATTCAGGAAGCTCTTCAAAGAAATCAATATGTGAAGAAATTTGTGGCAAAACTTCTATTCTAGTCTTTACCATATTTGAAATCTTCTTTAAATCAAGAGGCTTTTTAATCACTTCCTTAATATAAGGTTCTGCAAGTATAAAGAAATCCTCCTCGCTCATATTCTTTAAATACTCGCCATTCATCCAAGAAAGTTTAACCATGTCAAAGACTGCAGGTGATTTCGAAATATGCTTATAATCAAATGCCTTTATAAGCTCATCTAATGAGAATATTTCTTTATCATCTTCCGGTGACCATCCAAGTAAGGCTACAAAGTTTACTATAGCCTCAGATACATACCCCTGTTCAATAAGATCCTCAAATGAGGAATGCCCACTTCTCTTTGAAAGTTTTTTATGCTCTTCATTTGTTATCAAAGGACAGTGAACATATGTAGGTACATCCCAGCCAAATGCCTCATATAATCGGTTGTACTTAGGTGATGATGAAAGATACTCATTTCCTCTTACAACATGTGTGATTCCCATAAGATGGTCATCTACAACATTAGCAAAATTATAGGTAGGATAACCGTCTGACTTTATAAGTACCATATCATCAAGTTCTGAATTATCCACTGTGATATCACCATAGATATCATCATGGAAAGATGTGGTTCCTGTTGTAGGATTATTTTGGCGAATTACATATGGTATACCACGTTCAAGATTATTCTTTATTTCTTCATCAGACAGTGAAAGGCAATGCTTATCATATTTCATGATTTCCTCTCCATTCACATTTGATCTGAGTGAATTAAGTCTTTCGGGAGTACAGAAACAATAGTATGCCTGCTTCTTTTCTATAAGCTTTTTGGCATACTCAAGGTAAAGCCCCTGTTTTTGTCTTTCACTTTGTACATATGGTCCACAACCTCCATCCTTATCAGGACCTTCATCATGTATAAGCCCTGTTTCTGCCAATGTTCTATAGATGATCTCTGTGGCACCTTCGACATATCTTTCCTGATCTGTATCTTCTATTCTAAGTAGAAAATCTCCACCCTCATGCTTTGCAATTAAATACGCATACAATGCGGTTCTAAGATTTCCAACATGCATTCTTCCTGTAGGACTTGGTGCATATCTTGTCCTTATCTTTGTCATAAATGCTCCTTATCTATATTTGTATAATTTTTATTTAGTATGATTTTATATATTTATGGCGTTATCTCAAACTTATAGCCCATGCCCCATACAGTTTTGATATAGTCACCTCGCTCACCCATCTTGGCACGAAGTTTTTTTACATGGGTATCAATGGTTCTGGCATCTCCAAAATAGTCATAGTTCCATACTGAACTGAGAATCTTTTCACGGGACAGTGCAATTCCTTTATTTTCAATAAAATATGTCAAAAGCTCATATTCCTTTAGACTGAGTTCAACCGGCTTTTGATCTATATAAACACTGCGTGCAATCTTATCTATCTCAATCGCACCGGCTATAAGTTTTTCTTCGGACTCACCCAAAGTTCTTCTAAGTACTGCCTCAACTCTGGCTACAAGTATCTTAGGTGAAAAAGGCTTTGTAATATATTCATCCACTCCAAGCTTATATCCTTCAAGCTCATCTCTTTCTTCACTTCTTGCAGTCAACATCATAACCGGTACTTTGGAATACTGTCTTATAACTTCTAATGTCTCAAAGCCGTCAAGTTTTGGCATCATTACATCTAATAGAATCAGCTTTATATCCTTATTAGAATCAAAGACTTTCAAAGCTTCCTCACCATCTTCAGCTTCCAAAACTATAAATCCTTTAATAGAGAGAAAATCTTTTACAAGTTTTCTCATTCTGGCTTCATCATCAACTACCAGTATCTTTACATCTTCCATATAATCCCCACAACAGCATAAATATTAAGTTTACTATTCGCTCTTTATTATAAGTCCAAGTTCCTTAAGCTGTGCATCATCCACTTTATCAGGAGCATTCGTCATAAGATCTGACGCATCCTTTACTTTAGGGAATGCAATAACATCTCTTATAGAGTCAGCCTCAACCATAAGCATTACCACTCTGTCAAGACCATACGCAAGTCCTGCATGAGGTGGTACGCCATACTTGAACGCATCAAGAAGATAACCGAATCTTTCCTGTGCAACTTCTTTTGAAAGTCCAAGTACATCAAACATCTTTGCCTGAACATCACCTTGGTGGATTCTTACTGAACCTCCACCTATCTCAGTACCGTTAAGTACAATATCATAAGCCTTTGCCCTTACTCTACCCGGATCTGAATCAATATACTGCCAATCCTCATCCATAGGTGCGGTAAACGGATGGTGCATTGCCTTAAATCTATTTTCTTCCTCTGACCACTCAAGAAGTGGGAATTCTGTAACCCAAAGGAATCTGTAGTCATCCTTCTTTAAAAGTCCAAGCTGACTTGCAAGCTCAACTCTTAGAGCACCAAGAGTATCCCAAACAACCTTATTGCTGTCGGCAGCAAAGAAGAGCATATCTCCGGGTTTAGCATCCATAGCCTGCTTAAGACCTTCTATTTCAGATTCAGTCATAAATTTTGCAAATGAAGACTTGATATTTCCATCAGACTCGATAGCCATATATGCAAGTCCCTTAGCTCTGTAGCTCTTAACAAACTCTACAAGAGCATCTATCTTCTTTCTTGGCATGCCTGCCTGGCCTGTAGCATTGATACCTCTTACACTGCCACCGGCTGCCAAAGCATTCTTAAATACTGCAAATTCAGAGTTTGCAACAACACTTGAAACATCCTTTAATTCCATACCAAATCTAAGGTCAGGCTTATCTGAACCAAACCTGTCCATAGCTTCCTGCCATGTCATTCTCTGTATTGGAAGTTTTACATCAACATTAAGTACATCCTTGAAAAGTCTCTGTAAGAGTCTCTCATTTACATCCAAAACATCATCCACATCAACAAATGAAAGCTCCATATCTATCTGAGTAAACTCAGGCTGTCTGTCTGCTCTAAGATCTTCGTCTCTATAGCATCTTGCAAGCTGGAAATATCTGTCATATCCGGATACCATTAAAAGCTGCTTAAAAAGCTGAGGTGACTGTGGAAGTGCATAGAAACTTCCCGGATATACACGGCTTGGCACAAGATAATCTCTTGCACCCTCAGGTGAGCTCTTTATCAGTGTAGGTGTTTCAATCTCTAAAAATCCGTTTTCTGCAAGAAAGTTTCTTGTAGTTGTAGCCACCTTACTTCTTACCATTAGGTTTCTTTGAAGGTCAGGTCTTCTAAGGTCAAGGAATCTGTACTTTAATCTTAGCTCTTCCTTTGTTTTTGAATCTTCCTCTATATGGAATGGAGGTGTCTCAGACTCTGAAAGTATCCTTAGTCCCTTTGCTCTTACCTCAAGCTCCCCGGTCTCAAGTGATTCATTAAAAGCACCATCTCTCTTTTTCAATATTCCGGTAACGGCTATACAGAACTCCTGCTTAAGCTTCATGGCTTTGTTAAACACTTCGCTGCCACATTCATCTTCTTCAAAAATGATCTGTAAAATACCTGAACGGTCTCTTAAATCACAGAATATAATTCCACCTTTGTTACGGTTCTTTTGAACCCAGCCCATTACTGTAACTTCATTTTCAAGTGGTGCATTAACCACCTCTGCACATCTATGGCTTCTCTTTAAGCCAAGCATTGATTCTGCCATTTTTATCTCCTCACTATTTTAAAGCTTCTCTATAAAATTCTTTAAATTCTATATATCCTTGTTTTTCAAGCCCCTCTTTTTGGAACTTCTTATTCTTATTCATCTTTGAAACCAAGACGATATTTCCTGCTTCTCTAAGAGCTGATGCATCTTTTAATATAGATGTTAATATATTTGCATCAATGTTCTTTTCATAAAGGAATGCAATTTTTTTACTTTCATCAGGTATCTTAAATCCTGAGTCCATAAGTATTGTGATGATTCTTTCAAAACCGATAGAAAAACCGCATGCAGGTGTATCACTTCCTGTGAATTTTCCAATCATCTTGTCATATCTTCCGCCACCTGCTACTGAACCCGAGAATCCCTCCATACTTACTTCAAAGATCGTTCCTGTATAGTATCCCATACCACGAACCAAAGTAGGATCAAACTCCAGTGAAAAATCATTTTCTTTTACATCCAGTACTGTATTCATTATCTCAGATAGGCTATCCAGTACACCATCTTCAATAAATCCGTTCAAACTTTCCTTTAAAGATAAAAGAGCCTTTGTGTCATTAGACAATCCATCAAAAAGATTTAGATACTTCTCACATTTATCTGCTCCGTCAAGCTCTATCAATTCTTTTCTGACGCCATCAAGTCCTATTTTATCCATCTTATCAAGGATAATAAATACATTACTTATATTATCTTCTGAATAGCCCGCAAAAAGTGCCATTGCCAGAAGAATTCGTCTGTCATTGATTCTTACAGTGAACTTCTTTCCCTTTGCAATCTCACTAAGCGCCTTGGTTGTAGCAAGTATAAGCTCTATTTCTGCAAGATTTGAAGCCTCACCAAGGATATCTATATCACATTGCGTAAACTGTCTGAATCTACCTTTCTGAGGTCTGTCGGCCCTATATACATTACCTATCTGCAAAGCTTTAAATGGATTTGGAAGATTTGCCTGATTATTTGAATAGTATCTGGCCAGTGGTAATGTAAGGTCATATCTAAGTCCTGCATCTACCAAATCATTCTCATCCTTAACATCATCAAGCTTTAATTTTTCTCCCCTTTTTAGAACCTTGAAAATAAGCTTTTCATTGTCACCACCCTGCTTACTTAAAAGATTTTCAATATGCTCCATAGCCGGAGTCTCTATTGATGTAAAGCCAAAACTTCCATAAGTCTTTTTTATTATATTTATCAAATAATCCCTGATAATCATTTCCTCAGGGAGAATATCTTTCATTCCTGTGACACCTTTTTTAATCAATGCCATGCATACTTTCCTTTCTCATTATCATTTCATCAAGTCTTTCTATATAAAGTTTTGGATCCTTGACATTTTCGATTCTCTCAATTCTGCCGTCACCAAATACTATCTTACTTGATGTGCCTGCTCCACAAGCTATGATAGTCTGTTTTTCTTCCATAATCAATATATTATAGAGACATTCTTTACCCGGCTTTGAAAATCCTATATTTTCAAGATTACCAGCCATATTTTTTTGCCTATACAAGTAATACGGCTCCAATCCCAAATCTGCACATGTATCGGTTGCTGTATTTATCATTGATAAAATAAGATCATTGTCCATAATCTCTCTTTTATTTTCTGTATTTAACCTGGCTGCTCTCTTTAATGCAAGAGAATGTATGGTAATAGATTCAGGATCAAATGACTTCACCTTGGTAAAACTGTCAATAACATCCTCCAAAGTCTCACCATTTAATCCGATTATAAAGTCCATATTTATATTTTCAAATCCGACATCTCTGGCAAGCCTATAACTTTCATATATATCTTTAATGGTATGCTGTCTTCCAATAAGATCTAGCGTTTTTTGCTGCATAGTTTGTGGATTTATAGAAATTCTATCCACTCCTGCCGCTTTTAACGCTTCGAGTTTTTCTCTTGTTATACTGTCCGGCCTTCCTGCCTCTACAGTTAATTCTAAAATGTTTGAAAGATCAAAATTATTCTTTACAACATTTAAAATCTTTGATAATTGGTATCCTTCAAGTGAAGTCGGTGTTCCACCACCCATATAAATTGTTTGAAGTTTTTTATCCGCATACATCTTTGATACTGCTATAAGCTCTTTACAAAGTGCCTCAATATAAGTATCTGTATCTTTCTTCCACTGTGTAATGGAATAAGATGTAAAAGAACAGTATAAACATCTTGTCGGACAAAAGGGTATGCCTATATATAAGCTATACCCATTTTTATAATCTACCTTTTTTAATATATTAAATTCATTTTTTGCCGTCTCAATACAAAGCTTAATTCTTTTATCTCCTACCAGATAGATATCTTTTAAATGCTTTTTTATATCTTCCAAAGGCATATTGTTTTCAAGCATCTCCATTACTATCTTTGTAGGTCTTATACCGGTTAGCGTACCCCAAGGAAGATCTGCATTTCCAAGATTTAATAGATTTTCATATATATTTCTTTTTAAATCATTTTTGGTATCAAACTTGGTTTCTCTAAGCGGAGAAATAAACTCCAACACATTATCTTCACTTTTTATTTTGATATTATAACTTTTGCTATCCTTTGATAAAAACAGTGAAAGTATTGAATCTTCATCTGTATAAATATATTTTTCACCGGGATAAAATGCCATCAAAAGTTCTCTGATATCCTGTTCAAAGGTCATATCCTCTAATACAAGTGAAATCATTTATCTATCCCATATCTCTTTACGTAATCTGCAACAGGATTATATATTTTTTCATGACCTACAGTAGTCATTTCCATATGTCCGGGCAATATATTTACATCCTCAGGCAATGTAAGAACCTTTTCATAAATAGATCTTACTATTGATGGATTGTCACCTCCATAAAGATCTGTTCTACCACAATCCTCCCTAAAAACTGTGTCACCTGAGAAGAGTATTTTTTCATCTTCCATATAGTAACAACCTGAACCCTTTGTATGTCCCGGAGTTGCTATAAATTTTATATCCTTACCAAGTAGATGGATTATGTCACCATCTTCCAATAAAACATCAGCTTTTGTAACATATCCGCTACCTATAAATGAACTTCCTCCGGATTTACGACTGTCTGAGAGCATTTCCTCATCGAACTTTGATATGTAAACTTTAATATCATATTTTGCCAATAAATCATTTACTGCCATTATATGGTCAAAATGCCCATGTGTAAGCAGTATTGCACTTGGTTTTAATTTATGTTCTTCTATTACATTGATAATTTTATCGCTCTCTGCAGACGGATCAACTATCAAACATTCTAAACTTTCTTTATTATATGCTATAAACACATTGGTCTGTACCGGACCAAGTGGCATTACATATACTCCTATTTTATCCATTAGCCTGTAGCCCTTTCAATATCTATTACACCTGCAATCTGTCTCATTTTTCCTATAAGAGAAGTCAGTTGTTCTCTTCCCTTTATATCAAAGACCAGATTTATGGTGGAAACATCTTGTTTATTTGTTCGTGCATTCATATTGTTGATAGTAATATTATTTTCACTGAAGATTTTAATGATATCAAAAATAAGTCCTGTACGATTATGAGCGTAAATCTGAAGCTCTGTCTGGTATTTTTCCTCCAGTTTAGAATCCTCAAATTCTTGCCATTCAGCGGGTATAAGTCTTGTTCTGTCATCCGAAGGAAGGTTCATTACATTTATACAGTCAGTTCTATGTATAGATACCCCTCTACCTCTTGTAATAAAACCTACTATTTCATCACCGGGAACAGGATTACAACATTTTGAGAATCTTACTGCTATATCTTCTATCCCCTTTACGGTGATACCATTTTTAGATTTTTTTCGAATATTGGTATTAGCCGCATTATCACTAAGGCTTTCCAAAAGAGCAGATTCTGAAATATCTTTTTTAGCAACCTTCTTTTGCTCTTCCTGCATCTTATTGATGACTTGGCCCTCTTTTAAACCACCATGCCCTAAGGACGCCAAAATAGAATCCCAGTCTTTGATGGCATATCGTTTCATTACCTTTTCCTGGAACTGAGGTTTATTGATCTCAGGCCAGTTTATTCCCTTGGCTTTACAATACTTTTCAAGCAATTCCTTACCACGAATTATATTATCTTCCTTTAATTCATTCTTGAACCACTGTTGTATCTTTGTCCTTGCTTGATTTGACTTTATAATATTTAACCAATCCCTACTTGGTCCTTTAGAGTTTTGAGAGGTTATGATCTCCACTCTGTCACCGCTTTTTAGAGGGTAGTCAATATTTACAAGTTTTCCATTTACTCTGGCACCTACCATCTTATTACCTACAGCAGAGTGAATGGAGTATGCGAAATCTATGGGGTTTGAACCTGCAGGCAAGTTTTTAACATCACCATTTGGAGTAAAACAATATACGCTGTCTGAGAACAGATCCAAATCGCTCTTTATAACCTTAAGATATTCAGCATTGTCTGAGGTATCCTTTTGCCACTCAAGGATTTGTCTTAACCAGTTCATCTTAGCATCTTCTGAACCCTTTGCGACAGATCCGCTTCCACTCTCCTTATATTTCCAGTGTGCGGCAATACCGAACTCTGCAGTCTTATGCATTTCAAAGGTTCTTATTTGTACTTCAAAAGGCTGGCCGGTATCAGATATTAATGTGGTATGCAATGACTGATACATATTAGGCTTTGGCATTGCTATATAATCTTTGAATCTTCCAGGAATAGGTTTATATATTTCATGTGCCGTACCCAATGCTAAATAACATGCAGCTACATCCTCTACAATTATTCTGATAGCAAATACATCATAAATCTGATCCAAAGTCTTATTTTGATTTACCATCTTTTTATAAATAGAAAATAAATGTTTTACCCTACCATTTATTTGAAACTTTATTTTTATTTCTGACAGATGTTCACTGAACTTCTGTATTATATAGTCTACAAATTGTTGCCTTTGTTCTTTTCTAAATGCCAACTTTTCAGATAGATCATAGTATACATCGGGATGTAGATACTTTAACGAAAGGTCATCCAGTTCTACTTTTATTTTGGAAATACCAAGTCTTTGAGCAATAGGGGAATATATATCCATAGTCTCCCTTGCTTTTTCCTTTTGCTTTTCAGGCTTCATATATTGAAGTGTACGCATATTATGGAGCCTATCGGCAAGTTTTATAAGAATAACTCTAATGTCCTTTGCCATAGCCAAAAACATTTTTCGAAGATTTTCAGCCTGCATTTCTATCTTATCATTTTTTAGAGAAAGCTGTGTCAGCTTTGTAACTCCATCCACAAGATTGGCAACATCCACTCCAAACATATCAGACAACTCTTTAAATGAAATAGCAGTATCTTCGATTACATCATGTAAAAGTCCGGCTGCTATAGTCTCTTTATCCAGCTCAAGCTCAGCAAGAATAATGGCAACACAAATAGGGTGAATGATATACGGTTCACCTGATTTTCTCTTTTGATTATTATGTGCTTTTTTTGCCAACTCATAAGCTTTAGTTATCATAGAGATATCATCTGAAGGATGATAATGCAATATGATATTTATAAGTTTTTCATGTAAACTTTCCGGTGATGTAAAATCAGCCGGTTTATCAATTTGTGTTTCTATATTTTCATCTAGAAAGTTATACTTATCTTCTTTCATTAAACTCCTTACTCTTTGTAACAGCTGTTGCCCAGGTAGACTCATATAATCTTATATTATACGAATATAATGAAAAAAAAGCAATAATGCCAAAATAAAAAGAGACGTGTAAAAATGAATTTATATTTTTACACGCCCTACATTTTATTAAAGAATCGTTACATATCATGGATTGCTCTACGGCTCTTTTATACTAACATTTTATCTACATTTACCACAGGCTTCACAAGCACTTGGCGTAACTGCACATCCACCAAGTGCTGTTTCTCTTAGCTCAACCGGCATTCTCTTTCCAACTTTATACATAGTATCAAGCATTTCATCAAAAGGTATTAGCTGAGTTATACCTGCAAGTGACATCTCTGCTGCAACCAAGGCATTGGCAACTCCTGCAACATTTCTATTTTGACAAGGATATTCCACAAGTCCGCCTACCGGATCACATACAAGTCCCAACATGTTCATAAGTACAGTAGATGCCGCATCCAGACATTGCCTTGGAGTACCTCCCATAAGCTCAACAGCACCTGCAGCAGCCATAGCGGCAGCTACACCCATCTCTGCCTGACATCCTCCAACTGCTCCTGCAACTGTAGCATTTCGCATTGCAAGATAGCCTATAGCACCTGATGTGAACAAGGCATCAATTATCTTTTCATTAGTAATATCATACTCATCCTGCATTGCCAAAAGCAGTCCCGGTACTACGCCTGAAGATCCTGCTGTAGGTGCTGCCACTATAAGTCCCATTGAGGCATTACACTCAAGTACAGCCATAGCATACATCATAGCTCTGCTAAGCATAGATCCGCCTATATTTTTACCCTGCTCCATATGTTCATGTATATTTCTCGCCTCTCCACCTATAAGACCGCCCATAGATTTCATTGGAGTCTTTATAGGTGTTGTTGCAGAGTCTCTCATAATTTCAAGAACTCTATTCATTTTATTTTTTATTTCTTCTTTTGAACTTGTGCTTTCATAACATTCTCTTATCTTCATTATTTCAGAAATTAATAAATTGTTTTTATCACAAAGTTCCAAAAGTTCTCTTGCATTACTAAAATCCATAAAATCTCCTATTGAACTATCATAACCTGTGATATATTTTTGTTTTTAAATAACCCTACCTTTATATCATCCGGAATTCTTTCATCAGACTCTATAATAGTATATGCCCTATTTCCCTTCGACTCTCTATAGAGTTTCATAAATGCGATATTTATATTATTCTCACTAAGTGCCTTGGTAATATAAGCTATAACTCCGGGTCTATCCATATGTACTGCTATAATGGCACTGTACTCACCTGAGAAGTCTATATCTACCTGGTCAATCTTAACTATCCTAACCTTTCCACCACCTAGTGACTCACCTCTGACTGTAACCTTTCTACCTTCTTCATCTTCCATACATACATCAACAGTATTTGGATGAATCTCTGTTAACTCACTATTTGGTGTGAATTTATACTCAATTCCTCTCTCACTTGCAATATGGAATGAATCTCTAATTCTTACATCATCTGTACCAAATCCCATAAGTCCACCAAGTAAAGCCCTGTCTGTTCCATGTCCTTTATATGTATTGGCAAAAGAGCCATATAAGATAAACTCCACCTTCTTAGGGTTGCCACCAATCATTTTTCTTGCCAAAAAAGATATCACACAGGCACCTGCTGTATGTGAACTTGACGGCCCAATCATATTTGGACCAAGTACATCAAAAATACTGATAAATGCCATTTTTATCTCCTATTGCTTCTTCAAAATATCATTGAATTTCCTACTAAAAACAAAATTCCGTTCGCTTTATTACTACTATTTTAACATATAAAATGCTTTTAGTTAAACAAATTATATAAAACTCTGTATTTAATATAACTTAACTATCTTCTTATATTGTTGTGCAAAACCTAATTTATATTTAATGTTTATTTTCACTATTTTAATGTATAACCTGACTTCCGTCGTTTCTCTCAAAACCTAGTACTCTAGGTATACAAGAGCATGCAGTTTTGAAAGAAATTGTCGACTTCAGCTTTGGTTAAATAGAGGGCATCAAGGTTACTAAAACCAACCAGTTTTTTAACCTTTTCGTTAACGGCCTGGTTTCTTGATATATTGATATATGTATCATCACCTTTATTTACCACCCTAAAATCACGCATAAAGTTGATCAAGTCATAAGAGTTTATTTTATTCTTGAAACACTTGATTTCTAATACTCTTAAAAGAAACAAGCTAAGGTAGCATATCAAAAAATGCCCATAGATTGTTTCTTTTTTCTGTAAATAAACGGGTCTTGCATCCAGGTATGATTTTGTAAGTCTAAAAGATTCTTCGATCTTCCATAGGCTATGGTATGTTTTATATACCTGTAATGGCTCCATATCTATTTCGGATGTCACTAAAAGATTATATCCTGCATATTTAAGATCTTCATCAATCTTAGATTTATTTAAATCTATTATAGGCTTTATTGTCTTGCCTGTACTATCTTTAGTTATAATGTCTACATATTTAGCACAATCTCCAAGTTCATCTTTAGCGATATTTTTGTATGTAGAAAACTTTGAAGCTTTATCGACCATTTTCATTATTTCAAGCCTTTGTTTCTTTGCAAGGTTAGGATTATAAGAGACGATACGCTTTTCTTTTACAGAAAACCTTGTAACACACTCTTTTCCTGTTTCCGGATCAATCTCTTTAAAACTGTAATCAAAGCTGTCAATACAGGATTTAAGACGAAAAGATATATTACCTCTTTCATCAGTGTAATTAGAAAAGACATTTGTATCATTCTCAAGTAGAACCCATTTCTTTTCCTTTTCACTTAGATTCTTACCATGTATTGATTTTGAAAATATATAGCCGTCACTAGCTTCTTTAACTGCAGCATAAATATTTCTTGCACAATTAAGGCCTTTATCAGCCACCTGAATTGTCTTGCCTGATACGCTGTGTCGTTGCTTCATTTCTTCAATAACTTTTCTAATATATGGCTTTTCCGATTCATTTCCGGGATACATTTGCATGGAGACAGGTACTAGATCAGCATCTAAAAGTAAAGCCTGCCCTATTATCGGAGAGTGCCTATTCTCTTTTGAAGGTCCCTTTTGCTTGTCATCGCTAGGAAGATCAATTTCAAAGTAATAATTAGTACAATCGAAAAATACATTGCTTAAATCTCTTTTAAAATACTTTTCATAAGAGTGATTAAACAAATCAATGTACTTCTTATAAGACTCTCCTATGAAAGAACACCCGTCATATACTTGGTCTTCAGAGATTGTAGAGCTGCCGTAAATGTATGGAAAGACATGAGAGGCTGTCTTTGACTTAGAGCATGGTGATATAACCCTTGCATAAATAAGTTGTGTAATTAAGTCAAATACAGAGAACTGAAAACGCATTTGAGAAGCAAGTATATCAATAGTTTCCTTAACATCAAGCTCATCAATCAATGAGTAGAGCAAGAAGTGTCCTATATTAAGTTCAACAGGAGTGGAAAATGCACGAGGACGGGATTCTTCAGAAAGAACTTTTGTTCTATTCTCATTTTGCTCTTTTACATAATCGCTATAAAATTTAATCGGATCCGGAATCTCATCTGAAGTCAGATCTTCAACGTAACCAAAAGATTTTACATTTCTTGTTCTTGGTTGCTTTTTATCCTTATCCCAAAATGATTCATACATCTGAAGATAAGTACCTTTTTTCTTCTTTTCTTTTCTCAAAAAATAAGCCATAAACACCTCTAAAAGTAAAGTACTATGAAGTACTATGATTATAACATGCTGTAAAAATTTTTTCAATTTTTTCAAATTATTTTTTATGTAAGAAAAGCCTTTAAAATAAAGGGTTTAAAAGAATTGTATAAAATTAAATAGTTTGCTAAAAATTTGAAACGTCGGAAATTTCATAGTACTTCGACGGAAGACGGGGCCATATAAGATAAACTCCACCTTCTTAGGGTTGCCACCAATCATTTTTCTTGCCAAAAAAGATATCACACAGGCACCTGCTGTATGTGAACTTGACGGCCCAATCATATTTGGACCAAGTACATCAAAAATACTGATAAATGCCATTTTTATCTCCTATTGCTTCTTCAAAATATCATTGAATTTCCTACTAAAAACAAAATTCCGTTCGCTTTATTACTACTATTTTAACATATAAAATGCTTTTAGTTAAACAAATTATATAAAACTCTGTATTTAATATAACTTAACTATCTTCTTATATTGTTGTGCAAAACCTAATTTATATTTAATGTTTATTTTCACTATTTTAATGTATAATATAATTGAATAAAACATTTATTTATGGAGGTAAAATGAAAAGATTATTTTTATATTTAGCAATTATTTCACTCCCTATAATTACTGTGGGTTGTAAAAATAAGGATAATTCTGATTTGAAAAGTATTATGACAACAGCTTCAGCTAATGGCTCTATGTCATCTACAACCATTGCCGCTGAAAGTTCCACAGATAATAAAACTCCTGAAACAAAGGCAGATACTAAAAAGACCACATCAAAAAATAGTATTACTGAAACTTCACAGAGCTTTACTAAGGATAAGTCAAAAGTCTCTTACCCTAAGCTTGGTGGGACTAATTCTAAAAATGAGAATTCTATCAATACAATGATTGAAGATAATGCTAAGACTGCTCTTAACTCACTATCTTCAACTCCTGACAGCAATACTGAGATAAATTATAGCATTAAAAATCAAAGTAGAAACAGAATGAGTATAGTTTATACCGGAACATCCAAAGACGGTAGTAACAGTAAAAAAGTCATTTTTACAAATAATATTAATCTTGAGAATGGTAAGAGTATAGGACTTTCAGATTTTGCAGATCCTCTTACTATTGCAAATTATGTACTGTCAGACGATGTAGTACTTGAAAATGCAAGTAACTCACAAGCTGCCGGTTTTGAGGAGTATAAAAAGACTTTGAGTGTAGATATTTTAAAAACACTTTTTGAAGATGCTGATTTTCCTTTGGTAAAAGAAAACGATATAAACGAAGGATTTCCAAAAGTATTCTCCTATGAATCAGGTGGAGATATCTTTATTTCAATGCCGGTTTCACATGAACTTGGAGATTATGTGCTTATAAAATATTCTCCTAATACTAAATAATACTATGTACTTATATATTTTTTTGAACTATAATAATAAAAGTTAAAAATTAGATTGAGGTGTAAAATGTCAAAAGTTTATATTAATAATCATCCATTAGTTCAACATAAAATATCAATATTGCGTAATAAGACTACAGGAACCAATGAATTCAGATCACTTGTTGGTGAAATTGCAATGCTGATGGGATATGAAGCATTAAATGATCTACCTACTGAAGAGGTTGAGGTTGAAACTCCGCTCGAAACTTGTATGACTGAGATGATTTCAGGTAGGAAGATGGCAATAGTACCGATACTTAGAGCAGGTCTTGGTATGGTAGATGGTATTCTTAATCTGGTTCCTGCTTCAAAGGTCGGACATATAGGACTTTATAGAGATGAAACCACTCATACACCGGTAGAATACTACTGTAAGCTTCCAAGTCCAATAGAGGAGAGAATCATAGTTGTAACAGATCCTATGTTAGCAACCGGAGGTTCTGCTATAGATGCCATTTCTCAGATCAAAAAGCATGGTGGTAAGAAAATAAAATTTATGTGTATCATTGCAGCTCCTGAAGGTCTTAAAGCTCTGGAAGAAGCTCATCCTGATATACAAATATATGTAGGTCATTTAGATAGACAATTAAACTCTGATGCTTATATATGCCCCGGTCTTGGCGATGCAGGCGATAGAATATTTGGAACAAAATAAAGTTTATAAAATAGGGGAGCCACACTTTTGTGTGACTCCCCATTACTATGCTTTACTATAGATTATCTCCAAGCTCCGCTTTCATTTACATGATAACCGTCAGGTGTACTTTCATTCTGATACATTGAACCTAGAGGT
Source organism: Lachnoanaerobaculum umeaense (assembly GCF_003589745.1). Lineage (GTDB taxonomy): Bacteria > Bacillota > Clostridia > Lachnospirales > Lachnospiraceae > Lachnoanaerobaculum > Lachnoanaerobaculum umeaense. The sequence goes on along the minus strand of NZ_CP032364.1, from coordinate 1,357,268 downwards.
CTAGATTTTATGTCACCAAAATTCCATCTACCTGTAGCATTATCAAAGAACCATGTCTGTGCAGGTGCAGTTGGATTTAAGTAATAGAACTCTCCACCAATCTTACTCCAACCCGTGTGCATTGCACCACTATTTGGATCAAGATAGTACCATCTGCCATCCTGGCCATCATAATGCCATCCCTTTACCATCTCACCAAAGAATCCGTCATGATCCATAGATAGATAATACCAAGTATTGCTATTTGTATCTAAGAACCATCCTGAATCCATGATGCTGTCATTTCCAAAGTGATACCACTCAGACTTTGTTCTTCCTTCATACGTGTAGGTCAAGTAAGCCCAACCTGTAACACTTCCACCATTTGTAAGGTTGAATTTCCATTTGCTACCATCAGGGTTAGCCTGAGCCTCAGCAGGATTTGTAAGCTCCCAGTTACCATCTAGTCCAACTCTGATACCTGAGTTCTGTCCGGTTGACTTTTTGCCGGCACTGCCTGAGCCACCGCCTGAACCTCCACGGCCACCGCCGCCACCGCCAGATTTTCTTGGCTGTAGAGTAGCAAGAAGATTATTCAATGCATCAAGTGCCGCCTCAAGTTCAGATGTAGATGACTTCCTATTAATCCTATCAAGTATTGCCTGTGCATCAGCTAATTGTGCTAGTAATAATGCCTGTGAAGGTGCATCGTAATTATTTAAATTATTTCGTGCGGCACTTACTGCAGACTTTAAGTCTTTTTCAGCTTTTGCTCTTTCAGCCTTATCATTTGAGTAAAATACATATACAGTTTCATCTGATGTTACTCTGAATGTCGGATCATAATCCTGATATGTATCCTTATCTGTACTCAATCCCTCATAGTGCCATGTAATACCATTGTTATCAATATAATCACTTGTTATCTTATGTGAATATAGACTTGCCTTATCTTGTACAGTTTCTGTAGATCTCAATGTAAGAGTTGTTATAAGATCATTATCTCTATTATCTCTTACCTTAATCTTGTATATAGCAGGTGTTGTATAACCAAATATATAAGTCTTTCCCGACTTCAAAGTAATATCAAACTGACCCGGATATGTTGTTGTAGGATTCTCAAAATCGCCACTAACTGCCATAGCCGCATTTGATCCGGTTGCAAGCTCATGAAGTGTATAATCCCTAGTTGATAACAACGCTCCTGTTTCAACTGTTGTATCAAGATCAATATCACCCGGATAGTCTTCCCATACATTAGTTGCTACATCTAGTTTCTGTAACCTTGCAGTCATAGCAAATATTGGATGGTAATGATCTGTCAAAGTCTCTTCTACAAGAGCCTTTAAAGGATTGCTAACACTGTCCTTATCAATAATAACTCTAAATCTGCCTGTGTCTGAAACTATAGGATTTACAACACCGATATGCTTTCCTGATGCTATATTGTCATTATAAACATTATTATCCCAATCTAAACCTGCAACATCATATATTGCCTGAATTTTTACCGGTTTATTTGGCATTGTGAATGTAATTCTGGCATTGGTTGTTCCTGAGAAATCACCATTTATAACTTTCCACTCTTTAAATGTGTTTGCAGCATTATCAAGTGGCTGTGCAAGAATCTCTACTGCTGTTCCGGGTGCAAGATTTCTTAGTTTATTGATATCTGTTTCTGTTTGTCCACCTATCTTAAAGTTTGCCGGAAGTGGTGCATTATTTGCAATCACAGTAACATCAAATGTGTTTACACTTAATCCAAAGTTATTTGTAGCTACAGGTAAATCTGCACCTGATGCTTGTCTTTGTGCAGGAGTATCACTACTTCCTATAGGTCTAGGAACAACATGATATGTAGTTCCAGGATTTAAGTTCCCAAATGTTACTGAACCAACTCCACTTGTATCATTTGTTGGTGTAGTAAATGGATAAACTTCATTTCCGTTGTCATCTACTAATGCATACTCTGTATTAGTTGCTGTAGGTGTTATAGTAATACTTGCTCTTCCTGGATTTGAAGGATCTTCTATAACTTGTGGGGTTAATGCTACAGGAATTTGTGTAGTGCTAATTGCACTGATACCTGCTGCTCCGAAAGGAATAGGACTTCCTGCTATTGGAGTAGTAGAAAGTGCTGTAGCAACATTGTATGTATTTCCAGGTGTGAGGAAATCTCCCATAATATTTCCACCTTCTACCATTAATTTTGACCCAGGAACTACTGCCACTACATTACCATCAGCATCTGTAACAACATATTTTAATCTTGAATCCATAGCTGCAGGTAATAGAGGATCAATAGTAATTACAGGTTTACCTGCATTGTTCAAATCACCTGTTATTGTGGGTGTGTATACTGCCTCAGGTGCTGTACTTACACCAAATGCTGTAAATGTCTGACCATTCATTCCTGCTATATTAGAATTAGAATTAAGTACAGTATCTGACTGAGTATGCCATTCAACTGTATATCCTGGATCAACTGAAATAGCCATACCCTGAGTATAACTACTTATAGCACTAAATGGAATACTATTTAGTGAATTCCCTCCACTTCCAACATTTACTACAGTTGCTTTATCTCCACCTAAAAGCCTTACATGTGAATTCCCTGTAGCAAGTTTATATTCATTCCACTGATTTTCATTCTTCTCAAATGTACCTATTATAGATGCATTATTTTCTGAATTAGGAACATCTATAGTAGCAGGGAATGACGTAATATCTGTGCCATTATATTTCCAACCTGCAAACCTATATCCTGTCGCCGGTACAGGTGTAGGTAAATCAGACTGCTGAATCTCCAATGAATAATGATTTGCAACTGTGCTTGGCTTTCTTGAAAGCTGTTTTATATCTGTAGGAAGGGTTCCATATATATGTCCGGTTGCAGGGCCTCCATCAGTATAAAGATCACCTGTTCCCACACCTATAGCAGCAACATTTGCCACCTTATTAGGATCAATAGTATATGTTACTACTAAGCTTGCACTGCTTAAAGGTGTTTCACCTGTACCATCACCATCTTTATCTATACTTACAGTATACTTTGGGTTCGTAGCAGACCATCCAGCTTGATTTGCATTAGGAGCTGTCTGATTTCTACCGGCTGGATTAGTATATATATATGTATATGAACTGTTCCAGTCTACTAATTTGTCAGTAGTGATGGTTGGCAATTTGCTTATATCTGTACCTGCACTTATATAATCATTCAATACCGGTACAGGAATATCATAGTCAATACTTGTACTTGTATTCTTCACTCTCATATATGCATGGTCACCATCTGTATACATTACCCCTATATTAGGCTCCGCAGGAGGTACAACAGTTGATATATCTATAAATGCACTTGTATTTGCAGCCTTTACCTTATTGAATATATCTTTACCCTCATTATCCACATATTTTACATTTATAAGAGTGTAATAGTCAGGATTCTCATAGTAATTATATGTTACTGTTACTCCCTGGTTAGGAATCTGTCCGGTAATCTCATAACCACTAGCGGCATTGCCTACTTTGATACATCTATAATCTGTATCATCCTTTGCAGGTATTATATTAAGTATATCGCCTGAAGTTCCATCCTTAGCAGTTGTAAACTTTCCTGAAGTACTATTTGGTGTACCCCAGTCATATTTTATAGTGACCGGATTATCAGGATCAAGTATATATCTACTTGGAGTACTTGGTGCAGGTGATGCTATATGAACATATTTGCTATTTACCTTTATGCCAGCAGCATCAACTGATGTAAGTACTTGTTTATTTGAAACTGCCGGAATTGGTCTCTGATTCTGAGACTTTAACGTACCACGAGCAGGATGAGCTGCACTACCGATATTATTCCATACTGTATCAACAACTTTTAATGAAAATTTATCATCACTGACTTTATACTTATACTCTATATTTACATCCTTATTTGTTGTCTTAAAGTTCAATACATATGGATTAGGAACGCTCAACGAAGTAGCTCCTGCTGTCAATGTTAATCCTGCTTGTTTAGCTACACTAGCCATACCATCACCTGAAACGGTTAAACCGCTTACTACATATCCCGGTATTTCTTTTGGTCTTTCATTAATATCCTTAAGTACAGGATATTGAACTGGAGTATTATTTGGTGAAGGGAAATATGTTGTACTAGGATCTGAAGTATCCTTTACATGAGTTTCACTTAATTTCATTGCTGAAGGAATATTTTCATCAGCAATAAGAGTAGCATAGTATGTTGTATTCTGATATCTTTTACTATCTAAATATGGTCTTGGAAAGTCGCCATTGCCTGCTGCTTTTCTAAACCCTCTTATCTTATATCCCTTTAAATCGAGACCACCCGTACCCCAAGTCTTTCCTCCAACTGTTCCTGTATATCCACTGCCGTCTGGTTGTGTTGGATATGCAGTTGCTCCATTTCCCCATGGCAGAAAAACACCATTTGTATCTGTCTGAAGACCTGCTGAATTAGTATTTATAAGGGCACCCAACGGACCACTCACTGTAATTTGATGTGTAATTTGATGTGGAGCAATACCAGGATCCAATGAAGGTGTATTGGTATCAAAATCGAATATTATAGTTGCATCTGCTGCATACGCCGGCATTGCCGGTGCCAGCATGGTAAATGCCATACTGGCAGACAATACAGCAGCTAATTTTGCTTTTATTGTCTTTCTTTTCATCTCTTCTCCTATGTCACTTAGTTCCAAATACCATTTGCATCTACGCTATAACCGTCCGGAGTCTTCTCTCCTGCATACATAGAACCATATGGTCTGGCACTATTGTTCAAATAGTTCCACTTGAAAGCATTGGCATCCCATGTATAAGTATCTTGTGGAGTATTGGTATTGAAGTAATACCACTTTCCATCAATATTCTGCCATCCTGTAAGCATTTCACCATTTTGGTTGAGGTAATACCATCTACCGTCCTGCTTATCTAAATGCCATCCTGTATCAAGAATACCTGTATTATCATTCATGTAATACCATTTATTTGTATTTGTATCTTTTACCCAGCCCTTTACCATCTGTCCAAGCTCAGGACCTTCTGTAGTATTCATATAATACCAGTTACCATTCTTTGAGTCGTATACCCAACCTGTTGCCATAGTTGAGCGAGCATCAAAGTAATACCAACGGTATATTTTGTTTCCGGCTTCATCATTGAAAACTATCATACCCCACATATCATTGATAGGTGTTCCTCCGTTAAGTACGAATGACCATCCACCTGTCACGCTGTTTCTTTCCCAGTTACCATCCATACCAAGTACGAATGATCTTGTGTTACTGTTCTCATTGATAGCTGTACTCTGTGTTGACTTCTCTCCCGGTGTCAAAAGTTTACTTCCTCTACCACTTGAAGAATTACCACCACCACTGGCACCACCGGTTCTTCTATTTCTTTCACCTGCTCTACCTGTAGATGTATTTGAATACTTGTCGATAAGTCTTCTAAGTGCATCTATAGCCTGCTGAAGCTCTGCATAGTTTGCCTGTCTGAGATATGTAGTTCCATCAGGAGATACAAGATCTCTTGCCTGTCTAAGTGTCTCAAGTGCATGTGCTATAGCTTCATTGATTTCAGCTACCTCAGCCACCTTAAGATATGGGTCACCTGTAAGAAGCTTTGCCTCTTCTATAGTATCACCAAGATCCACTCTTGCCTGTGCTACTTCTTTTCTGTTATCAGTATAGAATGCATAGACTACTGTCTTCTTTGTTACAGGGCTTGTTGTATCATATACTGAAAGCTTATCTTCCTTTTTTGACCAGTTAACATAGTCATACTGTACACCATAGATATCTTCAAATGGTGTTACAAGTCCATTTGCTACATCATTTTGTGCATATGCTGTAACTACATCATAGTCTGTTGAATAATAGCTGTCCTCAACATTTTCTTTTCTTCTCACCTTGAATTTCTTGTAGAAGTTTCTACTTGTATCATTTAAGTATAAGTGATTAAGTACAGGCTTATTATCTACAAATGTTACCTTAAATGTCTTTGAGTAAACAAGTACATATGAATGCTTTAAGTTACCTGTGAACTTTATAAGTCCGGCATTGTTTGCTACATCAGTTGTCATTGTTACTTCTATTGGTGTGATATTACCTAAGCTGTCAGGTGTCACATCAAATAACTGATAGTCAAGCTGGTCTACATCCTCTGCCGGTAACTGTGCTATCACATCTACCATTGCATTTGATGCTGTTGCTATTATGCCATTGTTTACAAGTCTTCCATTTACATATCTCTCAAGTTCGATATCAAGTCCATATGCAACGGTATGTGCATCCGGATGATCTACACCTGAAACTGATACCGGTTTTACAGCTGTTTTCTCATTTGTCTTTGCGTCTCTCTTATTGAATACTACCTTATATTCTACTGTTGCACCATTTGTACCGATAAGCGATCTGTCAAGTGGTGTTGTCAGTTCATGTGCAAGTCCAGGTATCTGATCCGGAGTAAGTCCGAACTCTCCAACACTTCCACCTCTTATTGTCTCTGTAAGATCTGCATCATCTCCTGCCACCTTAGTTGGCTCGTATACAGCCTTTAAAACAATATTTGAATTTGAAAGAGTAAATGTATAGTCAGCCTGTGTTATCTTTCCGCTAACTCCTACTGCTCTTCCTGCAAGTATCTGCCAATATAGGAAGTTCTTGCCATTTGCATTTATAGGATCAGCATGAATTGCCACTACCTCTCCTGCTTTTGCTTCATCATATGTGTCATTTCCTACACTTGTAGTTCCTACTGATACAATGCTTCCTTCCTTGGTTTCTACGACATACTTAGGTGCATCTGCCATATCACCAGGATTTGCAATTATCTGATTTCCATCAGGAAGCTTTGTAAGTGGATTTGGAATAGTGCTATCGCCCTTCTTTCTTGCCACCACTGTGTAAGTTTCATTTGGATTTAAGTTGTTGAAAGTAACTGTTGAAGGATTGCTTCCTACCGGAGTCATCCATCCATTGTCACTTCCCGGATACTGTACTACATTTCCATTCTCATCTATGAGTGCATAGTCTGCATCAGGATCTGCAGGATTTATAACTATCTGTGCCATACCGTCATTATCTGGATCGTATCCTATATTGTAGTTATTATCTACTGTTGGAATATATACATCCTGTGGTGTTGATACAGATGTGCCTGTAACACTTGAAACAGGCTGTCCTACTGTAGCCTGAGTATCAGGACTTCCTTCCTGTACATTGTAATGTGCTCCGGGGATGAGGTTTGGAACTACTGTTCTGTTTCCTACTGAATCCCCAGGTACTACTGCTACGATATTTCCATCCGGATCACTGATAACATATACATTACCGGGTGTTGTACCGTCTATTACTATCTCGCCACTTCCGTCATTTCCTATATGTCCTGTTGGAGTGATAGAACCTATACCTCCAAATACATTTGGATCCTGACTAAAGAATGCTGTATATGTTGCATGGTTTGTAAGTGTGCTTGTTCCCTGCATGAAAGCTCCGTTTGAATCCTTCCAGCCGTTAAACAAGTAGTTTGCTACAGGTGTGGCTGTTGGCAACTGTCCTGTTATCTGACTCCATGTATAATCATATGGAATATGAAGTGTTGCAGGAGCTGATATTGAACCATTGCTTCCTGCTGCAAGGTTTATATCAAACCACTGACTTGGATCCTCTACAAACTTAGCATAAAGTGTAAGTGGTGCTGTATCTGTTGGGAATGTATCTGTTCCATTTACCTGCTGTGTTGCTGCCGCATCCAGATACCATCCATCAAACTTATAGTATCTGTTTGGTGTAACACCCGGAACATAGTTTTCAGATTTTAGCTTATCAAATGTATATGCATATGTGTTTCCGGCAATACTTCCATCATTTGCTAAGAAGCTTGTCGGTGCTCCCACAGGTAGGGCATCCACACTACCATTATTATTTGGTGTATTTGCTACTGTAAAGTTGATATCTCTCCATTTAGAAGCATCATGACTTAGTTTGTAGTCAGCTCTAACACCATTTCCACTAATAGGCATACTACCACTCAAATCACCATTTGAAGGATTATGAACTACACTTACCGGACCTGTTAAATTTGAAATATCTACTATATCTACATTTGATGAAGTATCCCATAAATAACCATACAGCTTATCACCATCTGTACTTCCTGATGTAGGAATTGATGCTGCTACATTAGCTGAAGGTGTAGATGCTTCTACCTGACTTGTTATAATCTTATCAGTAAATCTGTCATAGTACCTTCTAACCAAATTCATACCCGCATCGGCTGTATATATATAGTCTATAGATACATCCTGATTTGGCATATATGCCACAAAAGTTCCTGTTGATGTATCATTACGTACAATGTATGGTGTTTTTGGAGTTCCTCCCACTATCTCTTGGTGATTTAGACCAAGTACGTAGCTTCCGGCTGCACCATCGTTTTCACCTGATGTTATATGGTATGTTGAATAAGTATAACCGGCTATTGAATTGTCTGCCATTGCAGTAATACTCTGCTCTGCTCTTCTTTGTGAAGTTACTACATTAGTTCCTGGAAGGAGATTACCCATTGCATCTATGTGTCGTACAGTAAATGTAAATGTTGCATTTGGATCAACACTGTACTTGTAATTCAAAGTAACTGCTGAAGCAGGCATACTTGAAATGTGATAATGTCCTTCAGATACGCCAGCTGTTACTGCTGGATTTGGCTCTACTTCACCTGCTGAAACAGGAGTAGCACTTCCTGAATTATAGATATATCCCGGAACTATCGCGTGATCTTTATCTACAACTGATTCAATAACATATCCAGGGTCTATTTCTGAACCTAATGTAAGTGCTAATGCAGGGTTTACATTCTTGTGATATGTGCTTATTGGATAAAGCGTTCCATCAGGTGTCCAGGTAGCATAAAATTTGAATGTATCTGCTGTTGATGAAGCCGGATAAGTTGTACCAACATTTGCTCCGGCTGTATCACCTGTATCAAATACATCATTATTATTTGCATCTGTGTACTTTACCCATCCTGTAAATGTATAGCCTGCTTTTGTAGGAGTAGACATTGTACCTGGTATTGTTCCTACAGGAGATACAACTTCTGCTACCGCTGTACCGCCTCTTGAATCAAACTTATAATTCATTACATTTTTCTTTAATGAAATGACAATATCTAAAGGAGTATTAGGAGTCGTTCCAATAACAGTTCCCTTAGTAGGTGTAGTAGCAGGTGCAATCGGATCAGTAGTTACCACCGTCAATGTTCCAAAAGCACCTGTAGCACTGTCAAATACAGTTGGTGTTCCATTGAATGTATAACTTGGCATTGGTATATTTACGGCTGATCCGGATGCCGCCCTAAATGCATATGAAGATGTGTTTGTAGCATCTAAAGTTCCCGGAATAGTATTTGTACCTGATGTAAGGCTTGCAATAGGTATCGTATTGCCATCCGGATCTATATAGGTCACTGTAAAATTGTACTTCTGAGCTCTTAAATAAACCAAATTATCTACCTGTGGAATACTTAAAACTGTACCAGTACCATCAGTCACATTAGCAGTTGCCATACCCATTCTAGGATCAATACCATCACCATCAGTAGTAATATTACTTGCAGAATATGGTGCAGCTGATCCGGAAGTTCTACCTTCAAAGTCTAGTACCGGTCTACCATCATTATCATCTGATGTATTAGGAACATCTGAAATTGTTACTCCTATACTTCCTGTAAGTGTTTTGCCCTTAGGCACATACAACATACTCTTATCAAGATTTACATTAGCTTTAGATGTAGTAACTTTAGTTGTAGACTTATATTTAGTTGCCGGTGTAGTAGCGCTATCATTGTGCTCTTCCTTAGTCACTGTCGTTGATGTTTTATCTGTTATAGTAGTCTTAGGGTTAGGGTCTGTAGTAGTTGAAGCTACAAGTGTTGTAGTAACAGTAGCACCCGTAGGTACTGAAGCCACCGCAACCTCTGTTCCATCAGCATCAACCTTATATGCTTCTACTACTGTATGTATATCTTCGTTATTAACTACATTAACATTGCCTGAAACATTTATTGCTCTGGCTCTAACTGCTCCTATTCCTGTAGCACTTGCAACTGTTGGATTTACTGTAGATGATACATTTATAGCCGGAATCTTAGGATCACTGCCTGAACTGTTGCCCGTATTATTATTAATATAGATTGGCTTTACACTGCTCTCCATTGTAAGAACACCTGTACCCTCTACACTTATAGCAGAAGCCTTTGGTGTAGTCTCTGATACAGTAGAAATATCATTGTTCAATCCCTTTGCTACATTACTGTTTTGAATAGTAGTATTGTCTTTCAGTTTTACATTACCTGCCGATAACTCTACTATAGGGGCTGCCGCTTTGACATTGTCACCATTTCCATCAAGAATTATATTGGAAAAGTTCAATGTTGAACTATCACTCTCCACCTTAAACAATGCTCCTGTAAAGTTAGCATCTCTTTTTATTGTAAATGTATTAGTCTCCGGTATAGGAGCATCATCAGTATACAATGGAACTGTATTAAAGTTTATAGTTGCTGCATTTGCCAGTGGCTTATAGTCTGCGGTCTGTATAGTAATATCTCTATTTGCCGGAATCACTATAGTCTCTTTTTGATTATCTATAATTCCTTGATTATCTATATTTCCCTGTATATATATATATGCTTTTTTGATATCATATGGTTTAGTTGACAATACTTCCATTGCCTTTTTTATTGACTTCACCGGAGAACCCATAAATCCGGTTCCTGTATCGTCTTTTCCATTGGCAGGATCAACATATATAACATATGGTTTTATAGCCAAAGCAAAAATCGTTGTCTTTGTTTCATGTGGTTCTAGGTCAAAATAAGCTGAGAACGCCGCTGCTGTATCACCAGCAGAGCCTGTGCCATATCGTCCGGCACCTACATATCCGGGTCTGCTCTGTGAAAATACCCAATCTGTATGATATACTCCTGCTGTACTAGACCAGCTTCCTGCCCAAACTCTATTTTCGCTTTTATCATTTGCATCACGTCTTTGCATTCCGACATCCTGTCCACCTATACCTTTGCCTTTTGAAATTATATCAAAGACAGCATGTGACGAATTATTATTAGCATGATCTTTATTGTGGAAATGCAGACCTTCTGCCCCTTCTGTATTATCATGTTTTGTAACAAAAATAGGTACATCATCCCATTCTCCAAGCATAGTATCTGACTCATTACCAATCATAAGATCAATATGATTGCCGTAGTTATTGTATACAGTATATTTTACATATATGTACTGATCATCCGTCGAAGGCATTACTTCCTGTCTAACTTCTACATAATCAGTATCAGTAGCTGACTTCTTTATTTTAAAAACTTCTCCGTTTTTATATGATGTAAGACCGGCATGTAATGCCTTCTTTGTACTTGAACCATAGAATGTGGCGGCTGTCGGCTGAGCATTATACGCTCCTCCCCAACTTGTTATAACCGGATCTGCAGTATCAGCTCCTGTACCACTTGCATGATTTTCTGTTCCTGCTGTTGGATTTTTACTTGAAACATTACTGCCGATTCTATATGGCTTTGCAAAAGCGTAATATCCATGCCACCATGACTGTTCAAAAGCTGATTTCAGTGTTGGAAACTCTACGGTATCTTTTGCCTCCGCCTTTGTAGAAGCTGTATCTGAGTAATATCCTCTACTCCAGTTCAATCTATAAGCCTCATCCGTTATAGCGGCAATATTAAAAGTAAAGGGATCCTCTCCTCCCGCTGTACCATAGCCACTATTAGTACCTCCGTGTATAGGTAAATTCGTTGGAACGACTACTCCTCCACCGTAACTTATTGGAAACGTATATAAAGCAGTTGCCTTTCCAAAAGCATATGCTGTTGTTGCTGATGAACCAAAAGTGTAATTGTTGTTATTAGGATTTACACTTACACCCCTGGGAGCAGCACCCTGTGTACTTAATTCAGTATTAGGCTGCAATTCTGTCGCTGCCCTTGCCACAAAATTTCCAAACGGAGCCCCTGTCAGCACCATAGCGGATGTTAACAAACCGGCTGTTAATTGTTTAACCTTCCTCATTAAATTATTTTTCTTCATATCTCTCCTCTAACTATCTGTCAAAGAGTACGAAATCACTATCTAAGTTGTATGCTCCATCTGTAGCATATGTGATTTCTGCTCCCCATCTATTATGCCTTTCAGCTGTTGAATCATAGTGATAGAATTTTCCATTCTTCTTTCTTGGTCTATCACCATCACTAACTCTTGCTACGAACTTTGAGTTTGAAACTATTATCCAGTTGCCCTCTCCGTCTCTTAAGATTTTGTTGCCCTTTACAACTTTTCCATCAGTTCCGACTACTACATATTCGCCATGACCTGTTCTTGTATCTTTTACGATACCATATTTAAGGTCTGCATCTGCATCAAGTCTCAAACCGTTGAAGTAGAACTTGCCATCACTCTTTACAAGTGTGCACTTTGCTCCAATAGCCTTACCATTATCTCTAAATCCAAATACAGCGTTTGTATCTCTAAGTGATACTGTAACCTCTCCTGTAATCATTGAACCATCATTTAACTCATCTGTTCCAAAGAGATATAGGCTACCTCTATCTATAGCAGCTATAGGTGTAGTAGCAGCATCATCAAGGAAATCTTCCTTACTCCACTCATCTACATCAAATCTGATACCAAAGCTGCCATCTTCTAACATAACTACAAAGCCTGTCTGCATACGTCCTATCTCATCAAAGGCATATCTTCTTCCAAGTACTGTAGCTATTCTATCCTTTATTACACTGCCATCTTTTCTGGTTCTGAACCAGCTACGCTCCCCTGTATCGTAGTCCTCCTGACTCATCTCCTCATTTGGCACCGTAAATGTCCAATAATCATCTTTTAGCTCGCCATCTGTATCAAGTGAACCATATTTTACCTTAGCATTGCTTGCTGTTGCTCTTATATTTGCATTTGTCAGTGAGAGTTGTGGTATCATTACACCATTCTCATCAAACAAATAAGCTTTACCATTTATTTCTCTTTGCTTTGATTGATCTGTAGTCTTTGCAACATACTTTCTACCATTAGCTCCAAAGTATAGCCACATCTCGTCATATTCACTATAGTTTCTTTGTCCAAGCTCCGAATATCCCGGATTCTCTCCTACCTGTGAATATAAAAGCCAATGTTCTGTAAACATTGCTCCATCATCACCAAAGTAGTATACTGCCGCTTTGAATGGACTATCATCTTCTACTGCATTACCTTCTGCATCAAAGAATCCTGTAAGCATTACTCCATTCTCATCAAAAAGATATCTCTTTCCATTGACCTCACGAGTATATACTCTTCCCTCTTTACCTTTGTAGGCTTTTCCGTCAGCTCCGAAGTAATACCATCCTTCTTCGTCATCTTCATCCTTGGTGAGTATCCAGCTATTAGCTGCCATAGCTCCATCAGCCTTAAGATAAAAAGTATTATCACCTATGGTAAGTAAAGTATCTCTTACCATATTTCCATCTTCACCCAAATAATACCAAGTATCCCCTGACTTACGCCAAACATCAGACACTGCGCTGTCAGTATCATCTAGGTATCTCCACTCTCCTGTTGAGTTATTCCATCCCTCTGCAGCATGTGTAGTTGCCGGAAAAGCAAAAAAACACAGAGCGGAAACCGCAAGTAAGCCGGCATAGCCAACTATGCTCTTCTTCTTCATCAAATTACCTCCTTTATTGTAAACACACCAAATATAATTCCTATATATCTATTTAATGTATTACATCAAATTAGTACTTTATTTTATATTTGAATGTATTTTATATTGTATATATTTATTTCTTTACACAAACAAAACAGCCCGCAAAAAACTTCGCAAGCAACTTTATCTGCATAAAAAATCTATACCATATTTGTAAACTGTAAAAGCCCACACCACCGTCTACTTTTATACGGATGATGTGCTCATTTATAAACAGCTCTTACAGTTATTGTCAAAAATCTGTTTTTTCGTATCTTATAAATACACACGGACATCTAATATAATAATTTATATGCATTCCACAACTCCTTATATCACACTCTATTCTCTAACTTTATTGGAATTTCACGATTATATTGTATCAATATTATAATATTATTTTATAACAATTTTGTCAATCAAGTTGATAGCTCTTTTGTTACATTTTTTTATTATATTTATATAATTCTATAATTTGTGTAATACTTATATTGTTGTTATAATATATATTTTTTATTGTTTATAATTTTATTTATTGTTATTTTTAATATCATAATATATTTTTTTAATTATTTCAAATTTCTAATTATCATATTCAGAAAATATCCATATTTAAAATTTAAATAATACTTAATAAATTACAAAAAAATGGCTTATACTCCTTAAAATCTGAGTATAAGCCAGTTAATTTAAAACTATTTTGCTGTATTAACTTCTCTAAATGTATTACTTTGTTTTAATATAGGTGAAAATTTCTTATATAAAACAATAGTAAGTGTAGATACCATTGCACCTTTTAAAAGATTCAATGGAACTACTATCATAAGGGCAAATGTTTGAACATTGGTTACAGCCGGGTTTATAGCACTACCCATACCCACTAGTACACTAAGATCCATTCCATACATCTGTGCAAACTTAGGTAAAAGGTATACTGCATTAAATAGTGAACCAAAAGCCGCCATTGTAATTGTACCGGCAACACTTCCTATCAAAGCACCCTTTCTTGTCTTGTTAAAAATATAAATAATACTTGAAGGGAGTATAAGTGCAGCTCCTACACAGAAGTTTGCAAGTTCACCTACAAATGCTGTAGATGTGGATCTGAACATTACCTTTAAGAGTATCTTTATGAACTCTGTGAGAATACCGGCAACAGGTCCAAAAGCGAAAGTCACTATCATTACAGGTAGCTCTGAAAAGTCAAGCTTGTAAAATGTAGGTGCAAACGGTACAGGAAACTCAAACATCATAAGAATTGTACTTATAGCACCAAATAAACCTATCATAGCAATCTTTTGGGTGGTAATAATAGGACCTGTGTAACCGGCCTTTTTATTAGCTACCTTTTCAAATAGATAAGCAACTACGAATGTGGCAAATACTATACCTAGAAATTCTGCCACGAAAACCAAATTTTCCAAAACTGTTTTTAACATAAGTACCTCCATAGCTTATGCTTCGGAGTGTGTTTTCTTCAATACAAAACCCCCTATATATCATAGGGGGCTTATAAACGAATCTGAAAACACTCTTCTCTCATCCAGACTATACTGTCGGTTTTGGAATTTCACCAAATCAACTGCAGATGCAGGTCGCAGACTATACTGCCGGTGGGGAATTACACCCCGCCCCGAAGAATTATTAATTTTATTAACTAAATATTAAAACTTTTTGGGCTAAATGTCAATAGGTAGTTTCTTAAAAATCCAATTTTAATGTGCATATTTATCATTTGTAAAGATATCCTAGATACTCTTTACCGGCATTCCATTGACTTCCACATCATCTTCTATCGGTACCAGCAGATATTTTCTACCATCTATTACTCTTGTTTCAAGTTTTTCTATAGAATCTGTGTCTGTTTTTACAGTAATACCCGGTGTTTTCACTTCAAATTTTCTGGTATCTATTACATTATCCGCTAATACTTCTATATCGGCATCTACACTTTTTTCATAAGACTCTATAGCTTCATCAGATACCCCGCTCTTTGATATAAGCTTCACCATATCATTCTTCGTAAGTACCAAAGGCTCCGGATTATCAGAATTTTCCTCAATCATATCGATCATATTTGAACTTAAAGACGACATAACCGGCATTGTAAGTTCATCTCTTAAAATATCATACAAAATAGCTTCAAAAGTTTCCCTTTGCATAACTGAAGACATTGGTGGCTCTACACCTATTATTTCATTTATAAAACTCTCATTTAGTGCATCATTTTTCTTACTGAAGTATAAAGCCGCATGTATATCAGTAGTTCTATCTGTAAATGCAGGAAACAAAAATCCATGCATAGGCATGCCTACAATCCAATCTCTAATTCTATTTGTAATCACACCTTCATTTGCAAAATAGCTGAGTGCAGGTTTTGAAAGACTTACAGGGCAAATACTGCAAAGTAGTGCATGATAAACTTCTGTTGAAGCATCATCCATTGCTATCTTATCGCTTGCCTTACCTGGAATATCATACATCAAATCTATAAGTATAATGTAATAGTTTTCAGCATGCTCATATGATTCTATTACTTTTCTAAAAAACTCATCCAAAAGCAATTCATCATCAAGTCTACTCTCTCTAAGCTTCATTAAAAATGCATGTGGAGAATCTTCATTTTCATCGTCTAAAGAAAAATCCAAAGTAAGTAATGATTTTCCAATAGCCCCTGATAATGTCTTTCTAAATATTTCCTCATATTTGAAAGCATCTTCCTCAGGTAATGAGTAGAAGGCATCCTTATTCATAAATTTTATATTCTTTTCAGCATCAACATAGCAACCGGCATACTTTGTTATAACATTTGTGTCCTTGTTAAATTGTTTTTTGATCTCGTTTATTTCTTCTCTAATCATCTAATTCACTACTTTCCTGCTTTAATTGCTCAAGATAAATTAAATCTTTTTTTGAAAGATTGGCATTCTCAAGTAGATCCGGTCTGTTAAGATAAGTCCTCTTTATAGACTCTTTTCTACGCCACTCTTCGATATTTTTGTGATGCCCTGAAAGAAGCATATCAGGTACTCTAAGTCCCTCATATTCTACAGGTCTTGTATATTGCGGATACTCAAGCAAATTGTCTTCAAATGACTCAAAATCCGCACTTTCATTATTGGTAAGTACTCCATCTACCATCCTTGCTATTGCATCCATCATTACAAGTGCCGGAAGCTCGCCACCTGTGAGTACATAGTCACCTATTGAGTAACATTCGGCGTTTGTCAATTCCAATGCTCTCTCATCAACACCCTCATAATGTCCACAGAGAAAAACTATTTCATCAAGCTTTGCAAGTTCTTTAGCATCATTTTGATCAAATACCTTGCCCTGTGGTGAAAGATATATAAGCTTAGCTCTTTTATCAAGCCTTTCGCAAACACTCTCATAGGCTTTGTAAATAGGTTCAGCCTGCATTACCATACCGGCACCGCCACCATACGGATAGTCATCTACCCTTCTATGTTTATCAAGTGTATAATCACGGATATTTATGGCTTCCATTGATATCAGATCATTTTTTATGGCTCTGCCTACTATACTTGTGTTCATACACATTTCTATCATTTCAGGAAATAATGTTAAACAAAAAAACTTCATATCTATAAATCCAAAAGTCCGTCTAAAACATGGACTTTAATTTTCTTCTCTTCAAGATTCACATCCAGTATACATTGGCTGATATATGGGAATAATACTTTCTTTTCACCCATATCCACTTCCATTACATGATTCGCTCCGGTAGGGAATACATCTGTAACCTTGCCAAGTAAAATACCCTCTTCATCAATTACATCAAGACCTATAAGATCTGCAATATAGTTTTCATTCTTCTTTAAAGGTGTGGCATTATTTCTATCTACAAATAGATCTGTATTTCTTATTGCCTGTATCTCTTCAGGTGTGTTAAACTGCTTAAACTTTACAAGTGCCATATTTTTTTGAAATCTGACAGTTTCAATATCAAGTGCAGTCTCAACTCCCTTAATATTTGCATATACTTTCTTTATCTTTTTCAATCTGTTTTGGTCATCAGATGTAGGATATACCTTTGCCTCACCCTTTATTCCATGAGAGCTTGTGATGACTCCCACTCTAAATCTATCTATCATTTTGTTCACTTTCAAAAATTATTTAATACAGCCTTTAAATAACAATAAAGCCACTACAAATGTAGCAGCTTGTTTTGTTATTTTATTTCTAAAACCACTTTTTTTTCAGCTCTTATAGATGCTGATTTTATAATGGAACGAATAGCTTTTGCTATCTTTCCTGACTTACCAATAACCTTACCCATATCAGATTCAGCTACGGACAGTGTAAAAATAGTAGTATCACCGTCAACTGTTTCTTCAACTTTTACTTGAGCAGGGTCATCTACCAAAGCTTTTGCTATAACCTCAATGACTTCTTTCATAATCAGTCCTTATTATACTAATCCTGCACTCTTTAAAAGTTTAGCAACTCTATCTGTTGGCTGTGCACCATTTGCAAGCCACTTCTTTGTGTTCTCCTCATCAAACTTAATTACGCTTGGCTCTGCTGTAGGATCATAGTAACCAACCTCGTCAATAAATCTACCATCTCTTGGTGAACGAGCATCAGCCACTACTACTCTATAGAAAGGTGCCTTCTTCTGTCCCATTCTCTTTAATCTCATCTTAACTGCCATTTTATTATCCTCCTAATAGCTATAAAAATTATGTATACTTTCTTTTTAAGATATATACTTATATATGATCAATTCTAATTATTTAGAATAAAATCCATTAAAATCCCAATTTTCCACCAAACAGACCACCAAAAGCACCACGCTTTTTATTGTTCTTCATCATTCCGGGGAATTGCTTCATCATCTTTTTCATCTGTTCAAATTGTTTTACAAGTCTATTGACTTCAGCAATATTGACACCTGAACCCTTTGCAATCCTATTTTTTCTTGAAGGGTTTAAAAGACTTGGATCAAGCCTTTCCTTTTCAGACATACTCTGAATGATAGCCTTTATCTTTACCATCTGTCTGTCATCAACATCAGGTAAGCCAACCTTTCCACCTATTCCAGGTAACATGGTAAGAATACTTGCCATTCCTCCCATTTTCTCAACCTGTTCAAGCTGCTCAAGGAAATCATTAAAATCAAAATCTGCCTTCGCAATTTTTTGAGAAAGTTTTTTAGCCTTCTCACTGTCCATATCCATTTCAGCCTTTTCAATAAGCGAAAGGATATCTCCCATACCAAGAATTCTGCTTGCCATTCTATCAGGATAAAACTGCTCCAAATCAGAAAGTTTCTCACCCATACCGACATAGAGTATTGGTTTACCTGTAACAGCACGAACTGAAAGAGCTGCACCACCTCTGGTATCACCATCAAGCTTCGTAAGTATTACTCCTGTAATATCCAGCTTTTCATTGAAAGTTTCGGCTACATTTACAGCATCCTGACCTGTCATAGCATCTACCACCAGTATAATATCATCAACACTTACAGTATCTTTGATCTCTATAAGTTCATCCATCATATCTTCATCAATATGCAGACGACCTGCAGTATCTAAGAATACGATATTGTGACGATTTTCCTTAGCAAACTCAATCGCTTTTTTTGCAATCTCTGCCGGTTTATGGTTTGTACCCATATCAAAGACCGGCACATCCACTTTTTCACCATTTCTCTTCAACTGCTCTATAGCAGCAGGTCGATATATATCGCAACCCACAAGTAGTGGAGAATTGCCTTTTTTCTTTAGCTTTGCAGCAAGTTTTGCAGTAGTAGTTGTCTTACCGGCACCCTGAAGGCCTGCCATCATTATAATAGTCATTTCTCCTGATGGTTTTATCTTTAGTTCGGTAGTTTCACTACCCATCAAAGAAATCATCTCTTCGTTAACTATTTTAATAACCTGCTGAGCCGGTGTAAGAGAATTGAGTACATCAGAGCCTATAGCTTTTTCCTGAATACTCTTTATAAAATCCTTAACAACCTTAAAGCTTACATCAGCTTCCAGAAGTGCCAGTCTTACTTCTTTTAAACCGGCTCTTACATCATCCTCTGTCAGTCTCCCCTTACCACGAAGATTCTTGAAAACATTTTGAAGTTTTTCGGATAAGCTTTCAAAAGCCATTCAAACCTCCTATACATCCAGTATCTTGAATGAAAGCTCTTCTATCTTTGATATAAGTTCTTCATTCTTTGTGTCCTGATATATCTTAACAATCTTTTGTATCTCTTTTACATAAGATTTTGTTTCATCAAACTTTTTTATCAAACCAAGCTTTTCCTCATAAGAAACCAGAGATTTATTGCATCTTTTTATAAGATCGCTCACACCCTGTCTGCTTATTCCCTCATTTTCAGCAATCTCACTTAGTGACAAATCATTGAAAACTACATCTTCATAAATTCTTTGCTGATGCCCTGTCAAAAGCTTACCATAGAAATCATAAAGAATCCCTTGATTGATATATTTTTCTATATCATTATTTTCCATACTGTGAGAGTATAACAGCATAAAAAGAAGCTGTCAAGTGTTTTTACTTGACAGCTCAAAAAAAGTTTAGTCATAATACTTATTTCCGGTTATTAATTTCTTTCCAAGATTCTTCTATATATTGACTATAATAAACTAATAAAAGGTGAGTTAAAAGTAAACTCACCAAATATTTTACAAATAGTCTTATTTTACTATATAAGTCCATTAAAATTCATTTGTTCCTAAATACATAGGATCTGTGCCTCTAGCTGAAACTCCATTTTCATCAATGGCATATTCTTGACAGAACATATCAAATTCACTCTCTGACACATCGGTATCGTTAACTTTATATTCAAATATATCCACTCCGTTTTTATCATTACCATTATATTCCTTTATGGCGGAAGATACATTTATAAACTTATCATTATTATCCAATTGATATATTTCATAGTAATATGATCTGCCCGAGTGTGAACCTTGAAATATATATCCACCATCAAGGATTTCTATCCATATTCTTATTCCACTTGTAGCAACATAAGCAGGAGCTTCATTATTTAAAGTAAATATATTATCAATATATTTATCAGAAGATATTATCATCTCTTTACTACCATTACCATTAATGTCAATAAAACCATATCTAGAATCTTTATTCGGTGGTATATTAGGATCTACATAACCGTAATCACCTGTTCCATTATATATCCAACTTTTATATTCCTCTATTACCGGTGCATACTTTTCCATATAATAGTTGTCATCTTTTGGGTCCACAGTTTCTGTTTCTTCAATCACAGTGGTTTCCTCTATTTGAGTAGTTTCCTCTGTCTCATTATCTACAACTGCGGTAGTTTCCTCTAGGGTTCTTTCGTCAATATATTTTTTGTAATCCACACATCCGGAAATCCCTATCAATGTAGCAAATACTCCAATTGTCAACAATATTTGTTTTTTTAACAAACCTAAATTTATCATAATACCTCTCCAACAAAATTATTTGGTTTAATTTTTGCGTGTTTTAATATTTTTTTACACGATAAAACCGGTATAATTTTAGCATATTGTTTATAAATAAGCAATTTTTATTAAGAGTAAATCTTATAGCTTTAAATATAAAAGTAGCTTCCTAAAAATCATGGATTTAACATTTTGTTTGAACAGATCCTTACCAATTATGGTATTCCCTATAAGTTTATTACTGATAAACGAAATGTATTTAATTACAAGAAAAAAGGTGCCTTATCTGACGACAAAGACACCTATACACAGTTTGCATACGCCTGTAAGCAACTTGGCACACAGCTTGAATCAAGCAGCGTACCACAGGCTAAAGGACGTATAGAACGATTGAATCAGACTTTACAGTCACGCCTGCCTATTGAGTTTAGACTCGCAGGCGTAACCGATATCCATAAAGCCAATGAATTCATTTACCACTACATAAAAGAATTCAATGAGAAGTTCGCACTTCCACTTTATAGTATCAAATCTGTCTTTGAAACGCAACCATCTAAAGAAAAAATAAATCTTACTTTGGCGGTTTTAACTGAGAGAACTGTTGATGCCGGACATGCGATTCAATTCGAGAAGAAATTTTATAAGATGATAGATCACAAAGGAGTGCAGACCCATTATCGAAAGGGTACCAAGGTTATGCTTATCAAGGCATTTGATAGGTCTATGTTTGCGTGCGTAAATGACAAGGACATTTATGCATTGGAAGAAATACCGGCTCATGAACACAAATCTAAGGACTTGGACGCTGACTACAAACAGCCAAAGCCTAGAAAGCCTTATATATCGCCTATTAACCATCCTTGGAGATTGGATGCCTTTAATAAATTCGCACACTCACAGCCACACAGAATTGAAGAAGACATAAAAAGTGCATAATAAAAGCCCCTTTGTGGGGGCTTATAAATTAATTATTTTGGGACATAATCATTTATGCTTGACAGTGTTTTTACTTGACAGCTTGAAAAAATTCGCTATACATAATTTTAAAATAAATAAATATCTTTTCTATGTCCAACATCAATAAGAATTAATACAAGTCTATTGTCTTGTATTTCAGCTAAAATTCGGTAATCACCAACACGATATCTCCATTGTCCGCTCCTGTTTGCGGACAGTGCCTTGCCATGTGCTCTGGGATTATCACAGTTCATTAGATTTTTATCAATCCAAGTTTTAAGTATTCTTTGAGCTTGTCTATCTAATTTTTTAAATGATTTGTCAAATTTATCTGTTGTACTTATCTCATAAATCATAAATCAAGTTCTTTCCATAGCTCACTGACTGGACGAGTTTTTAATGTACCTGATTGCTTCTCAGCCTCGTATTCTTCAAATGCCTTAAGGTCATATTCATCCTCAATACGCTCCAGCATAGTAATTCTGATTATTTCAGACAAGGACTTATCATTATGTTTTGCATATGATTTAAAAATATTCAATTCATTTTCAGGAACCCTCAAACTAATTACAGACATAATATCCTCCTTTCTTGTGTAATACGATTGTATTACTTTATTCATCTTTTGTCAAATATGTATTATTTAAAATATTTTTCCATTAAACTGATCCACTCTTCACTTCCAGGGCTGTAGCAAACAGAGCTTCCCAAAATAAATCCTTCTCCCGCAACTATTCCTAAGCAATATGGCGTAATCTGTAGTTCTATCTCGCTTCCGTCTTTTTTTGTAAGAATCAATAAATCCTCATAAGACGGTCTGCCCATATAAGATACTTCAGAGCTTTTTAAAACTTCAACTATTTCATTAACTGCATCAGGATCCTCTATGTTTATAATCTTGCTTTGCCCTTCTTGTGCATTTTTTCGAATCAATTTTACGGAAGAAATATCTGTAATCTCATCTAAAGAACGGATTTCATAAAAATATTTGATTTTATCATAAAGAGATTCATTAATATAGTCCATAAATGGCATAGCTTCACCATCATAGTCATATAAGCTTACACATTCACTGTTTATTTTTGAAGAATCAACTTTGCTCTTATCTTCTGTAATTGCAGTAAGTTCATCATATGAAATCGGTTTGTATGCATAAAAATCCTCCCCATGTTCCCATTTATACAACGATATATATGGTGTCTTAAAAGGCTTAAGGGCTCTTAATTGTTTTTCATGTAATTGACTGATATATTCCTTCCTGTTTTTATTCACTGCTTCATTAAATACCTCACCTAAGTTCATACCTGAGTATTTTGTATCATCTGATATATCCTCAAAATCTGAATATTGTTTAATACCCAAATATATATATTTCCCGTCTTTACTTTGATAAAAGGACAAAATCCCCGAAAAATCATATATTTTATCAAAACTATCCTCACTACCCATCTGATCATCAATCAATTTCCCCAGCTGAACATATCCGTTTTTTTCAACCATCAAATCTAAATCCATCAAAGGTGGTTTTTCAGCTTTAGATATCCCGATAATATATGCATATCCATTATCAGAAAACCGCCCCAAAAACTTATAGTCATCTTTTATAGGTTTTGTATAAAACTCTAAAAGAGAATCATCAATATCATTATATTTGATTTCAGGAGTTTCCTCCTCCATTATGCTTATTAAATCCCTTATTTCATTTATTTCCGTATCGGTAAGCTTATTTTCTGCAGCACTCTCTGAAACAGAACTTGTTTGTTTATCAATATTCGTATTTTCAATAGTTTCCGTAGATTTTAATTCCTGCCAATATATCCATTAATCTGTTCTACTATACCCGAATTTGACTCAAGTTTTCCTTGTATATGTAAATCAAGTCTTTCTTGTGCTTCAGGATGAATCTTTACATATTTTTTTAGCAGATCAGTATTTGTATGAATTCCAACAGAAAAAAAATTATTATATCCAAGCTCGGATGCACATTCCTTACAAATATACTTCAAACCCACTCTACCGGTAACCTCATAAAATTCCTTTTTATTATCTGTTATCTTTCCACATGTTAAACATTCCATGTTCTATTTCTTCTTAATTAAACTAACTTTAGAAATAACTCTAGAACAAATTATACTTTAACGTAATTAGTTCTTCTATATCCTACCCCATCAAATCAAAAAACGATATCTGATTGCTCTCAGGCAAATCGCCAAGTAGATTCAAATTATCAAGCAATTCACATGTACTCTTTCCTACCTTAGCTCTGGACATAAAGTCATCCTTTGAGATAAAAGGTCCTGCCTTGGTTGCATTGACTATAGATGTTGCAGCCGTTTCTCCCAGACCTTCAATGCTTGAAAGTGAAGGCATTATCTTACCGTCATCCATTATCTGAAATTTTGTGGGATGAACTTTAAAGAGATCAATTTTTGCAAATTCAAAGCCTCTGGCATACATCTCCTGAACTATTCTCATATCACGCAAAGTATCCGCATATTTAGCTGTAGTATCTGGATTTTTCTTGTACTGTGCAATATTAAACTCAAGTTTATCCTTACCCATGCACATCAAAGAATAGTTAAAACCTGTCGCTCTTATAGTAAAATACGCTGTATAATATGCCAGTGGATAAAATATCTTACAATATGCAATTCTCCATGCCATCATAACATAGGCTGCAGCATGTGCTTTGGGGAACATATACTTTATCTTCTTACAAGACCAGATATACCAATCCGGCACACCATTCTCTTCCATATGTTTTTCCCATTCATCAGTAAGTCCTTTTCCCTTTCTGACACTCTCCATTATCTTAAAAGACTCACCCTCATCAAGGCCCTGCTCAATCAGATAAATCATAATATCATCTCTGGTACAGATGGCAGTTCTGATGGTGGCCTTGCCCTCCAGTATCAAAGTCTGTGCATTTCCAAGCCAAACATCAGTACCATGTGCCAGTCCTGCTATTCTCACCAAATCTGAGAGTCCCTGTGGTTTTGTATCTATTAACATTTGCATAGCAAAGTCAGTACCAAACTCCGGTACACCTAAAGCACCTAATGGGCAGTCAAGTATATCTTTTGGTTCAACACCAAGTGCAGATGTATTTTGGAATAAACTCATAGTTTCCTTAGAATCCAAAGGTATATCCTTTACCGGGTCAATGCCTGTAAGATCTTGAAGCATTCTAATCATAGTTGGATCCTGATGTCCCAGAATATCAAGCTTCAAAAGATTATGATCAATAGCGTGATAATCAAAATGTGTTGTAATAGTCTTTGTAGTCATATCATTTGCCGGTCTTTGCACAGGTGTAAAGGTATAGATCTCCTCACCATGTGGTAATACTATGATACCTCCGGGATGTTGTCCTGTGGTTCTTCTTACACCTTCACAACCTACAGCCAGTCTGTTTATCTCACATTTTCTCTTATCCTCATTTTTATCATCAAAATAATGCTTTACATAACCATAGGCGGTCTTATTAGCTAAAGTACCTACTGTGCCTGCTCTATAAGTATATCCCTTACCAAATATCACCTCGGTATATTCATGAGCATTTGGCTGATATTCTCCCGAAAAGTTCAAGTCAATATCCGGCTCTTTATCCCCCTTAAATCCGAGGAATGTCTCAAATGGTATATCAAAACCGTCCTTTTTTAACTTCCTTCCACATTTTGGACAAATCTTATCCGGCATATCGCAGCCTGCCATTCCGGCAAAAGCTTTGACCTCCGGTGAATCAAAGTCCACATATTTACAATCACAATAATAATGTGCAGGTAATGGATTTACCTCTGTTATACCAGATGTATATGCGGCAAATGAAGAACCTACAGAACCTCTTGAACCTACAAGGTAACCATCTTCATTGCTCTTTTCCACCAGCTTTTTCGCTATGATATACATAACCGCAAAACCATTTGAAATAATAGAGTTAAGTTCTTTTTTCAATCTGTCTTCGACTATTTTCGGCAACACTTCTCCATATTGCTCATGTGCTTTTTTATAGCAGGCATTTGTGAGGTCCTCATCTGAATTTTCTATCACAGGTGGGCATTTATCCGGTCTTACCGGTGATATTACCTCCACCATATCTGCAATCATTCTGGTATTTGTCACAACCACTTCATAAGCTTTTTCACTACCAAGATAATCAAACTCATCAAGCATTTCTCTTGTGGTACGAAGATATAGTGGTGGCTGTGTATCTGCATCTTTATATCCTTTTCCATAAAATATAATTCTTCTATATATCTCATCTTCAGGATTTAAAAAATGCACATCACAGGTAGCAACCACCGGCTTCTCATAGACATTTCCAAGCTCTACAATCCTTTTGTTGATGTCTTGAAGGTCCTCAATTGAATTAATATCGTTTTGCTCTTCTTCTAAAAGGAACATATTGTTACCTATAGGCTGAATTTCAAGATAATCATAAAATGATACAATTCTATCAATTTCATCATCTGTAGCATCATCTAAAATAGCCTTATAAACCTCTCCCTGTTCACAGGCACTTCCTATAATAAGCCCTTCTCTCATCTTTGCAAGAATAGACTTAGGTATTCTAGGTCTTTTATTAAAGAAATCTATATGAGAGAGAGAAATCAACTTATACAGATTTATTCTGCCTATATCATTTTTGGCAAGAATAATGACATGGTTGTACTTTGTCTTCTTCACAATATCAGCATTTGTCTCTCCAAGTCTTGCAACATCAGATAAATTACTTAATCCCCTATCCTTAAGTCTTTTTATGAATTCAATCCATATTTGTGCTGTCGCCTCAGCATCATTTACTGCTCTATGATGACCTTCCAGAGATATATTCAATGCCTTGCATACTGTGTCAAGCTTAAACCTATTCAAATCAGGAAGAAGTAATCTAGCCATTGCTACAGTGTCTATTATGGACGGATTATATTCTCTATTTATCCTTCCGGCATTCTCTCGAATGAATCCTGTATCAAATCCGGCATTATGAGCAACTATAATATAGTCTTCACAAAAATCCAAAAACTTTGGCAGTATCTCTTCGATAACAGGAGCATTCATGACCATTGCATCACTTATATGTGTAAGTTCCTCTATCTTAAAAGGGATAGGTCTCTGTGGATTAACAAATGTAGAAAATCTGTCTACAATCTCTCCTTTTACCACTTTTACAGCACCAATTTCTGTAATTGCATCATTTTTTGCAGAGAAACCTGTGGTCTCTATATCAAATACTATAAAACCGTCATCTAAAGTCTTATCCATAGGATTTGTTACAAGTTCTTTTAAATCATCTACCAGGTAACCTTCAACACCATATATTATCTTCGGTGGATTTTTTACATGGCTTGCTTCAGTAAAGGCCTGTATATTTCCATGGTCTGTAATGGCAATCGCATCCATGCCCCAATTTTTAGCTTGATTTATTATATCTGAAGCTGAAGATACTCCATCAAAATCACTCATCTTAGTATGACAGTGCAGTTCAACTCTCTTTACCGGTTCATTGTCTGTTCTGATATTTTCTTCAAACTTCTCACATTTTTTAATACCCTTTATTGAAGATATAGTAAGCTCACTATCAAATTTATCAATCAATGCCATACCATTTATCTTAACATAATTGCCTTTTACAATATTTTCCTTAATTATATCCAGATTTTCATCACGCACAAACATCTTTACATAGATAGAATCGCTAAAGTCTGTGATTGCAAAAATATAAAGTGTTGATTTACTTTTTTCAAGATATCTGCTGTCAACTTCTATTATCTTACCTCTTACAGATACCTCTCCTATCTCTCCAATTAAATCTGAAAGTTTTATAAAATTGTCATCAAAGTCTCTTCCATAAAAAACATCCGGATTAGTTGGTTTTTGCTTTGTATATTTTGGAGTATATACTTTTTTATCATAGCCCTTATTTCCAAATTTCTTCTTTTCTTCATCTTTTTTAGAGTCAGACTTAGTTGAATCCTCGGTTGATTTTACAGCCTCATTATTTTCACCACTTTCCCAAGCTACATTAGAATTTCCCATAACAAAATCACTGTTATCCCTTTTCTTTGTAACCATTCTTTCGGCATATTCTATTTCTTGCACCTTCTCTTTTCTTGCAATAAACTTATGCCTTACTGTACAAAGTATTCCACATCTTTCATTAAAGATTTTTTCAAGCACTCTTACCAAATCATCTATAATGCTTTCATTTAAAATATTCTTTTCCACAGTCATATCCATATATGGTCCGTCAAAACTTATATTTGCATTATTCAATATGACATACTGTTGTATCTTATAATTTTTTATCTCAAGAAATATGCTCTCCTTATAGACTTCAAAAAGATTCTTGGCAGTATACTGACTTGATAATTTAAATTTTTCAAAAATCTTTATCTTAACATTCTTCCTTGGAAACATCTTATCTTTTATAAGTGCTTCCAGTTCAAATATTGTTTTTTTCTCTATTATCCTTTCAGCAATGATATTTATTCTTATCAAGCTCATATCATTGCTGGCACTTACTTTTTCGACAAAAACAAAGTTTAAAAGTTCGTCTATATGACGCGAACATTCTAAACTTTGAAAAACATCTTTGAATTTTTTTAACATTCTATGCCTCTTTTGATAATATATCCAATTCCTCTTTCAAGGCAGACAAAAGTTCATTTTCCGGCAACTTTTTCACCACCTTACCTTTTTTTATCAAAAGTCCTTCACCTATTCCGCCGGCAATACCTATATCAGCTTCCTTAGCCTCTCCCGGCCCATTTACAACACAGCCCATAACTGCTACTTTAATATTTAAATCATAGTTTTCAACTAATTTTTCTACTTCTGTAGCAAGCCCTATAAGATCTATATTTGTTCTGCCACAGGTAGGACAGGACACTACTTCTATACCACCTTTCCTCAATCCCAAATTACTTAAAATAAGTTTTGCAGCAAATATTTCTTCTATCGGATCTCCTGTTAATGATACTCTTATAGTATCACCTATACCTTGATACAATATAATACCAAGTCCAAGAGATGATTTTATCATTCCTCTTTTTACAGTACCGGATTCAGTAATACCTATATGAAGTGGATAATCACATTTTTGCGAAATCAGCTCATGTGCCTTTACACACATCATTACATCAGAGGATTTTATACTTATGACAAGATTGTTATAGTCCATATTCTCAATTATTTTTACCTTGTCAAATGCGGACTCTACAATACCCTCTGCAGTCACACCTCCATATTTTTCAATGAGATTTTTCTCCAAAGATCCTGAATTTACTCCAACTCTTATAGGAAGATTTCTCTCTTTGCAAGCATCTACTACAGCCTTTATTCTCTCACTGCTTCCTATATTTCCGGGATTAATCCTTATCTTATCACAACCTGATTTTATAGCCTCAAGCGCCAGTCTGTAGTCAAAATGTATATCAGCTACAAGCGGTATATGAATTTGCTTTTTTATCTGTGATATTGCCAATGCCGCCTCAAAATTTGGTACCGCTACCCTTATTATATCGCAACCTGCTTCTTCCAATCTAAGTATCTGATCAACTGTGGCATTCACGTCCTCAGTCTTTGTATTACACATAGACTGTATAAGTATAGGCATATCTCCACCTATTTGTTTATCTCCAATTTGTACTAATCTTGTTTTCTTTCTCATTTTTACTCCCATGAAACAAATCACAGTATTCTTCTTATATCATTAAACATTACAAAAATCATCAGAAGTATCAAAAGTGCAAAACCTGCAAAATGAATATACCCCTCTATCCTTCTATTTAGAGGTCTCCTAAAAATAGCTTCCAGGAATAAAAATATCAATCTACCACCATCCAACGCCGGCAACGGCATCAGATTCATTACTCCAAGGTTTGCACTTAGAAGAAGTACCATCTGTGATAATGACAGCAACACAACAAAGATTCCATATGGCTTTGACTCATTTACAGTATTCCCTATCATAGATACAATACCTACAGGTCCACTAATTTCACTTGCATGTGCTCTTCCACTTATTAGATATACAAGTGAATCTATAGTCATAGAAATCGTATATTTCACCTCTAAAACAGAGTACTTTAAGATCTCTAACGGATTCTTAAGCTTTTCATAACCTGAACTCTGTATACCTATCATATACTGTGAATATTCTTCATTATATACAGGTGATATGGTTATTTGTTCTTTTTCATTTCCATTTCTTTTTATAGTAAGTGTTATGTCCTTTCCCTGATTTAGATAAAGATATGTGGATACATTTCTATAAAAATCAATGCCTTTACCATTTATCTTTTCTATTTCATCACCTACCATAAGACCTGAGGTTTCAGCCGGAAGACCTGAAACAAATCCGGTTATTACCGGTTTATCTACTCCTACATTTGCAACTATAAATATGGCAACCAAAAAAGCCAAAATAAAGTTAAAGATGGGTCCTGCAGCAATAGTTGCAATTCTTCCTAAAAGTGGTGCACTGTTAAAACTACCTGGAGCATCTTCATCCTCATCTTCTCCATACATGGCACAGGAACCACCAAGCGGTAGAAGTTTTAAAGAGTACTTAGTTTCCTTTCCCTTTATAGAGAATAGTCTGGGACCCATGCCTATTGAAAACTCTACTACTTTCACTCCTGATAGCTTGGCAAATAAAAAATGTCCAAACTCATGTATTAATACTATTATTCCAAAAATAATAAGCGCAATAACTATATTCAAATTTTTATCCTTTCTAGATAATCTTCGGTCCATTGTTTCAGATATAGAATATCCTCAAGAGATGGATTTTCTGTGAACTTATGATTTTCTACCGCCAAACCGATAAGATATGGTATGTCCACAAATCTGATCTTTTTGTTTAAGAATTTATCAACGGCCCATTCATTGGCTGCATTCAAAACAGTAGGTGCACTCCCTCCTTTCTTTCCTGCCAGTATAGCCAGCTTCAAACCCTCAAATACATCCAGATCCGGTTTTGAAAAATTTAATGTAGAGAGTACATTAAAGTCCACCCTATCATCTGAAATATATCTTCTTTCTGGATAAAAGATTGCATACGAAATAGGCAGTTTCATATCAGGAGTACCAAGCTGTGCAATAATACCATTGTCCTTGAATTCTACCATAGAATGAATTATAGACTCTTTTTGAATTACAACTTCTATATCATCAATATTCACATCAAATAAATGTGATGCCTCTATTATTTCTAACCCCTTATTTATCATTGTAGCAGAGTCGATGGTGATTTTTTTGCCCATACTCCAGTTAGGATGTTTTAGTGCATCTTCCAAAGTAACATTTTGTAACTCTTCCTTACTAAATCCTCTAAAAGGACCTCCGGAAGCAGTCAGCAAAATTTTCTTTATAGGATTATGCTTATCAAGACACTGGAAAATAGCACTGTGCTCTGAATCTACAGGATATATATTTATTCCCATATCCTTTGCAAGTGGCATTATAATATGGCCGGCACAGACAAGAGTTTCCTTATTTGCCAGTGCAATATCCTTTCCGGCTTTGATGGCTGCAATAGTCGGCTCAATGCCTATCATACCTACTACAGCAGTAACCACTATATCCGCAGCATCAGCAGTAGTAACTTTTATAAGACCTTCCATACCAAAATAGACCTTCACATCTAGGTCTTTAATTCTCTTAGAAAGAAGCTCTGCATCTGATTCTTCCCATATGGCAACTATTTGTGGTTTGAATTCTCTTATTTGTTTTTCCAATAAATCTATATTTTTATGTGCAGAAAGTGCTACCACATCCACATCTTGATTTAACCTTGCTATATCAAGTGTCTGTGTTCCAATAGATCCTGTAGATCCCAAAATAGATATTTTTTTCATTCGTTTATCCTAAAAAATATATTGCAAAAAATATAGCAGGTGCTGTAAAGATCATACTGTCAAATCTGTCAAGAATGCCTCCATGACCCGGTATTAATTTGCCATAGTCCTTTATATTATGATTTCTCTTAATAGCTGAAGCAAGTGCATCTCCTATCTGTGATATTACTGATCCGATAGCACAGGAAGCTGCACAGGTAAATACAGGTGAAAATGTACTTTTAAAATGTCCTGACAAAATATATCCCATTATTCCACCGATAATGGCCGCGCCCAACACTCCACCAATACTTCCTTCAACGGATTTCTTTGGACTTAATACAGGTGCAATCTTGTGCTTTCCAAAAAGAGAACCCACAGCATAAGCACAGGTATCAGAACCCCAACTTGAAATCAATATCAGCCATACTAGATACTTCCCATCTTCATATGTTCTTGTATTATAAACATATGAGAAAAGTATAGGAATATAAATAACTCCCATAAATATTGAAGAAATCTCTTCAGTCTTATATTTGGGGAATGTAAACACATATATTGCAAAAATAAGCATCAAGAAAGCTATTACAGAAAAGAATATATAATGGTTTAATTTGAAATAAATCAAACTATAATATATCAATGAATATACATATCCTAAGTATACAATAGTCTTCTTTTCCAAGTCCAACACTCTATAAAATTCAAATAATCCTATGGCAGAGATCAGTGTAGATAATAATATAAGTGGTAAATCACCTATATAAAAAGCTAAAATAGCTATTA
The DNA here is from genome assembly GCF_003589745.1 of Lachnoanaerobaculum umeaense. Classification (GTDB taxonomy): domain Bacteria; phylum Bacillota; class Clostridia; order Lachnospirales; family Lachnospiraceae; genus Lachnoanaerobaculum; species Lachnoanaerobaculum umeaense. The sequence goes on along the minus strand of NZ_CP032364.1, from coordinate 1,324,478 downwards.
TCAACAGTGCTATTCCACTTATTAGTCTTGTAAAAAACATTAACGACCTCCAAATCTCCTCTGTCTTTTGCTATAGCTTTCAATCGCCTTTAAAAGTTCCTCTTTATCAAAATCCGGCCACAGAGTATCTGTAATATAAAACTCACTATAAGCTATCTGCCAAAGCAAAAAGTTTGAGACTCTAAGCTCTCCACTTGTGCGAATAAGTAGATCCGGATCAGGTAATCCTCTAGTATCCAAATATGAAGAAATAAGCTCCTCACTTATATCTTCTTTTGAAACAACTCCTGAAGCTACATCATCCACAATATGGTCTATAGCCCTTCTTATCTCATCTCTGCCACCATAGTTTATTGCAAAGGCAAATGTCATTCCTGTATTCTTAGAAGTAGCATCAACCAGCTTTTTTATTCCTTTTCTTATATCAGGCTCAAACCTGTTTTCATCCCCAATCATTACAGCTCTTACATTGTTTTTATTGGCAACATCAATAAGCTTCACCATATAAAATCTCAGTAATTTCATTAAAGCCCCTACTTCAAGGGCTGATCTTTTCCAATTCTCAGTAGAAAAAGCATACACTGTTAGAGACTCCACACCCAAACGCACACAATCCTCTACCGTTCTTTCAAGTGCCTCACAGCCTGCCTTATGTCCCATTGCTCTTGGTAAGTTTCTTTTTTCAGCCCATCTTCCATTGCCATCCAGTATTATGGCAATGCTCTTTGGTATAACTAAGTTTTCCAATTTGTACTCCATTCACTTTAAACTATAAAACAAAGAAGGTGGAGGCCCACCTTCTTAAACTCTAGAAACTATATTGTTTCTACTAATATGAAGTAGGCTAATTAAACTGTTAATATTTCCTTTGACTTGTCTTCAATAGCCTTATCTACTCTTTCAATAGCCTTATCTGTTATCTTTTGTATTTTATTTTCGCCATCTTTTAAATCATCTTCTGTAAATTCACCGGCCTTTTCAAGCTTTTTAACAGCATCTACAGCATCTCTTCTGATATTTCTGATAGCTACCTTACACGCCTCACCCTTTTTCTTTACATCCTTTACAAGCTCTTTTCTTCTCTCCTCTGTAAGCTCAGGGAATACAAGTCTAATACATGAACCGTCATTTGTAGGGTTAATACCTAGGTCAGACATATTGATTGCCTTTTCTATTTCCTTTAATAGTGACTTCTCCCAAGGTGAAATCTGTATAATTCTTGGTTCAGGAACTGAAATATTTCCAACCTGCTGAATAGGTGTAGGTGTTCCATAGTATTCTACTTTGATTCTATCAAGTACATGAGGGTTTGCTCTACCTGCTCTAATAGAAGCATATTCTTCAAGCAAAACTTCGATAGATTTATTCATCTTCTCTTCAAACTTTTTGATACTCTCTTGCATAAAATCTCCTTAAAATTATGTTTATTAAATGTATTACAGCTTACACTGTCACAATAGTTCCATTGATTTTGCCATCTAGGGCATTCTTTATTGAATCTTCTTCGTTTAAATCAAATACCGCAAGTGGCATCTTATGTTCGAGACACATTACAGAAGCTGTCAAATCCACTACTGCAAGTCTCTTATCAATTACCTCCTGCATAGTAAGTGTAGCGTATTTCTTTGCATCCGGATCAATCTTTGGATCTGCATTGTAGACACCGTCAATAGATTTTGCCAAAAGTATCATATCCGCATCCATCTCAATAGCTCTCAAAACAATACCTGTATCAGTAGAGAAATATGGATGTCCGGTACCTCCACCAAAGAATACAACCTTACCTTCAGCAAATCTTTCATTAACTCTATCTTTTGAAAAGAATTCCGCTATATCTCCACATGCAAATGCTGAGAATATTGCAGTATCTATTCCCTCAGAGCGAAATATCTCAGATACATATATACAATTCATGATAGTTGCAAGCATTCCAATCTGATCAGCCTTTGTTCTATCAATAGCCTCAGATGTTCTGCCTCTCCAGTAGTTACCTCCACCGATAACTATACCTATATTTGCTCCATTGGTAATGGCAGGTTTTAACTGATTTGCAATATCTCTTACCTTATCTTCATTGTAGCCACCCTTTGGACCTGCCAAAGCTTCACCACTTAGTTTTAACATTACTCTTTTATTTTGCATAGATTCTTCTATCCCTTTACTGAAATATCTTCGTTAAGTATACCATAGGGGAAATGCTTATACAATGTTAAAATTTGTGCTTCATTTTGTATTATTTCCACTCAAAACTTTTTGCCATAAGCTTGGCAGTCTCATTTACTGATTCATCATTATCAAAGTTTGACATATATATCATAACAAACTTCTTATCTCTTAGAATATAATATTGACGATCTATCTCATTTGAATCATTGAATTTAATATCAAAGATATACATTATATCTCCGGCATCTGTTGTTCCTGATGACCCATATACAACTGCATCTATACCTGATTGCTTCAACTGCATATTTAGCTGCCAGGTAGTAGACTCTGCAAATTTTTCACTTTCATCCAGATTATAATTTTGATGTCCCTTATTTATAGATATATTATTTGGTCTCACATCATTCTCATGACCTTTTACTACATAAAAATACTTACCATGGCCCGATTGTTCTTTAGCCTCTACCCAACCGTCCGGTATGATGAATGAACCAAACTTCTTTTTTATTCTTTCTCCACCTTCTTCTTTGGTGTCTTTTGATTTCTCATTTTTATGGCTTTCTACCTTTTTAGAATCTTCCATGGTGCCTGTTCGACTACCTCCACAAGCACTCAATGCTAATATTATGATTGGAATTAAAAATATTTTTTTCATTATAGTTCCTCCTTAAAATCTATGAATTTGATTCACCTATACATATGGTGAGGAAATAAATATCCTTTGCACCTGCCTTTTTCAAGGCAATAGCACATTTTTCAATTGTAATACCTGTAGTATATACATCATCTACAACTAATATATTTTTTATATTTTGAGGCAAAGATTTTGCTAAAAATGCATTATCCAGATTATGAAGTCTCTCATCTCTATTTAACCCTTTTTGGTCTCTTGTATTTTTTATTCTAAAAAGATAATCTGAAGTCTGTGGGATATCCAAATACTTTGATAAATGCTTTGCCAAAATCTCAGATTGATTAAATCCTCGCCTTCTCATCCTTACTTTATGAAGTGGTACAGGTATAATACAGTCAATATTAGCATTTTCAATTAGCTTTTTATATCTTATAGCTAAAAGTTTTGCAAATCCCTCTATATACTCTCTCTTATTGTTATACTTTATATTTAAAATGATATGCCTCATTTCATCAGTATAATTACAAAGTCCCCTACCTGCTATAAACTCCCTATCCAAGTTACAATCGTAACAATAAGCATCATCTTCAGATATTATCTCTTTACCACATTTAATACAGTATGGATTCTTGACAAAAGGAAGCTTCTTTATGCAAGACTTACAAATTAAATGCCCCTTTTCTCTTACAATTTCTTCGCATACCGGACATTTTCTGGGATATATAATATCAATTAATTTATCAAATATATTTTAGTCCTCCTTAGAAAGCATCACGAGTTCAAGTATTCTTGACTTTAATCCCGTATACCTTGCCATTTCACTTGTGTTTTGTACCATATTAAAGAAAACCTCAGGTATGCCAACTAATACAACGCATCTCTTTGCTCTTGTAATAGCAGTATATATAAGGTTTCTATTCATAAGCATAGACGGTCCCTTATATATAGGTATAATAACAGCCGGATACTCACTTCCTTGTGACTTATGTACTGTAATAGCATATGCAAGTTCTATTTCATTGAACTCTGAAAATTCATAGTTGGATACTCTTCCATCATCAAAACAAATTGTAAAACTTTCTGAAAATGTATCAATTTCTTTTATTATACCTATATCCCCATTGTATACTCCAAGTCCTTTATCTACCGGTAAATGCTTTTCATTATATATAAACCACTCCTTTTGATAATTATTTTTTATCTGCATTACCTTATCACCTTCTCTAAAGACAGTGGCATCATACTCTTTTTCCTTCTTTTGACTACTTACAGGATTCAGACGATTTTGTAAAAATAAGTTTAAAGCTTCCACTCCAAGCGGCCCCTTCCTCATAGGTGTCATCACCTGTAACTCATTGGTTGTAGCATTTACATACGTCGGCAATTTATCCCTTATAAGAGAAATTATTGAATTCATAACATTATCAGGGTTATTCTGCTTAATAAATATAAAATCATTACTTTTTTTAGAAAGGTCAATCTCTTCATCAGTCATTATCTTATGTGCATTTACAACAATATCACTTCTAACAGACTGTCTATATATCTTATTTAATCGAACTATATTAAAGCATTCAGATTCTATTAAATCCTTTAACACTGTACCTGGACCTACACTAGGAAGCTGATTGATATCTCCTACCAAAATTAGTCTGGTTCCTATGGCTACAGCTTTTAAAAGTGCATTCATAAGAAAAATATCCACCATGCTGACCTCATCTATAATAAGTACATCAGCTTCTATAGGGTTGTCTTCATTTCTCTCAAAATGATTGCCTATATTATTTGAATTTTCACTGACATTTGGAGTGATTTCTAAAAGTCTGTGAATAGTCTTCGCCTCATAGGATGTCGCTTCTGACATTCTCTTTGCAGCTCTACCTGTAGGTGCTGCCAGTGCAATACTCTCACCTTCACTCTTAAAGTATTTTATAATAGTATTTATAGTTGTAGTCTTTCCGGTTCCCGGACCTCCGGTAATGATTATAAGACCGCTGCTAATAGATTCTATAACTGCCTGCCTTTGCAGATTGTCAAGAACTATTCCTTCTTTTTCTTCTATTTTGAGTATTTTTTCTTCTATTTTGCCTATATCATACTTAGCTTTTATATTAATATCTATAAGCATCTTTGCAACAGCAAGTTCTGTATAATAGGACTGTACAAGATATATATTCATATCTTCACTTTTCTTTACAACTATTCTTCTTTCCATCTGCATTTCAGACAATAGAGAATCAAAGTCAAATATGTTTTCTCCAAACAGTTCCAAAAACTCTGATTTTAGTACCTTATCAGGCAAATATAGATGTCCGGATAACATTGCATTTGAAAGAATATATTCCACACCGGCAATAGCACGAAATTTTGAATCAGCAGTAATTCCAACTTTTTTTGCGATATCATCTGCTATTTTAAAACCTATACCGTCAATATCATCTGCCAATTTATACGGATTAGTCTCTATAATGCTATATATTTTACTTCCATACTCCATATATATCTTTGCAGACAATTTCATACTAATACCAAATTTTTGTAAAAAAATCATTGCATCTCGCATAGATTTTTTTTCTCGAATCTGTTCACTTATAGATTTAGCCAGTTTTGCACTAACTCCCTTGACCTCAGCAAGTCTTTCCGGCTCTTCTTCCATTACTCTAAGTGTATCCATCTTGAATTTTTTTATAATTCTTTTTGCCAGTGCTTCGCCTACACCTTTTATTGCGGAAGAAGCCAGATACTTTTGAATACTGTCAAGTTCTCTTGGTTCAATAATTTCATATTCATCAACAAAAAGCTGCTCTCCATATGTTGGATGCAGCTTCATATTTCCATTTGCTTTTATAAATTCGCCTTCAGCAATATAGTTGAAGGTACCGACAAGAACATATTCATCATCATCGGCCTCTATGCTAAGTACAGTATAGCCATTACTTTCATTTCTATAAATGATTTTTTCTATATAGCCCGATACTGTTGACATACTATTTTTTTATTTCCCCTCTAACTCCTTCTATAAACCTACCTGTACCTATGGCAACAGCAGTCAAAGGATCATCTGCTATAACAGTGTTTATACCTGTTTTCTCTTCGATAAGTGCATCAAGTCCTGAAAGCAATGCACCACCTCCGGTAAGTACAATACCTCTATCATATACATCAGCTGCAAGCTCAGGTGGAGTTCTCTCCAAAACATTATGAACTGAATCTACAATCTGCATTGCCGGCTCTCTTAGAGCTTCTAGCGTTTCATCTGAGTTTACTTCTATTGTCTTTGGCAAACCTGTTACAAGGTTTCTACCCTTTACTTCCATAGTAAGTATCTCAGGTCTTCTATATGCAGCACCAATATTTATTTTGATTTCTTCAGCTGTTCTCTCACCAATCAAAAGATTATGCTTCTTTCTCATATATCTGACAATAGCCTCATCAAAATCATCGCCGGCTACCTTTATTGATGTACTTACTACAGTACCACCAAGTGAAATAACCGCAATATCTGCTGTACCTCCACCGATATCAACAATCATATTTCCTACAGCCTTCTCAATGGTGATTCCTGCACCTATTGCCGCAGCTACAGGCTCTTCAATAATCTTCACTTCTCTAGCACCGGCTGAATATGTTGCATCCTCTACTGCCTTTTTCTCTACCTCAGTAGCACCTGATGGAATACATACTGCAATTCTTGGCTTTCTAAAAGTTCTCTTGCCTACAGCCTTATCTATAAAATACTTCAGCATTTTTTCCGTTATTGTATAATCTGATATAACACCCTGGCGAAGTGGTCTTACCGCTACTATATTACCGGGTGTTCTTCCAATCATAAGTCTTGCTTCTTCACCGATTGCCTTTATTTTTCCATCTTCTCTATCTATAGCCACAACACTTGGCTCTTTTAAAACGACTCCTTTACCCTTTATATAAACCAAGATGCTTGCTGTTCCAAGATCTATTCCAATATCATTGGATTTAAACCCAAACATATTCTCCTCCAAACTACTTAATAAAAATTTTAATGTAACGCACTATTTTATATTCTACAACAAATAATCAATTTAGCCAATATCAATATTTAGAAATAATTTATAAAGAAAAAATATATTTCTATGTAAAACTACCTTTTAATATAAAATAGTCCAAACTTAGGAAGCTGAAACTTGAAAACCTATCGGCAATGTTCTATCTTTGTAATTACAATCCAAAACAGTTATATCAAGAAAGTCTTCCTTTTTGAGTATATATTCAATATTTTCATTTACTTCATCACAACCATAATTTCTAAGTGCAAAATTAAGAATAGCCTTTTCTATAATATTCCTACAAAATCTTCCATTACCATTGTCTATATTCCTTTTAGAGTACTCACACATTTCTCTAAGTTTGTCATTTGCTTTTGTATCTATTGAAAATTTCCTTTTACTTGCTTCAAGCTCACAAATATCCATCAACTCATCTACAGAAAAATCATCAAATTTTAATGTAAATGGTACTCGTGATCTTAGTCCTGGATTTCTAGAAAAGAATTTTTCCATTTCATTTGGATACCCGGCAAAAATCACTATAGTATCCTGTCTGTTATTTTCCATTTCTTGTACTATAACATTGATTGCTTCATCACCATACCCACCTCTTCCATATTCTAGGAGGGAGTATGCCTCATCAATAAATAGCACCCCGCCTTTGGCCTTATTAAATGCAGTTTTAACTTTTGGTCCTGTCTGCCCTACATATTGTGCTATAAGATCTGCTCTTCCAACTTCAATTAGATTTTCGTTATTGATAATACCAATTTCACTCAATACGCCAGCCATAATTCTTGCTACTGTGGTTTTTGCAGTACCCGGATTTCCAATAAACTCCATATTTAATGTTATAGGATCTAATTGTTCTCCTTTTTCCTGCATTATTTTCCTCATTTTTGCAAATGCTAAGATTCTTCTTGCCTGCTCTTTAGCTGATTTTATACCTATCAAATTCTGTAGTTGCTCCATATAGTTGAGTTTTTGAATTTGTGGAATATCTTCTACAATATTTTCAGATTCAAGATATAACTCATATTCCTTCCCAAAATCATCATCTAGTTGTATACAGAACTTATCTGATAGCTTTTCTTTAATCTCTTCAAGCTGTTTCCTTCCCAAATTTTTAATACTAAGCAATTCTTCATCTCTCATTCCCATTAAGGTAGATATAGTATTTATTTTTGCCTTTTTCAATACATTATAGGAACGAACACCAAGATTCAGATTATCTATAGAGTCACTATCCTTGTTTTGTTCACTTTCAAGTACTTTTAATAGAACAATAATGTAATCTCTCATCTCCTCTTTTCCGATACCACTTGTTATTGTATCTTCATCTATTTCCTTTAAAATTGAATCTTGAAAAACCATAGTTATAACAGTTTTTAATTTCTTTGATATTTTTTGTGGAAAACTGAAAATAACAGATCCTACATTCTGATTATTTCCATCACATGCTTTCATCATTATTCTTATATTCCCTTGGGCATCTCTTATTTCCTCACACATTGTTTGAAAATATTCATTCTTGCAGATCTCATATATTGCTTGCTTTCTTCTCTCAGCATCATTTGAATACTTTAGAGTCTCCAGCTTATAATTAACTCTATTATCATATTGTGACTTATCTGATATAATATGTTTTTCAGGAACAACCTTTGCATAATCACTAAAGATCCAATCGAATTCTTCTATAGGCGTCTCTTTGTCTGAATCTAAATATATATAGTTCTTACAGGATTCTTCATCTTCCATTGTAACTTCCAGACCAAGAGTTTCGTCTGCTTTTAAATACATCGCATAAGACATAAATCTGTCACAAACATTATAAACCTCTCCATTAAATGCACCTGTATACACTATTGATGTTGCTGATAAATATTCCTTACGGATTTTATTTCTTTTACTCATTGCTATACCTCACTTTTATTATTTTAGTTTTATTAAAGTCGCAGTCTACATTAACTATTCCTTGGCATGCTCACTGTCTATCATCGCATACTTCTCCGGTCGGCCATTAATGTATCTGTGGATTTTATTTTCAAGGTACAAGTAAAAGCATAGCAAAAAGCCATTGCTTTTATGAAAATTGACGCACTACCCCCTTAGTAGTGCTATTTACAATTCTCATAAGCAATGGCTCTATATAATCCATTGATTTAACTCATTAATTTATTAAATTACTTTCACATGATACCACATGTAACTATAATTTGCAATAATATTTTTACTATGTTTTAGTATTAATATGATTTGCTCTTCCCTTATCTCTACTCTTATTGTATAATTTAGCAATTATACAAATTAGGAGATTTATTCATGGATTTTGAAAAGCTTATAATGTATCGCAATCAAAAAAATAGCTTTGCTAATTTACTAGGTATACGTATTACAAAGATTTCTGAAGGATATGCACAGGCAGAAATGAGCACAAGCCCGGAACTGCTCAATCCCATAGGTTCATTACATGGCGGATGCCTGTTTACTATAGCCGATATTGCAGGAGGTTCTGCAGCTTGCTCACATGGTGAATATGTTACCACTGTAGATGGTAGTATTCACTATCTTCGTGCAGGTATTAATACAAAGAAACTATATGCAACAGCCACAGAACTTAAAAGAGGAAAAAAGATTCTGGTCTACAACCTGTCCATCACCGATCAGGACGGTGTAGAACTTGCAGTTGGAATCTTCTCTTTTATGTCACTTGGAAAACCTATAGAATTATAATAAAATACCCGACAAAGTGATTTCGCTCTGTCGGGTATTTTATTAAACAAGAATGTGTAATTTTAGTGTAATTCTTATAAGCCCTTTTATTCACATAATTTTAAGCTAAAATGATATTTATAAAATAAAAAAGATATCAGGCTAAAATATCTTCTTAATTCAATATTTACCTTTTACCCCTTGCTCAAAAATCTTATGGCAGATTTTCTTGCCTTTTCTATTTTTTTAATATCGATATTTTCTACAGCAGATGCAGATATCCATTTCTTACCAAACAAAGTTTGAGCTGACTTTATCATAATACCACAAGTATATAAGTCTTTTTCTACATTTATAGCTTGAGCAAATACTGACTTTGTCTTTTCTCTAAGTATATCTTGATTCAACCCAAAAAATGACATTTGCATAAGGCTTGATGCAGCCCAAGCCCTACAAAGTGAATCTTCATCTGCAAGTATTTTATTTGTTAAAATATCAATATCATTTACTGAACCTATCCAGCCAAAAGCTATTATAATCTTATGACGAAGAGTATTATCATTAATTTCAAGTAAAGAAGCTAAAATCGGATTAAGCTTTTTGCAAAACTCAAAATAAAAATCCATATGCCTTAGTTTGGAAAGGATACCTGCTATAAGATATACTGTAAATACCTTTAATCTTTCATCTTCAATTCCATTAAGTCGGTCAAACAAAAACTCAAGCCCATCTCTTCCATGCCTGTCAAAGCTTCTATCTAGATATAAATCCTTATCTTCTTCCCATTCCTTACAAATAAGCTCATAATGATATGCCAACTCATTAGAAGCACCTAGTTCATCAATAAATTTTATCCTTTCACCATCAGGAAACTCATGCTCTGCCAGTTCATTATATAGCACTTCCAAATTTTCTTTACTTAACATAATAATTCCCTTACATAATTTAAATACAATTCAATATAACAAAAAACAAGACTAGTAGTGTTGCATATACAGAAAAATAAATCTTATTATTCCTCATTACTCCGGCTAATTTTCTATCTCCCTTATAAAGTAGACACACAAGCCATACCATTACTGCCATTACATTGACAACTATACTAATCATATGGGATGTGGAAGTATAAAAACACATCATTGTATATAGTGATGTAACAGATGCTATAAATGGCACAAGCAGTAAAAAAGAACCTGCACATTGTGCATTAAATTCCACAGCATATGGTGATGTGGAAGAAAACCACAAATATGAATACAGTCCTATCAGTACAAGACCAAACATAGGTGACATACTAATCTTTGCATTATAGCCGGAAAACCCATATATAAATGCAAACAATATTCCCATAGATGAAAAGAATACATTTACTATAATATGAATATTATTTGCAATAACGCTTAACCTACTCATTCTCAATGTATCCGGATTTTCTACTATATCATGAAACTCTTCCATTGGTTCTCTTGTAAATAATAGAAAACTGTTTACAAATACCAATATCAACACAAACAATAGAGCTATATTGGCCACTGTAGCAAAATGACTTGACCTCACAAAGCTATCAAAGTCATTTAATGTTTTTAGAAAACTATATAATGCCAAGACACATAATGCACCCGTAATATTACAAAATAATGAATATAATATATGACTCGTTCCCAGATCATATCTCCCACTGCCCTGTATTATTTTATCTATGTCACCATACTTGGCAATCATATATATATCTTTATAATTTAATTTTTCACTATTTTTATTTTTTTGATTGTAAATTAAAACTGCAATACCGCTGTCAACAATACCAAAAATAATAGTAGATATTGCAATAAATAATGCCAGACTGAAAAATACCGCCGGAGATAAATTATTCATCCACAGAAAAATATCTATTGCAGAAATATTATATATACTGAATATTATAGAAACAAAGGTTATACAAACAAAACATAAAAATACATAAGTCCAATTCTCTCTTATATTCTTTATATATTTATACATATATAGATTATTTGCCGCCGGACTAATTTCATTTGAAGTCTCCACATTCTCTTCTACAGCAATGTCCTCTTTGATTTCTACTACAGGTTCTTCTATAGATACATAATCTTCTTCATCTAATACTGTATTCTTTGGATCAGAGGGTAAATTACAATTTGCCAGTCCATACTTTAACATACGTAAAGAATATGATTTATAATCATCGTCAATCAGTCCATTACAATTTGGGAAAATTAAGTTTTCACGTTTGATAAAATCCTTTATACTTTGAAATCCAATATCCGGTTTTTTAGTTGTAAAACATTCTTCGTAAAATTTAGATTCACTATTTTCAAGTTCTCTATATCCTTTTCTCTTTCCACGTTTTACTTCACTAATTCTTGTTTCTGTAATATTTCCATGTCTAATACTATCTATCACTGTACACAATTTTGAATGTGGAATATGAAGTTCTTCGTTTATATATTTTATTATATCACTCTGACAAATCTTTCGTTTTGACATATCCTACACCTCTTTAACTCACACCAATATACATATTCTATATTATATGATCATTTGTTTTATATTAATTATATCTAAATACTATCGTAAGGTTTAGTCAAGAAAATGTCAATATATTTATCTTGCTATTTTATATTAAATGACCCAATTATCAATGGTATTCAATGAATACCATGTAGGTTTCTCCAAAAGATTATCTATGTGATACTATACTTTTAAATTTATACATGATAAAAACAAATTATAAATTATAGGAGGTATGGAGATGTTAAAAAAATTAAAGCTTGTATCAATATTTTTATGTGTGCTGCTTCTTAGTACTGCATGTACTGATAAATCCAAGCAAAGTGATGCAGACAAAAGTTCTTCTACAGTTCAGGAAAATAGTACTGACACTGCCATTGGATCAATAAAAAACACCTACTGGTTGTGTGAGGATGATTCTTTAGGGTGGGAAAGAACTGTTGAGTTATTCTTTAATGAGGATGGAAGCTTCCATTGCAGATCAATAGTACCTGAAGCTGAAGGTTATGAAGATTATTATGTACATGTGGATGCTGAATCTTGTACATGGAATCAAAATGCAGATATGGTAGAACTGGAGTTTCATAAAGTAAATCCCCATAAGAAAGAAGTATTTTATGCACAAATTTTGAATAAGGGTGATAAAATGAGATGTCCTGACATGTTCGAAGTCACTGATGACAATATTGTATTTGTAAAACAGGATAAAATGCCTAAGATTACCTCTATAGAAGAAGATTCACCTAAACTTGTAGGAGAATGGGAAGTAGTCTCTGTAGGAGGTCATATACCTAATACCCTAAACACAAATGATGGAAAAACTTTTGAATCTAGTATAAATATATATGAAATAAAGGATAAATTATATGCCGATTACCATATCATAAGACAGACTGATAATGGTAGAAATGATTTGGAACAAATAGGTCTTACATTAAACAATGAGGAATTATATACCGGAATTGCTAATGAGTTTTGGAGTGCAAATTTTGATGAACCGGTAGTGCCTGAGGGTGCAAGCACTAAGAAAAAGCTGAATATAAAACTTACTCTTGTGGATGATAATAAACTTATCCTTATAGAGAAGGATCAGGAAGATGAATATACAGATCCGACACCACTTATATATTTAAGAAAAGGGTCAAAAGAATATGATGATAGAGAAAATTATTTTTATCACAACATTATTACAGTATCAAATATAAATGAGCTTGCAGAAAGCTTAAAAAGTAATACAAAGATTATACTTAAAGAAGGAACATACAATTTTTCTGATTTGAATGAAGATGAAATCTCAGAATATGAAGAAACTAAAAAGGAAAATATTTTAATGTATACTGATCACTTAAGGCTGGAAGCTGAACCGGGTGCAAATGTAAATATTCTTATAAATTCTGCATCAGACAATGTACTTGAATTTTATGGTGGAAGCAATATAAGCTTAAAGGGATTGACTATAGGGCATAATGTTGAAAAGGGAAGTTGTACAGGCAATGTGCTTTATTTTTCAGATGTTGATGGAGTCAATATAGAAGATTGTAATCTTTTTGGCTGTGGTACTTATGGCATAAGCTCCTATCTAACATCAAATATGAATGTAATAAATACACAAATATACGAATGTACCTATGGTCTGCTTGAACTGGAATCTACTGACAATATATTATTCAAAAATTGTGTACTTCGTGACAGTCAAGGATTTGAACAGTTTATTATGAACTATTGTAATAATATAAAATTTGAGGACTGTAAAATTACCGGAAATAAAGTTGATTATGATAATGTATTTATAAGCAATACCGATTCACATGATATAGTATTTGAAAATTGCAGTTTCAAAGATAATACCTACAAAGAAAAAATTAATGATGGTATAGAATTTACTAACTGTACATTTGATGACAATAAATAATAAAATGTCGGGTAAAAACTACCCGGCATTTTCTGGGGTTATACCGCCCTCCCGGTATACAACTGATAATATCTTCCCTTTTGTTCCAACAAGCTTTCATGCGAGCCACGCTCTATTATCCTACCTTGTTCAAGTACCATTATTACATCTGAGTTTTTAATAGTTGAAAGTCTATGTGCAATGACAAATGTGGTTCTGCCAAGCATCAAAGAATCCATACCTGCTTGAACAAGCTGCTCTGTCCTTGTATCAATGGATGATGTAGCTTCATCTAGAATAAGTACAGGAGGATCAGCTACTGCAGCTCTTGCAATAGAAAGAAGCTGTTTTTGACCTTGGGAAAGATTTGTACCTCCCTCATGTAAGAAGGTATCATATCCATTTGGAAGTCTCTCTATAAAGCCGTCTGCATTTGCAAGCCTTGCAGCAGCCTTACATTCCTCATCTGTAGCATCAGGACGACCATATCTTATATTTTCCATAACAGTATCTGAGAAAAGATTTGTTTCTTGAAGTACTACACCGAGAGATCTTCTAAGATCATCTTTCTTTATCTTCTCTATATTGATGCCATCATATCTGATTTTTCCGTTTTGAATATCATAAAATCTATTTATAAGATTTGTTATAGTTGTCTTTCCTGCACCGGTAGATCCCACAAAGGCAATCTTTTGTCCTTTGTTAGCAAAAAGATTTATATCATGCAACACTATCTTTTCCGGATTGTATCCAAAGTCAACATTTTCAAATACAATGTCCCCCTCAAGCTTTGTATATGTAATGCTTCCATCTGAATGTTTATGCTTCCATGCCCATATACCGGTTCTCTTTTCAGATTCTAAAATATTACCCTTAGTATCTATCTTTACATTTACCAATGTTACATATCCTTCATCATCTTCTACTTGCTCATCCATAAGATCAAATACTCTTTGGCTTCCGGCAGCTGCCATAACTACTGCATTGAGCTGCTGTGAAACAGTCATAAATGGTCTGTTAAATGCCTTCACAAGTGAAAGGAATGCTGCAATTGTTCCTATTGACACTCCAAAATGTCCACCTATAGCAAGATAACCTCCTACTACAGCAATAACAACATAGCTTAAGTTTCCGATCTGAGCCACAATAGGCATAAGTATATTTGCATAACCATTTGCCTTGGAAGCAGCTTCATAAAGTTCATTATTGATACCTACAAATCCGTCAATATTTTTATCTTCATAGTTAAATACCTTAACTACCTTTTGACCGCTTATCATCTCCTCTATATATCCGTTTACACGCCCCAAAGTGCTCTGTTGTATTCCAAAATACTTACCGGAAAGACCGGCTGCCTTACCTGAAGCCTGCACTGAAATAAAGATCATAATGACTGAAACCACAGTCATTATAGGGCTTAAAAGAATCATTGTGACGAATACTGCAACTAAAGAAAATATCGCCTCTATTAGCTGTGGAAATGATATTCCTATAAACTGTCTCAGAGTATCTGTATCATTTGTATATACAGACATTATATCGCCATGGGCATGTGTATCAAAGTATTTTATGGGAAGTTTTTCCATATGTGCAAAAAGATTTCTTCTTATATCACGCATAGTACCCTGTCCTACATTAACCATGATCCTATTGTATGCAAATGATGCCAGTACACCTATAATAAATATAGCTATAAGTTTTGTTATCTCCAATGCAAGTGGTGTAAAGTTTGGAACACTTTCTTTTGTAAGAGGAATAATATAATTATCTATAATATCCTGCATTACTGAAGCACTAATAGAATTAACTATTGCCGATATTAATATACATATAAATACAATGAATATACTTTTCTTGTAGTTTTTTAATAAAAGTGCTATAACTCTTTTCATGCTATCACTTGCAACAACCTGTATAGTTTGATTTATTCCACCTTTTTCTCTATTTATATCTGCCATTATACACCTGCCTTATCAAAATCAGCATTACCCTCTGACTGTGCATTTGCTGTAGTTTTGTATATTTCATTGGTTTCTAACAATCTTTCATGTGTATCAAATCCTACTATTTTACCTTTATCGAGTACTATTATCTTGTCTGCATCTTTTATAGATGATATTCTTTGAGAAATAATAATCTTTGTAGTATTTGGTATTTCATCTCTGAAAGCTTTTCTAATCTTTGCATCTGTAGCAGTATCTACGGCAGATGTGGAATCATCAAGTATTAGAATTTTAGGATTCTTTAATAGAGCTCTTGCAATACAAAGTCTTTGCTTTTGACCTCCTGAAACATTATTACCACCTCGCTCTATCCAAGTATCATATTTTTCCGGCATCCTCTCAATAAACTCATCTGCACATGCAAGCTCACAGGCCTTCTTTATTTCATCCAATGTGGCATTCTCGTTCCCCCAACGAAGATTGTCAATTATAGTACCTGAGAAAAGTACATTCTTTTGTAAAACCACACTAACTGAATCTCTCAAGACCTTTAAATCATAATCTTTTACATTCTTTCCACCTACATAGACACTTCCCCCAGTGGCGTCATATAGTCTTGGTATCAAATTTACAAGTGAAGACTTTGCACTACCTGTTCCACCTAGTATTCCTATTGTCTGACCTGATGCTATATGTATATTTATATTTGAAAGTACAGGTTTTCCTATACCGGCTTTGTATGAAAAGCTTACATTATCAAAGTCTACACTTCCATCTTTTACTTCATTACAAGCATTATCCTTTGACTTGATATCACTTTCTTCTACCAAAACCTCCGCTATTCTCTTGGCACTTGCCTCTGATATGGTGATCATTACAAATGCAAATGAAAGCATCATTAGAGCTATAAGTATGCTCATTATATATGAAAAAAGAGATGTAAGTTCTCCTGTAGTCAGTGTACCTGACACGATTCTTTGTGCACCAAACCATGAAAGAGCTATTATACATCCGTATACTGTAAGCATCATCAAAGGATTGTTTATTACAACAAGTGATTCTGCCTTTACAAACAGCTTATATAAATTTGATATTGCTGTATCAAACTTAGATATTTCTCTTTCTTCCTGAACATATGATTTTACAACTCTGATACCGGATATATTTTCCTGAACATTTGCATTAAGAGCATCATATTTTTCAAATACAAGATTGAAGAGTTTAAAAGCTACTGCTATTATAATAGCAAGGGCTGTAGCTAAAAAGAAAATAGCTACAAAGAATACAACCGACATATCTCTTGAAATAGTTACCGTCATAACCAAAGCAAAAATAAGTGTAGCCGGAGCTCTCATCAACATTCTAAGTATCATTTGATATGAATTTTGTACATTAGTTATATCTGTTGTAAGTCTTGTGACTAAACTTGCACTGGAAAATTTATCAATATTTGAGAAAGAGAAATTTTGAATATTTCTAAACATTCCCTCTCGTAAATTTTTGGCAAAACCGGCTGAGGCATTTGCACCATAAATTCCCGCAGCTATTCCGCATATAAGCCCTAGAATGGCAAGAAGTATCATTATCGAACCGTATTTTATTACTGCATTAAAGTCGTTAATTGCTACGCCTTTATCAATTATATAGGTCATCATATATGGAATCAGCAATTCAAATACCACTTCACCTATTATGAATACAATTGTGAGTAAGGAAGCAACTTTATATTCTTTTATATATTTTGCCAATACCTTTAACATATTTCTCTCCTCTCTTTAATAAAAAAAAATTGCACATAATGTACAATCTTTTAAAGTGAAATACCTTACAATATTTAGATAGATTGATGCAGAAAAAGGGACTTGAACCCTCATGATATTACTATCACACGGACCTGAACCGTGCGCGTCTGCCAATTCCGCCATTTCTGCCTATATTGCCACATAATAAATACTCATGTGGCATAGTATAATACAAAAAATATTATTATGCAAGCTTAGATTTTGCAACTTCTGCTAATTTTGCAAATCCAGCAGCATCATTTACAGCTAAATCTGCAAGGATCTTTCTGTTCATATCAACACCTGCAACCTTAAGTCCATGCATAAGCTTTGAGTATGAAAGACCATTAATTCTTGCAGCTGCATTGATTCTTGCGATCCAAAGCTGTCTGAACTGTCTCTTTCTCTCTTTTCTACCTGCATAAGCACTTGCTAAAGCTCTCATTACAGACTGCTTTGCAATTCTGTACTGCTTTGAACGAGCTCCTCTATATCCCTTTGCAAGTTTTAAAACTCTATTATGTCTTTTCTTTGCATTTAAAGCACCTTTAACTCTTGCCATTTAAAAACCTCCTAACCCTTCGTCAACTTATAGATATGGTAAAATTTTCTTCATAACTTTTGCGTTTGTAGCATCTGTTACGATATCTTTTCTAAGATTTCTTTTTCTCTTTGTTGACTTCTTAGTTAAGATATGTGACTTATAAGCTTTGTTTCTTACAAGCTTACCTGTTCCTGTTTTCTTAAAACGCTTCGCTGCTGCTTTGTTTGTCTTTAGCTTTGGCATAATGAATCCTCCTTTTATAACAATATCTTTAAGCCTTCTTTGCTGATAAAAACATCACCAAACTTCTACCTTCCGCCTTAGAAGGTTTGTCAATTGTTGCCACTTCTGAAAGAGCTTCGGCAAAATCATCCAGTATATACTTGGACTTAAACATTCTTGCCATTTCCCTACCTCTAAATCTTAGTGTAACCTTAACCTTATTGCCCTTTTCTAAAAATTTTCTAGCAGAACTGACTTTAGTATTAAGATCATTAGTGTCAATATTTGGAGATAAACGAACCTCTTTTACTTCTATTGTCTTTTGTTTTTTCTTTGCTTCCTTATCTTTTCTGGCAAGTTCATATCTAAATTTACCATAATCAATAATTTTACAAACAGGGGGTTTTGCTGTTGGAGCAATAAGAACCAAATCCAAGCCTGCTTCCTCTGCTTTTTCCCTTGCCTCATTTATTGAAACTATACCTAACTGTTCACCCTCTGATGAAATAAGACGAACTTCTTTAACTTTAATCTGTTCGTTAATCAATTGTTCGCTAATACCTTTATACCTCCATTCTCTTTACCAATATAAAAAGGCAGATAGAAAACTATCCGCCAAATAATCATTCAAAAAATGCTTATATGAACCAAAGTCACTCCTGTGCTAAGGTGAGGCGAACCTGCTTTCTTTCAACATTGCCTATACTATCAGTTTTATATATGTTTGTCAATTCTTTTTTTAAATTTATAATGTTTTTTTATTAATGCACTACATCATATCCTTCTATATCATAATATCCTTCCGGATCTTCATCTCCTCCAAACCATACATGAGAATAGTTCTTATCCATAGCTACGCCCATAGTTGTTATAAATGACCAATCACCTGCTCCTATTATTACATCATTATGCCCACTTGAACCCTTCCACAAGTCAAGTGCCAACTGAGGATCTATGCCTATACTATGATATACAGATATTTCATAACCACTTCCCTGATAAGCAGTAAGCTCCCTTGGTTTATCCCACATCAGTTCAGCATAAGCGTGATCAGGTGTATATGCACCACCACTCCACTTTCCATTCTTTGACCAGCTGTGTAAATTACCTTGAATACCTCTGTTATCAAGCTGTAACCTTGGAGTATAATCATGTGAATCCTTAACATGTGCCCTTGCTACCTTAGTTAAAGATTTTGAGAATGACAATCTACTAAGTCCAAGGCTCTCTCTGTATTCATTTATTAAATAATACAGATTCGCTTCTTCCTCGCTCAAACCACAACATAAAAGTTCATCTACTATACTTGATCTATCATTATTGTCATCATTCTGAATAACTGTAGTAGGATGTTTAACAGAATTACTATTTGTATCAGCATCAGGACTCACACTGTTATTATTACTATCTGTATTGTGCCCTACTCCACTTTCATTACTATCTGTTTCTACTTTACCACTACCATAATCTGACTTCGATTCTGATTCACTATCGTTTTCTTCTGTTTCATTACCTTTATCAGCTCCGGGCCCTATCTCATCCTTTTCAGATTCAGTAGCAACCGGTCCTACATTTTTTTCTTTAATAGAATCATTGTTTGCATCTAAATCAACACTCAAGTTCTGCTCTTCGCTCTTATTAATATTAGAATCCTCTACTTCAGGTCCCGGTTCATTCTGATCTGAATTCTGACTTTGAATATTCTCCATAGTATTATTTTGAACTTCTGCTTGACTTTCTTCTACCCATTCGCCATTTTCAAGCACATTATATCCATCCGGTGTTACTGTACTTACAAGCATAGCTCCATCAGAACCAACGTAGTAGTTACTTACCCAGGAATCTTTCACCATATAGCCGTTATCGTCAAAATAATACCATTTATTATTTATATTTTTCCAAGATCCGATTGGGTATGTTCCATCCAATTTTCTATACCACCAACCGGTGTCATTTAGTTTCCACCCTTCCAAAGCAGGCGGTGACGCCAAAGCTACCATTGAAAAAAGGCAACTCATAATACATATAAAAACAAAGCTCAAGGCTTTCTTTTTCCAACCCATATTTATCTCCAAACATTTCATAACATTTAAAAATATATTAACATAAACTTACATCTTAATACAATAGTAAGATTTGATTTTTTCAATTTATTATAGAAAGATTATACCCTTTCAAAGGCACATAATATATCATAATTTATTTCTTCATAAAAAGATCTTCTCAAATCAGGATATGATGTATATCTTTTTAATAAAACCATCAGCTTTGTAATAGTTGCTTCCAATGTCATATCATATGCTTCTATAAGATTAAAGTCTTTCTTTATTTTTTGACCAACCTGATAAATTTCCATGTTAGAGCCTTCATTTACAACTTGTGTTGCCATAACAATAAATTTTCCCATCTCCTGCCATTTCTCCATCTCTTCATAGAACTTATCAAGCATATTGTCGGGAATACCTCCCACACCAAAACTCTCTATTATTATACAGTCATAGTTTTCAAATAAATATGCCAACATACCTTCTTTCATTCCCGGAATCATCTTCAAAACACATACAGAATCGCTAAGTTCTGTGAAGAATCTTACTCTTTCTCTCATAGGTATATATGGAATATATCTAATGATATGCTCCTCCTGTATTCTTGCCAATATAGGGAAGTTTACACTGTGGAATGCATTAAATGATCTTGCCATCATCTTTTTTGCTCTTGTACCTGCTATTACATTACCATCAAATACTAGAACTATATTTTGTGAATAGTCATCACATGCATAGAGTATACTATCTCTTAGATTAACTTTGGCATCTGTTCCGTCTATATTTATAGGTTTTTGTGCTCCTGTTATAACTATAGGCTTTCTGGAGTTTTGTATCATATAGCTGAGTGCCGCTGAAGTATATGCCATAGTGTCGGTACCATGTAATATGACAAATCCATCATATCCATCATAATTTTTTTCAATAGCTCCGGCTATATCCTGCCAGATTGCCGGAGAGACATTAGTAGAATCAATATTGCAAATTTGAAGTACATCTATTTCACAATACTTTTTTACCTCAGGTACAAAAGTTAAAATTTCAGGTGCTGAAAGTGCCGGAGACAATCCCTCACCCATTTGTTTTGATGCAATAGTTCCACCTGTACCGATTACTAAAATCTTTTTCATTTTCACTCCTTACTACTAATATATAACACACCAAGAAATCGGGAAATGTTAGCAATTTTCATAAAATCTTATAGTTATACTTAGTAACGCCCTATATATTCTCAAATCTTAACTATTCTACTCTATTTTTTTATTTTGGGGAACTACCTAAAGTATCATTTGAATGTATTTTCATAAAATTCTATTAAACTTATCCTTGTATATTGTCTACAATATATTTTTACGCAAAACACAGGAATGATAATAGAATTAGTGCCATTTTAATCTTTAAACTCTTATATCTATCAGCTTTTCCTCTCATCTTAACTCCAGGCTTTTTGCATTGTACCAATAAAAGCCATTTTCATTGCAGTAATTTTCAATCTGTTTTAATGTCTTGTTGTCGGCTCTATATTCTAAGATGAATATTTGTAGTCCATATGACTTCACTCTTTGCAAATATTCTGTAAAATATTCTCTTTCTTCCAAACTTTTTGTATTATATTTTTTATGTTCGAAATCTATATCCGTAAATACACACTCCTGATTTATTCCATCAAATAGTTCATTTTCAATCTTTTCATCAATGCATTTACTCACAAATGTATCACCACCATTGATTATAGTATCAATATTATATTTTTGTAATCCTTTTAATATAGAACAAAGTCCATCAAATATCTTTTCATCTTGAAACTGATAATATACATCACAGTTATCAATAAAAAATCCGTCAAAACCTATATCAAAGATATTTTTTCCAAGTTCATCTACAACAAGATTTTGCCATTCCTTATCAGACACATCCATCCAGTATTCATCTTCCCAGTTCTCATACTTCCCCAAGACTTTGCCTTTAAACTTCTCATAATATGGACGATAGTTTTCCAAAGATCCTATATTAAGATAGGCATATATCTTTTTATTTTTCTCATGTAATTTCTTAATATCATCTTTATCATAGTCTGTTGGTTCAAGTACAAGAACTTCGTAATTATTAAGCTTTATTCCATCTTCTTTGCTGATTCCTATAAATACACCGTAATATTTATCTGCCATAAAATAAGCAAAAAGAACAAGACCGCAGACAACAGCCAAGACGATTACCCCGAATTTCTTCATAGGAAAACTCCTTTCTATAGTTGATACATCCTATTTATATCAATTATAAATGTTTTAATCAAGTATATAATCTTACATAAGGTAAAATATACTTGACATAATGTAATTGTAGAGTTATATTGATGGTGTAAAACATATATGACATTTTGTCTGAAAGGAGTTTTTATGGAATATATTATGATTGGTTTATTTTTTGTAGGTGTATTTGGAGTTTTGGCTTTTAATTCAAAAAAGTCGAAAGAAGAATATGATGAAAGACAGTTGGCTGTCAGAGGACGCGGTTATACTTATGCATACTTTACCGTAATGATACTTTCAATTTTACACGTATTCACAAAAGATACTGTATCATTACCTATTTCAAATGATCTCATAAGTGTTATAATACTTTTTATATCAGGTATTGTACTGAATACTTATATTATTTTTAATGACGCCTGCGGCAGTTATAAAAAGAATAATTATATAAAGCAATTTATCACCTATATCATTATATCTTTATTAAATGCCTACTACTTAATAAGGTCTGTATCAAATCACACATTGTTTAAAGATGGGGTATTACAGTTTAGAGAAGGCATAAATCTTATTGCAGCTGTTGCCATTATTATTTTAGCTTTAAACTTGGTAATAAAATTGATTATAGACAGGTGTAAAAAAGATGAGGAATAAGGGAGAACTATGAAAAACCTTAAATTAAAATCCGCCAGAGCCGCCAAAGATCTCTCACAACAGCAGCTTGCAGATCTGGTAGGGGTCAGCCGCCAAACAATAAATGCTATAGAAAAGGGAGACTACAATCCCACAATTCGCCTCTGCCTATCCATCTGCCGCGCACTTGATAAGACTTTGGATGAATTATTCTGGGAAGAAGAATAAGAGGGTGCTTGCCCTCTTATTTTTTAACCGACTTCCTCACCAAACTTAGATAATGTAATCTTTTTGTATGCATTAGATTTATCATCAGGGTGCGGTTCCAAGCCGATAACAGTAATATCATTTTTTTCCGGTCCGTACACCAAAAAAATCCTACCTGCTCTCGGAGTATTATTTTCTAAATATGATTCCCACACCTTTAATCCGTATCTCTTTGATAAAGAGTCTATCTCATGTGTTTGCAGTCCCGGATATCTTTGATTTTCTGACAATAATTTAAGTGCTTTACCTATCTTTTTATATTGCTTTTCTTCATCCTTATTTGCAGTATTATTCTTTATCTTTGATGAAAGAGTATCCCAAAATTTTTTCATTTCAGGTACACCCAATTTTATTTTATACATATCTCACCTTAGAACTCAGATAAGTCGATTTCATCTGATGTAATCTCGGCTTTAATATTTTCAACTGCTGTATCCATCATATGTAATGTATTTTCAGAAATTCGGAAAGGCTCTCTAAGTTCACGAGGCTCAAGCAGTATTGTACCGTCTTCTTTCTCTTTCACATGGTAGTACTCAAATATACATCCTCTTAAAGTGATCCTTTTCTTTGAATCTAACTTTGCATCATATTCTCTTACACTTGTATTCATAAGTTCCTCTAAAACAAACGCTTAAATTGTGGGAATTCCCACCTGTATCTATAGAATAACATTATAATAAATCCCTGTCAATCTTCCCTACTACCTATTTTATTTCCATCCTGCAAACAAATCCTGCATTCTTGCCATTAGTAAATATTACCTTCCATCTATGAAACTCCACTACCTTCTTTACTATCTTAAGTCCAAGTCCATGTTTTCCGACACTTTTGGTCTCAGCATATGCATTTTGATTTAGTCTTTGTAAAATTTCAGCCGACACTCCGCTTCCGCTGTCTCCTATCTCCAAAACAACCTTCTTATTTTCTTTATATAGATTTATATATACTTGGCATCCGTCAGGATTGTGGCGAAAAGAATTGTTTAAAAGATTTATAACGGCTCTTTCAAAAAGTTCTTCGTTTAATGAAATTTCATATTTTTGCAGCTCATTATCTATTTTCAGTTCAAAATCATACTTAGACTGTGCATCAATATCAAGTGAATTTATCATATTACTTACAATCTTTCTGATAAGTGTACTTAAACAAACCTTGCTTTTTTCAAATCTCTTTGTACCGAAATCGAGCTTACTTGTAATATTTAAATTCTCAACCAAGCCCCTGATACGAAGTCCCTGACTTTCAATAATCTCAGACTTTCTTTTTATTTCATCCATACTGCTTTCTTTAGGAATCATTTGTGCATTGCCTAAAATAATAGCAAGCGGTGTCCTGATATCATGAGAAACTCCGGCAATCCACTCTACCCTTTCTTCCTCTATTCTTCTTTGCCTTGATTTATACATCCTTATCGAAACAAAAATAAATAAAATCATATTAAAAATAAATAATAAAGGAGTCATTTCTAATAAAGTCAAAACATTATTCGCATCATATTCCAGAGTATATTTCCATATATCCGAATTCAACTTTCCGACTATCAGCAATCGGTCTTCACTGACTGTATAAGTACGTACAGGATAGTCATCCAGATAATACCTTGTAAACTTCGCCACATCCTGTAAAGTATACTTTGATTTTTTCAAAGATTCGGGCATATTTTCATACCATATAATATTCCCATTATTATCAAGTAAAAAAGCAAATTCGTTATTCTTTTGTAACTGTGTACTTTCTTCATCACTTAAAACATACTCACCGGTATTATATGATAAGCCGTCCATTATTTCGCTTGCATCCGTATAGTTTATATCTGAGCTTTTGTACATCACAGCTATACAGATTATGAAATCCACAAACAATATGGCTATGGCAAAAACAAGTACCCACAGTATAAATTGCAATCTTCTCTCCAAGCTTTTTCTCATATCTTCTCCATCTTATATCCCAGACCTCTTACCGTCTTTAAAAAAATCGGTTTTGAAGGATCTTTTTCTATCTTTTCTCTTAAATGGCGCATATGTACAATCAAGGAATTTTCAAGTCCGAAACTGCCGTCCGGCCAAAGCTCTTCACAAAGCATATCTGTAGTTACTATCCTACCTCTATTTCTATAAAGAATTGAAAATAATGTAAGTTCTTTGGCTGTCAAAGTTATGACATCTCCATTCTTTTTTACAATACCTCCCTCTATAGAAACTCTGCTTTCACCTAAAACAATATCTGATGTATTTTCATCAAGCGAATAACATCTTCTAAGTACCGCACCGATACGGAGCAACAATTCTTTCGGTAGGAAGGGCTTTGTTATATAGTCATCCGCCCCCAGTCCAAGACCGTGAAGTTTGTCTTCATCCTCATCTCTTGCCGACAGAAATATAACAGGAAGTTTTGGAAATATGCCGACTCTTTTTAATTCCTCATAAAAATCAAATCCGTTGCCGTCCCCAAGCATTACGTCAAGTAAAATAAGATGAATCTGAGTGCTGTCTATTTTCTCTCTTCCTTCCTTTAAATTATCGGCATATTCTATATCAGTATATCCGTCATTTTTTAATATATTTCCTAAAATCTTTGATAATTCTACTTCATCATCAATTATCAGGATTTTACAATCTTTCTTTTCCATATATACTCCTAAATTATTTTGTTTTCTTATTATATCGTATTTAAGTAAAGTCGCTATATAAAAGTACTTTTCTTAATGTAATCATAATGTAGAGATAATCTTCAGTTAATCTTCAGTTATTATCATACTCACATATCAAGCAAAAGGAGAAAAACAATGGCTGATACAATACTTGAAACAAAAAATTTATCTAAAAAAAATCGTGTACATGACTTATCAATGAGTGTACCTAAATCCTGTGTATACGGATTTCTCGGACCCAACGGAGCGGGAAAAAGTACAACATTAAAAATGATTTTAGGACTTATAAAAAAAGACTCGGGAGAGATTAAACTCTTTGGTAAAAAAGTTTCAAACAAGAATCTGTTAAATCTGCTTCATCAAACAGGTAGCCTTATAGAAAATCCCGGAGGATATCCTCATTTAACAGGACTTGAAAATTTGCAAATCATAGCAAAGTTAAAAGGTGTTAAAGAAGCTGAAATAGAAAAAGCTCTGAAAACAGTAAGACTTTACGAACAAAGAGATAAAAAGCTTGCCGCTTATTCACTCGGTATGAAGCAAAGGCTCGGTATCGCTATGGCACTTCTCGGAGATCCGAAATTACTTATATTGGATGAGCCTACCAACGGCCTTGACCCTGCCGGAATAATGGAGATTAGAAAACTTATAACTTCCCTACCGAAAGAAAGAGATATAACTGTAATTATCTCAAGCCATCTACTAAATGAGATAGAACAAATGGCTGACTATGTAGGTATTATAAATCATGGTCAAATGCTGTATCAGGGAAAGCTATCAAATCTTGAATCATCAGATCAGAGTTTGGAGCAGATTTTCCTTGAGCTTACAGGGGAAAGGGAGTCATTATGAAACAAATAAGTTTAAATAAATCAATATCCATTGAATTTACAAAAAATAAATTCCTGATTTCCTTATCATTATTATTTATTGTAACAGGACTAAACTATTTCTACATCTCATATGGAGATTTACCTAAAGGACAGGAATGGCAAATGATTTTCAGTTCAATTCCGTTTTTGAATACAATGCTGATTTCCATTATGATGTCGGTACTGGCAAGCAGATGTATTGATATAGAAAATAAAGGAAATATGTGGAATACTCTTCCCACACTGGAAAGCAGGAAAAAACTCTTTTCTTCCAAACTTTTATTCGGCTTTATACATATAGCTTTATTTTGTTTTATACAGACAATAATGATTTTGTATTTAGGTATTAAATTCATGATTGGTGGAGGATTCCCAATTTTTGCATTACTTCAGACTGAATTTGCAGAGATTATTTTCGGAATGATTATATTTCAGCTTCAATGTCTGCTGTCTTTGAAGTTCAGGAATCAATTTGCAGCGCTTTCAATTGCTTTTGGAGGCACACTTGCAGGTGTATTCATTGCTTTTGTAAGTAAAGCGGCACTTACTCCATGGTCCGTACTTTTTTCTTTAAGTACCGTTACTATGGATTATGACTCTGCTACAAGAGATATGCTGCTTTCATGGAATGCAATAGATATAAAAACGATATTTATAAGCTTTTTATATTTCTTTACTACATATAAGCTTAGTCTGTCGGTATTTAATAATCCTGAAACAGGTAATTTTAAGATTGCCCATGTACATAGAATAAGCAAAAATTCTCATACCATATTGCCTGTAGAGCTTATCAAGATGAAGCGAAACCCAGTATGGATTCCATTTGCATTGATTCCGTTGATTTCTGCAGGTATCGGTATTATAAATTTCCTTTCAAATCAAGGAGTATTATCATTTGACTGGGCGGATCTTTGGACACAGGAGTCATTATTTTTAGGTATGTTCTTCCTGTCACCTTTAATTGCCATACTTGCAAGCCTTGATTTTCGTATGGAACATCTTGGAACCAACTGGAATATAATGCTTACATCAAGTTCACGCTTCAAAGTATTAAAAGATAAATGGCTTACCGTAGCTGTCATTTCAACTATTTGTATGTTATGGATTTCATTTATCTATATTGTTTCAGGAAAGCTTATCGGGATTACAGGAAGCATACCGAAAGAATTCTATTTAAGAATCTTTGCAAGTATACTTTGTATAATTGCCGTTTCAAGCTTTCAGTGTTTACTTTCACTGATAATACCTTCATTTGCAATACCTGTCGGCCTTGCCTTCCTTGGAAATATTTTAGGGCTTCTACTCACAGTAAAGGGATTTTTCTATGCAACACCTTTTTCAATGCTTATATACTCTATGGGCAGCACAAATATAACCGGTGAAATAAATCTACCTGTTGTAATAATAACTTGTTTACTCTATATTTTTATTTCTTTTGCCATAGGATTGCTTTATCTGAACAGAACTGATATAAAAACGGGGAGGTAGAGGGGATATTTAGCAAAAATACAGTCTTGATACTTATTGAAATTAAGGCTGTATTTTATGTTTTTTATTCATTGCCTCCTCTCTTTCTTTATTAAAATCAATTTCTTTTTTATTTTCTCTTCTTATTGCCTCTAATCTTTCAAATGCTTCTATTTTTCTTCTATTATTACTTTTTTCTCTCAAGTCCAGATACATCAAATCCGCATCTATATATTCACCGTTTATTTTTGAAAAAGCAGGCATCCGGCCGATTTTTACAAATCCGAACTTTTTATAGAGGCTGATTGCTCGAAAATTATCACTCCTTGTATCTAGGTTTATTATTTCTATTTCATTGTCTTTTGCAAAGGAAATACATTTTTCTAAAAGTGCACTTCCAATTCCGCTTCCCCATTCCGATTTGGCAACACTTATAGCAAAGTTTGCTCTATGACTCATTCTTCGCTTCATACTGCTTATATTTGCACATCCGACTATATCATCATTTTTCCATGCAAAATACATCACAGACTTTGAATCTGAACCAATTCTTTTGATAAACTCTTCTACCTCAGGTGTATCTCCCGCTCCTTCTTTACCGAAGCTTAGATTATCGGTTTGCGCACCTACTATCTTTGTGTATTCAATCAGTTTAACTGCATCTTCAGGTCTTGCTTCTTTTATTATTATGCTTACTTCAGGTGTAAATATACTCATATTTTCTCCACTCCTTCACGTAGTCAAGCTTTAATATTTAAAAACCGTCCACTTTAAAATCAATTAGAACATCCTTTTATTATGTCACTAATATTGTATATTATTCGTGACATAGTTTCAATATATGCCTTAGAACTATCACTTTTCTTTAAGCTGTGATAGAATTTCTCCAATATCCCCGTCAATACAGATACTTCTATCATTTATCTTCTCAGGGCAGAAGGCTTCTCCATAATTTAAACAGGCATATATCGCCTTTTTATTGTCATATGTCATCTGCCAGAAAGGATATTTTATAATTACAGGAGTATTTGCTCCTACTCCAAGTTCTAAAAAGAGTATATGCAGGTTTTCATGTCTTCTTATAAAATCAGCATAATTACTTGAAGCATTATGCCAGCCTCCATCCTCTACAAAAGTATCATCAGCTCGAAGATTTGTAGTCACATCATCACCTTCCTGAGTTTTCGGTATAAGTTCAGTAGGTATTTCCATAAGAATATCTTTATTCACAGGTACAATAAACTCATTCTTATCATTTCTGATAAATCCCTGCGCTTTTAAGGCTTTTTCTACCCACACTTTATTATCAAAGGTATATTTGCAATCCGGATTTGTACTTTGAAAAAGTCCGTAATCTCCCTGAGTGTAGAAAAGTCTTTTCTTATCAAATCCTGCTCTTTGAAACTGATGGTCTACATTTGTGGTAATTACAAAGTAGTCCTTATCCTTAACCAAGTTAAATAAGTCCTTATATACAGGTTTTGGCGCATCAACATATCTGTTAAAATAAATATGCCTTGCCCACCATGCCCAAAATATCTCTTTCTTCGGAAACGGATAAAAACCGCCTGAATATATATCTTTTATACCGAAAGTCTTTGCAAAATCAAAGAAATACTTATCAAATCTTTCACCGGTGTATGTAAAGCCCGCAGATGTAGAGAGGCCTGCACCGGCTCCAATCAAAATCGCATCGGCATTTTCTATTTCTTCTTTAAGTCTTTTTATCTGAGCATCCATGCCGCCTTTACCATATGAAGCTCTACCTCTAAAGTAGTGTGCCGCAGCTATTCCCTTAGATATTGAGTCTTGATAACCGTTTGGTCTTTTAGCAAAAACCTTGTCCATAGCACAGTCCTCCTTCTACAAATTTATACTGAAACTTCTTTCTCGTAATATTTCTTATCTTCATCCTTAAATACATTAAATATTACAAGGTCCATTTTACCTCGATTTTCTTTTAACCATTCTCTTACAGTTGCTACTGCAATTTCGGCTGCTCTTTTATTCGGAAAATGAAATACTCCGGTGGATACACAGCAAAATGCCACGCTTCTCAATCCGTTTTCAACGCAAAGATCTAAAGTGTTTTTATAACAGTTTTTAAGATCTTCCTCATTCCTTTTGCTAAGTCCCCCTTGTACAATAGGGCCGACTATATGAACAATCTTTTTTGCAGGAAGATTATAAGCATCTGTGAGCATAGGAATTGCTGTAGGTTGTTCATAATCTCTGCCATAGCGGATCTTCAGCTGATTCATTTTTTTGTTACATTCATTTCTAAGTTCCACACCGGCAAATGTATGTATACAATTATCAATACAGGTATGCATGGGAATAAAGCAACCAAGCATCTGTGAGTTTGCAGCATTAACTATTGCATCCACCTTCAGCCTTGTAATATCTCCCTGCCATATAGAGATATTGTCTTCTGCTTTATCTATATCGGAAATATATACTATACCGTTTTCATTTATAGCTTCTCTAAGATATTCATCTTGTATTTTTAATACCTCAATATTCATTTCCCTCGGCATTCTGATATTCATAAGAGAACGTAGTATTCTTTTCTTCCCGTCTGTATCTACAGGTACTTTTAAGTTCCTATACTCTCCTGAGTCTTCTTTAAAAGCTTCTATAAGATAATCAAGTCTTTCATTTTGATTCATATTGACCTCCCGTTATGAAACTATATTTGCACCGCAATACTCGCATTCCATAAGTCTCTCATCGGGTAAGTTGCAAGCCCTTCTTTGTTTTTCTACAAGTTTTTTTACAAAATCTGTAGACGGATTTTGTACTATATCACATGGTTTTGCATACTGCTCTATCTCACCCTTATAAAGAACCAAAACTTTTGTTCCAAGCTTTAATGCTTCTTCAATATCATGTGTAACAAATAATATTGTAATACCTGTTTTCTTATGCAAAGACTTCAACTCATTTTGTAGCTGTTCTCTGGTAATAGCATCTACAGCTCCAAACGGCTCATCCATAAGCAATATATCCGGAGATGCCGCCAATGCTCTCGCAATTCCTACTCTCTGCTGCTGACCGCCTGATAATTCAGAAGGATATCTGTCTTTCATAGATGAGTCCAGACCTATTACTTCCATCCATTTATCCACTGCCTTTTTAGTCTTTTCTTTATCATTTTTATTCCAAAGTCTTGGGACATAGGAAATATTTTCTTCTACAGTCATATTGGGAAATAATACACTTCCCTGAATAGCATATCCGATACTTCTTCTAAGATTGATCATATCAATATTTTTAATATTTTCTCCATTCACGAAAATATCTCCGGAGGTCGGTTCATAGAGTCCGTTTATCATCTTTAGTGCTGTAGTTTTTCCACAGCCTGAAGAACCGACTATAGTTACAAACTCACCCTTTTCTACTTGTAAATTCAAATCCGGAATAATTACCGTATCTCCATAACTTTTTCTTATATGCGAAAATTCAATAGCTGTTGACATAAGCTGCTCCTTTCTATTCTAAAAGCCCCTTTTCTAATAAGAATGCCCTTGCAACATTTTTAGGTTCTTTCTTTTCAGTCTCAACCTCATAATTCATTCTTTGTATATCAGATTCACTTATCAGTCTGTCAAACTTTTGTAATGCTTCATGAATCTGTGGATATTCTTTTAATACATCTTCTCTTACTACCATTCCTGCCTGATAAGAAGGATACATTGCTTTGTCATCCTCCAGCAATACCACATTAGCTTGTGCCAGCTGTCCGTCTGTAGTATTTACAGGCATTATATCTATTTTACCACTGTTGATAGCTTGATACTTTAATCCCATATCCATATCACTTGTTGAAGCGAATTTAAGATCATATGTTTTACATAACATGTCAAATCCGTCCTGACGCTCAAAGAAATCATATTCTGCACCGAGAATTAACTGCCCGTTTAATTTTTGTAAATCCGAGTATGTTTTTATATTGTTTTCTTCTGCAATATCTTTTTTTATAGCGATACCATAAGTATTGTTAAAACCAAGCATCACATCCCATGTAAGTCCAAGCTCTTCCTGATACTCTTTTTGTAAATCATCAAACTGTTCTTCACTGTATTGTCCTGTGTGCTTTAATACCATATTCCAGCCTGTTCCGGTATATTCAGGATAGAGATCAAATTCTCCACTCTCCATAGCCGGCTCAATATTTGATGTTCCTCCACCCACTCCTTGCGTAATATCAACAGTTAGATTTGTATCTTTCTCTATATAAAGTTTCAACATTTCTCCCAGAATATATTGTTCTGTCATAGGTTTGGTTGCAAGATGAATTACATTCTTATTTTTTCCGGGGATAAGTCCTGTAATAACTACACAAGCAATTAAAACCAATGCTGTTACAGCCATTAATTTATTCTGCTTTCTTGCTTCCTTACCATGCTTCATCATTCTTTTTTCAACGAATCCCAATATAAAATCTACAGTCAACGCCAAAACAGCAATCAATAAGCTTCCTGTTACAGTCATTGCCGCATTATTTGTTGTAATACCTCTGTAAATAGCTACTCCAAGTCCACCTGCTCCTATAAATGAGGCAATACCTGTAAGTGCAATAGTCATAGTGACCATATTTCTAATACCTGATACTATAACCGGCATAGCAAGAGGTATTTGTACTCTAAGAAGTATTTGCTTTTTTGTACTTCCCATTCCTTTAGCTGCTTCTAAAATACCTGCATCTACATTTATCATTCCTGTATAAGTATTTCTTACCATCGGAAGCAGTGCATATATAGTTAAAGCAATGATGGCAGTGACATTACCTATTCCTGAAAACGGTATTAAAAAACCGAGCATTGAAATAGATGGAATCGTATATAAAAAATTGATAGCTCCCAGTATAAGCTTCGCACTTTTTTGATATTCGCTGATTGCAATTCCAACTATACCACCTAAAACTATTGCAATTAAAACCGCAATGATTGAAATTTCAATGTGTTGTATCAAAAGTTTTCCAAAAAAATCCCATTTTGTACTTACTAATATTCCTATTTCCTTTAACATTACTACTCCTGTAAAAACTAAAACTTACCTGAATTTGTTAATTCATCCCTTGAAGGTACTATTTCTCTATTATCCCAGTGTTCCACTATTTTCCCGTCTTTTAATCTGAATAAATCAAATATTGCATACGCTTTTCCATCAACTATCACTTGAGAATATGCAACTACATGATCACCTTGTCCGATAACTTTAAAAACAAAATCATAGTATACTCCGAACTTTTTGACAGCTTCTTTAAAGTCTGTATTTTCTTGCTGTATCCACTGACTGTGCTCAATAATATCATTTGATACATAGTCATGATATTTATCCAATTCCTTATTCTGCAATACCTCGGTAAGAAATAATCTTATTGTCTTCTTATTGCTTTCAGTTTTTTCTAAATCTTTTACACAAAACTCACCCAATATCGGATCTTCATTAACAATACTTTCAGGATAAGCGTCTATAACATCCCAATGCTCCACTATTTTTCCTGCTTCATTTGCTCTGAAAACATCCATAGTTATCCATTTTACACTACCGTCATTTAAGTTTTGTAAAACATGCAGGAAAACAAAATCTCCATCCTCTATTGCACGAACTATTTGTATCTCTCTCCTTGGATTTCTTTTAAAGAAGTCCAAGAAAAATGCTCTAAAGCCTTCTTTTCCTTCCCCCACTCCTGTACTGTGCTGCGTATAGCTCTCCCCCATATAATTTGATAATACTTCATCAATTTCTCCATCCTGTATACCTCTTATATATAAGTTCTTAGCATTATCCATTTTATTTGACATAACTTTTACCTCATAAATTTTTTAATATTTATTATAGATGTAATATAAATCATTACATCAAGCTTGTCAATACTCTAATTTAAAAAAGATGCCGTTACAAGCATCTTTTAGTATTAAATCTCTTTTATACCCTTTTCAATATCCAAAATAGTATAGGTTTTCATCTTGTTTTCCATAGCATCCTGTATTTCACTAAGCTTACCGTCCAATATTCCATGTATATTTTTCCCTACAGGGCAAGCAGGATTTGGCTCCTCATGGAAATGAAACAGTCCATCTTCCTTTACTGCTTCAACCGCCTTATAAACATCATAAAATGTTATCTCTGACGGATCTTTTATAATCTCTATACCTCCGGTTCCTCTGACTACATTTATAAGTCCGGCTTTCTTTAACTGAGAAAGAATGTTTCTGATAATTACCGGATTTGACCTTATACTACCTGATAGAAAGTCACTGGTTATCTTCTCTTTATCTTTAAAATATTCTACACATGCAAAAATATGTAATGCTATGGTAAATCTGCTTGATATCTGCATTTGTATACTCCTTTTTTAGTAAAATAATATATCCCATTTAATGTAATGTCAATATTTACATTAAATATAAATCTATACACCCGACTCATGCATTCTTTTATGCTCCATACTGTTTATATAATCATCATGATTATGACAATGCTTTTCTTGTGAACCCAAATGAGAGTGATTATGCTCGTGCTTAATTACATGCTTATGTGTTGAGCCGTTATGTGTATGAACAATAGTATGTATATGATAGTGAATATGATTTTTTAACATTGTATCACATACTACAATCACACTTCCGATTATCATAAAGATAAGTCCGATAAAATAAACTTCTGACAATCTGTCACCGTCTACCGCAAATGATAAAAAAGTACCTATAAAAGGGGCTATGGCATAGTATGCACTTGTTTTGGCGGCGCCCAACTCTCTCTGTGCTCTTATATATAAAAATATACTGAGACCATATGCCACAAATCCAAGCAACATTGAAATAAAAATATATTTTATTCCGGGTATATTTTCTCCAAGTATAATTGCTATTATAAATGAACCTGTACCGGAAAAGATTCCTTTTAATATCACTATCTCATATGTACTCTTATCCGAAATCATTCTTGTACAGTTGTTTTCAAGTCCCCAACAACATGTTGCAAGTATTACAAACAATGAACCTAAAGAGAATTTAAAACTTCCGCTTCCTTCAAATGAGAGAACTATACTTGAAAATGTAATAAATCCTATGGCAATCCACAATCTTGATGTTACAACCTCTTTGAATATTAAAATAGCAATGAGCGTGGTTGCTACAATTTCAAAGTTACCAAGTAGCGAAGCATTTGAAGCCGAGCCTATATTTATTCCAATCATTAAAAATATAGGTGCCAAAATATCAAGCACAATCATTCCGACAGTATATGGTAAATCTGTTTTTGACAGCTTTTCAATTTTCTTCTCTTTTTTTGAATTAAGCAGATACATTATACCTACACCTATTCCTGCTCCAAGATACAAAAAAGAAGCCATAAATGTAGGTGTAACTTTTTCCAACAGAATTTTTGAAAAGGGAGTATTTATTGCATAGAATGTTGCCGCAAGTAATGCCATAATGACCGCTATACTTTTTCCGCTCTTTTTCATATATTTACTCCTCCAAAAAGTTCATATTCGGCCAAAGTTTTCTTACCACTTCATTCGGATACTCATTGTCTATAAACTGCTCTATTACATTCCTTGCTTCAGGGTGTTTTTTTCTGTCTGTAGTTCTTATCATCACCATTGATGTAACTGTCCCGTTACAGATAAAAAACAGTGCTATAAACACTGCAAGGACTGAGCCTGTTACCGGTGGGATTTTCTCTATAAACTTTGAAAAAGGTGGATATATAAATTTAAACCATACCAAAGCCACTATGCCCCAAAAGAACATAAACAAAAGATTTGTTCTACCATCAATATTAAAAGGCATATATGAATAGTCCCAAAACTTCATACCGAAGAATACTTCAGTAAACACGGAGCATAGATATTCAAATACTCCTCCAAACAAGAAACCTGATATAAATATAGACAGATTATTCTGTCTTTTTACTTTTGAAAGTGCTAAGGTAAGTATTACCGCACCAAGTCCCCACACCAGACTGAAAGGTCCAAGTACAAAACTTGAGCGTCTCATAAGTTCATGTCCTACAATAAGTACATATATAGTTTCTACAATATCTCCAATAAGTGAGGATATAAAAAGTACCCAAATAAGCTTTGCTACATTTATTCCCCTTGCAAATATAATACCCTTTTCTTCAAGTAATTTATCTGCATCTGAAATACCTTTATTGCTGTCTTCAAAATCATCTGATAACAGACTTGGATAAAGCTTATAAATTCTCTTCCAGATATTCTTTGAAATCCATTCTCCAAAAGTATTTTTCTTCTTAGCTATATTGCTGTTCATACTTTGCATAGGATATTTTCTGACAAAAATATAAATAGCTACCGTATCCATTATTAAAAGAAATGCCAATATAAGAGCAATTATATTTACTATTATTACAGGTATCAGCGATACAAAGGAAAATACTATTGGATGTAGAGTTTTTAAAAGTACAAAACATATACCTACCACTATAATTGCATTTATACAACTAAGCTTCAAACTCTTACCATAGCCATCCCTCAAAGAGTTTATTTCCTTTTTTAAAATAAGCCTTTGCGAGAAAAACAGTCCCATCTTATCCAGTATAAAATAATCTATAAAAGCCATCATAAGCATTCCGTAATAACTGACATTTTTTCCTGATGACACTATGATCATCAAAATCATAATTAAAGCAGGACATACGATTATCGGAATATTCAGTACACCTGTGTTAATATACTTTTGTTCTTTTAAACTGTATATAACTGTATTCAGTACCCAAGCCAAAATCCCGTATATAAAGAAATATATAATTAGATCTGCACCACTAAATAACTTCATAAAACTCCTATTCTAAACCATACTTTGATAGATCTACTTTATTATCTTTAACTTCTATTCCCTCTGCCTCAAGAAGCTTTCGCTGTTCTCCCATTCCTCCAAAGGCAAATTCCGGTGCAAGCTCCCCTTTTGAATTTACTACACGAAAGCAAGGAATATTTTCAGGATCGGGGTTTTTATGAAGAGCATTTCCTACCGCTCTGGACATCTTTTTATTTCCTGCCATCTCCGCTACCTTGCCATAGGTTGCTACCTTACCTTTCGGTATTCTCTTAACCGCCTCGTAGATTCTTTTTGTAGGCGAGTCAGTTACCAAGTCATAGCTTTCGGCAATCATTCTCCTTATATCATCTTCCCTTATACTACCGTCAAGTATGATAGTATTCCAGTGTTCCTTATTTTGATGATATCCCGGAATAACAGAAAGGTAGGTATTTCTCCAAAAGTCTCTCCAAGCAGGATCAACTTTCACATTTAAATTTACAAAACCGTCTCTTTCATATACACAAAGAAAAGCTTTCTTGGTATCCTTTATCCTTATGAGTTGCCAGTCGGCTTTTCTAAAAGGTTTGTCCAAATATGTATTTTCAAATTCTAAGCCGAAACTACAGGCCTCTTCTTTTGTTCTCACTTAAACACCTCATACCTTCTTTATCTTTAATTCTCTTAGATAAGCTTTTTGCTCATCAGTGATGCGATAACTCTCAATTGACTTTTGTATTGCCTTATTATGAGTCCATATATCAAGACTATTGTTTTCAATAAATGGAATTATACTCTCATACTGCTTTGCTAAAGCTGTTGCAAAGTACCAGGCAATCATCATATTTATATAGTATTCACCTGACCTTATCTTTGAAACTATCTCAGGATATAATATATCAAAATCCTCATCCAGGAAATGCTCCATAAGCATACCTATTCCAAATCTTAGAGTGTAGACCTTATCAGATTTCAGCCAATCTTTTATATATTCAAATAATTCATTATGATGTTTCTTAAATACCTTTGGTGAGAGCTGATCGCAGGTTGCCCAGTTGTCTATATATGGGAGAAATCTGTTTATCTCATCAATACAGTTTTTAAAGTCATTTATTTCAGAAATAATAAATGCATGCAACTGATTTTCATCAAAATATTTATGAGGCAAGGTTTGTAAAAATTCTATAACATCACTACTTTTACCGAGTTGTTTTGCATATTTTCTAAGATCAGGTGTCCTTATGCCTATCATACTTTCCTTATCAACTGTAGGTATCAACTTACTGTTAAAATCTCTGTAATCCATATCCTGCATTTTAAACAATTCCACTCTTATCTCATTTAAGTTCATATCAGACTCCTTTTAAATACAAAGTTTTACCGATTCTTTACCTTATAAGTCGTATTATAATCTATATTACAACCAATTCCAATATGGTTGTATTTTAATATAACAGGAGGGAATAGATATGAGTCAAAACAAATTATTTTTGATAATACCGATATTTATTGTTGCAGTAAGTTTATATGTATTTACTGCGGGTTTGAAAAAGAAAGAAGAAACGCTTTCAAATGATGAAACCACACAATATTCCGGTAAAGTAAGTAATATATCTCAGTCCGGTAATCTAAAAGAAATCTATCTTGCAGGTGGTTGCTTTTGGGGGCTTGAAGCCTATATGCAAAAGATAGATGGTGTTGAGGATGCTGTCAGCGGATATGCAAACGGTAAAACCAAAAATCCGAAGTACCAAGATCTTCATACAAGCGGTCATGCTGAAACTGTAAAAATAATATATAATTCCGATATAGTAAGCCTTGAAGATCTTTTGGAGTATTACCTTCGTGTAGTAGATCCTGTAAGTGTAAATAAACAGGGAAATGATACAGGTACTCAGTATAGAACCGGAGTATATTATACAAATGAAGAAGATAAAACTATAATAGAAAAGATTCTGGCAACTGAACAAACTAAATATGACAAACCTATCGCAATAGAGGTTTTACCTTTAGCTCAATTCTTTGATGCTGAAGATTATCATCAGGATTACCTTGCTAAAAACCCCGGTGGATACTGTCATATAGACTTATCTCTTGCAGATAAACCATTAGATAAGAAAACTGAAACACAAAGTAAGGAGCCAAAGATAGATATTTACAAATATCCAAGACCTTCAGATGATGAACTCAAAAAACAGCTTACAGATGAGCAATACCAAGTTGCTGTTAACAGTGATACTGAAAGACCTTTTGCAAATGAATATTGGAACAATTTTGAAAAGGGAATTTATGTAGATATTACAACAAAGGAACCACTCTTTGTCTCAACAGACAAGTTTGAATCAGGTTGCGGTTGGCCAAGTTTTTCAAAACCTATAAATGAGGATGTAGTAAAATACAGTGAAGATGACAGCTTCAATATGAACAGAACAGAGGTGAGAAGCAGAAGCGGTAACGCCCACTTAGGACATGTTTTTGATGACGGACCTAAAGAATCAGGTGGTAAAAGATACTGTATAAACAGTGCCTCACTTGAGTTCATCCCCTATGAGAAAATGGATGAAAGGGGGTATGGATATTTAAAGTATCTGCTTGAATAATATATTTTAATGGCTGAGAATACATGTAAAAATAGTCTCAGCCTTATCTTTACTTATATATTATCCATATTTCACACTATCTTATTATAATATCCCTCAAATACAAACTTCTCAGGATTAGATTTTATATATTTCATTTCAAATGCATAGTCATAGTCATACAAATCATATACAACACTGTCAGCCTTATCCAAAAGTTCCTCAAAATCTTCACTCATTTTATCCATAGCTTCCCATCTCTCTTCTCTGTCAAATGGAATCTTTCCTCCAAACAGTTCTACAATCTTTTTGAAATTATCAGCCAGTTCTTCCATTCCAAACAGATGAAGTCCATTTAAAGTATCTTCCCATACAATTCCGGTAGAGTTATCTAAAAACTGAAAATGTCCACCATTATTTACTTCCATAAAATACCAGGATATCGCATTAAGATATCTCTGATCCAATGTAAAATTCTTGGCGGAATTTAAGTACTCCTCATATGAACTGTAAATATCTATAGTCCAATATACAGGATCTAATATATCCCAAAATTCTTCTATATTTTCAATATCTTCTACTGTTATTTTTGCATAGGTTTTTCCGGCTCTACCTTTATCAAGTTCCTTCTCATTGTTATGCACATTTGTAACATTCTCTTTATTATCATCAAAGTTGTTAAATGGGTTCATAATACTCCTCAAATAATCTTTTATTATCTAGTCATATTCTTAAACCAAAAGTACTTTTTGTCAATATTAAAAAGGCCGGAGAATACTCTCCGACCTGAATTTATTAAACTATTAAATTACTTTTTATTAAATGAAGCAACAAGTGCATCTACTAAAGCATCCATATCGCTTTCATTGTTTTCTCTGTATGAAGAAGTTACACTTACTTCATCATCCATAATATCTATATGCTTTAAGTTTTCAAGCTCTGCCTTCATCAAATTTCCTGAATTAGGTGCCCAAGAACCGTTCTCAACTATAGCACATGTTCTGTTTTGCAAGTTAAGAGCCTTCAGATCCATAAGGAAATTGTGCATTGGAGGGAATATTCCAAGGTTGTATGTAACTGAAGCAAGTACAAGATGGCTATATTTGAATAAATCTGAGATAAGATAGCTCACATGTGTGCTTGAAACATCATAGAGTCTTGTCTTTGTAATTCCCTTTTCACATAGCTTTCTTGCCAAAATTTCTGCTGCAGCCTCAGTATTTCCATACATAGAAGCGTATACTATCATTATACCCTTCTCTTCAGGCTCATAACTTGCCCAATGCATATATTTATCCAAGATATAAGGAATATCTTTTCTCCAAACCGGACCATGAAGTGGGCAAATATACTTAATAGGTAGTGTAGAAGCTTTCTTTAGTACCTGTAATACCTGTGGGCCATATTTCCCAACTATGTTTGTATAGTATCTTCTGGCATCATCAAGCCACTCTCTATCAAACTCAACTTCATCTGCAAAAAGCTTTCCGTCAAGTGCTCTGAATGAGCCGAATGCATCTGCTGAGAAAAGTACGCCGTTTGTAGTATCAAATGTAACCATAGCCTCAGGCCAATGTACCATTGGAGCCTTTACAAATGCAAGAGTATGTTTTCCAAAACATCTACTGTCACCCTCTGTAACCTCATCCACTTGATCCGGTCTGATATTAAATCCGAACTGGCGAAGTATCATAGCAGCCTTCTCTGTTGTAATAATCTTTACATTTGGCCAACGAAGCAAAATCTCCGGAATAGAAGCTGCATGATCAGGCTCTACATGGTTTATAAGTAGAAAATCTAAACTGCGATCTCCCAAAACTCCCTCAACATTGTCAAGGAATTGTCTACCAACTGACCAATCAGCTGTATCTACCAAAACTGTCTTTTCATCCATCAAAAGATATGCATTATAGGATACTCCATGATATATAGGATGAATATTCTCAAAAAGGCTTAATCTGTGGTCATCTCCACCTACCCAATACAAATCATCTGTAACTTTACGGTAATTATACATATTTTCCCCCTATTATACTTCAATCTCTATAAAATTGTCTGCTGTTTCACCACAGTGTGGACATACCCATTCCTTTGGAATATCCTTAAACTCTGTTCCGGGTCTTACATCGCCCTCTTCATCTCCAAGGAGTACATCATATTCATAGCCACAACCATTACATAGATAAAGTTTTCTGGATGGTGTATGCTTCTTAGGTACAGCTCTCTTAATCTTCTTCATTGGTGGTGCAGGTTTCTTATCACCAGTATCAAGAGCCTTAGCAAGTGCAGGTAATACCTCATTTACATCTCCTACAATACCATAGTCACAGTTTTTGAATATTCTGGCATTTGGATCCTTATTTATCGCAACTATTGTAGAAGCATTCTTGATACCCTTTAGATGTTGTATTGCACCTGAAATACCACAGGCAATATAAAGATTTCCTTTAAACTTCTGACCTGACATACCTACATATCTATCAAGTGGTACATATCCCAAAGTCTCTGCTACAGGTCTTGAAGAACCGATTGCAGCTCCGGCAGCTCTAGCCAAGTCCTCAATAAGCTTCATATTTTCTTTTGAGCCAATACCCTGTCCTGCACTGACAACTCTCTCTGCAGATACTATCGGTGTATCCATTGGAATACCTACCGTAAAATCATATCCGTCTTTTTGAAGGCTTGATACAAGTACATCTATTTTTTCTTTTAGTGAGCCTTCTCCTATAATCATTTTCTTTCTCTCACCTGTCTCAGGTCCCTTTGTCTTCTTTACAGCTGCAGCCTCGCCTCTTGAGATCTTACCTAAAATATGAGCTGCTATAACAACTCTCTGAATTTCGTTGGTTCCCTCATATATAGGTGTAATTCTTGCATCTCTGTACATTCTCTCTACAGGCATACCCTTTAGATATCCGTTTCCACCAAATATCTGAAGTGCTTCTGAAGTTATCTCAAGTGCTACATCAGATGCATACTGCTTTGCCATAGCTGATTCCATACCATATGGAGCATGCTCTTCCTTAAGCTCCGCAGCAGAATATACAAGCATTCTTGCACATCTAAGCTTTGTTGCCATATCCGCAATCTTAAATGCTATTGCTTGCTGTGCAGCTATAGGCTTTCCAAACTGCTCTCTTTCCTTACTGTATTCCACAGCTTCCTCAAAAGCTCCCTGTGCAATACCAAGTGCCTGTGCAGCAATACCGATTCTACCTCCATCAAGTGTAGCCATAGCAATCTTAAATCCCTGACCTTCTTTTCCAAGCAAGTTCTCCTTTGGAACCTTTACATTATTGAAGATAAGCTCACATGTAGCAGATGATCTGATTCCAAGCTTATCATAATGATCACCAAAGCTAAATCCTTCCCATCCCTTTTCCACGATCAGAGCTGAGATACCTCTTGTACCTATATTAGGAGTTGTAAGTGCAAATACTATATAAACATCCGCTTCTCCACCATTTGTTATGAATATCTTGTTTCCATTTAAAAGATAGTGATCTCCCATATCCTCAGCTGTAGTCTCTGTACCACCTGCATCAGATCCTGCGTTTGGCTCTGTAAGACCAAAAGCTCCAATAAGTTCACCACTGCAAAGTCCCGGCAAATACTTCTTCTTTTGCTCCTCATTACCAAAAGCAGCTATCGGATAAGTACCCAATGAAGTATGAGCTGAAAGGATAACACCCACACCACCGTCAACTCTTGAAAGCTCCTCAACAGCAATAGCATAACTGATTACATCAGCTCCGGCACCACCATACTTCTTCTCATATGGAAGTCCCATAATTCCAAGTTTACCCATGTTCTTTACAACCTGAGTTGGAAATTCACTCTTTACATCCAGGCTGAAAGCTATAGGCTTTACTTCCCTCTCTGCAAACTCGCGAACCTTCTCTCTAAGCAACTCATGTTCTTTTGTTGTTTGATAAGACATATATTCCCTCCACTTATATTATTCTTAGTGCAAATAATTTTGACACTAATAATATCAAATTGTCTATGACAATCCAAAATCATTA
Organism: Lachnoanaerobaculum umeaense; assembly: GCF_003589745.1. Classification (GTDB taxonomy): domain Bacteria; phylum Bacillota; class Clostridia; order Lachnospirales; family Lachnospiraceae; genus Lachnoanaerobaculum; species Lachnoanaerobaculum umeaense. Next base: position 1,280,446 of record NZ_CP032364.1, on the reverse strand, counting down.
TAGAATACTTACTATAATGTAATTAATACGGATAATATTATATAGCTTATTAAAAACTATACTTATAGAGTAAAGTATAGAACATTATTTAAAATAGTCAATATATATTACTTAAAAAGTCTAGATTCGTGACAATGCATAATAAAAAGCTATAAAACTAGTAACAGTTACTAGTTCTATAGCTCTAAAAAATTTTCTTGTTAGTTTCTTATAAATATGTGATTTTTATAAAATCTGCAAAATGTCCTTAAAGTATTGTATTATATGGTTTTTAGTATAAATAATAAAAATAAACCCCTGTTATTTTATATAAAAATCAATTATTTTTATTATACTCATCCATAAGTATTCTAAATATATTTATTGATTTTTCCACCTTTTGAGTATCTACACAAAATGATAGTCTGGCATATTCCTTCATTCCAAAGCCCTCTCCGGGTACAAGGAGCATATTGTAATTTTTTGCTCTCTCGCAAAAATCTCTCCCATCACTATTTGGTGATTTGATAAACATATAGAATGCTCCGCTTGGATTTGGTACAACATACCCCATCTCTATCAATGCACTATATAAAATATTTCTATTAGTTCTATATACATCAATATTTGGCTTAACTCCCACACACTCCTTTATAACCTTTTGAAATAGTGACGGTGCACATACATATCCAAGTACTCTTGCAGATCCGCTTATAGCTGCAAATATATCTGTATAATCTATCGCTTTTTTCGGCACGAGTATATATCCTATTCTCTCTCCCGGAAGTGAAAGTGATTTTGACCAAGAATATGCCACCAAAGTATTATTATATAAATTTGGCAAAAACTCCGGACTTTCTTCTTCAAAAACAACTTCTCTATACGGTTCATCACTTATAAGGAAAATCGGGTGAGCATACTCCTTCTGCTTTCTATTTAACATCTTTACCAAATCTTCTATATTCTCTTTAGGATATATTATCCCTGACGGGTTATTTGGAGAATTTATGAGTACAGCCTTTGTATTTACATTTATTCTTTTTTCAAGTTCAGCTATATCAAGAGTCAGATCATCACTGCATTTTGCTAATACAAACTTTGCTCCCTGCCCTTCTATAAACACCTTATAATCCGGAAAATATGGTGTGTTCACTATTATCTCATCTTCCTCTGACTCGATAATAGCTTTAAATATAATATTCAAAGAAGCTGCTGCACCACAAGTTAAGAAGATATTATTTTCGTCATAGTCTGTACCGAAACGAGCGTTTAAATTTTTTGCAACTGCAAGTCTACTATTTTTATCTCCGGGTGCTGAAGTATAACTATTATAATCCTTTGGAGAAAGCTCTGTAACTATATGCCTTATAGTATTTTCAACTTCCCTCGGTGCCGGAGTACTAGGATTTCCAAGACTGAAATCAAGTACATTCTCCACACCTATTTTTTCTGCAAGTTTAGTTCCATACTCATATATATCCCTTATACCTGACCTTATATTCCCAAGGTCTAACATCTTTTTTGAAACCATCTTTTCTCCTATTCACTGATAATTGTGACTGAAGCCTGTGCCGGCAGACATATTGCTGATTCCCCTATATTTTTTATATAACCGAATCTCTCACAAATATGATCCGGACATTCACTATGAATGAAAGCAATAGCACCATCTTTTATATCCAAGTGTATCTCTATACCATTACTTTCCAAATCTATTCTTCTATCCTTTGACAATTCTATATCCATGCTTTGATTATTACCATATTTTAATACTGCCATACCACTTGGCTTCTTATTCATATAAATGTACAAGCTGGCAACAACACCTATAATAATAACGGCCATTATCAGATATATATCATTTCGTTTTAACTTCATTATCTTAGTGACTCCAAAATCCTCTTTGATGCCTCTATCTCTTCTGTGATTGCTTTAAGCCCTGGAGCTCCCTTTGTATTTCTCTTTTCTACGCAAGTCTTTAAAGAAATAGCCTCATAAATATCTTGATCAAAATATTCTGAAATTTTTTTAAACTCCTCTATAGAAAAATCATCCAACGCTTTTTTATTCTCTATGCCATAAAGCACCAGTCTACCTACTATTTCATGGGCATCCCTAAAGGCTACATTCTTCTTTACAAGGTAATCCGCTGCATCTGTAGCATTTGTAAATCCACCTTTTGCACTACCTGCCATTTTCTCATTGTTAAATTTCATACTTGATAGCATTCCACTCATCAATTTTATCAGACTCTTTACTGTATCTATAGTATCAAATGACATTTCCTTGTCCTCTTGCATATCCTTATTATAGGCAAGAGGCAATCCTTTCATCGTAGTAAGAAGTGATATAAGGCTTCCATATACTCTTCCACTTTTTCCTCTTATAAGTTCTGCAATATCAGGATTTTTCTTCTGTGGCATTATAGATGAACCTGTCGAATAAGTATCATCCATTTCTACAAATCTGTACTCATCAGTATTCCATATGATAATTTCCTCTGAAAGTCTACTAAGGTGCATTGAAAGTATAGAAAGATCAGCTAAAAGCTCAAGTAGATAATCTCTGTCACTTACTGAATCCATACTATTTCTGGTAGCCATATCAAAATCCAAAAGTCTTGCAACATAATCTCTGTCCAGATCATAAGTAGTACCGGCAAAAGCTCCTGAACCCAATGGTGAAAGATTCATCCTCTTTCTTGTTGAACAAAGCCTATCATAATCTCTGATAAACATTTCAAAATATGCACCGAAGTGATGTGCCAATGTAGTAGGCTGTGCCTTTTGTAGATGTGTAAATCCCGGCATATATGTAGACTTATTTTCTTCCATTATACGAAGTACCTCACCAAGTAATTCATATAATAAGTCCTTTAATACATCTATCTCATCTCTTACATACAGCTTCATATCGAGTGCAACTTGGTCATTTCTGCTTCTTCCGGTATGAAGCTTCTTTCCTGTATCACCTATTCTTTCAATCAGATGAGCTTCTATATATGAATGTATATCCTCAGAGCCGTCATCAAATTTTAATACACCATTGTCAATATCTTTCTCAATAGATAAAAGCCCATTAATAATTCTGTCTCTTTCCTCATCTGTAAGTATGCTTTGCTTTGCCAGCATTTTTACATGAGCAATACTGCCTCTTATATCCTGTTTGTAAAATCGATTGTCAAATGAAAGTGATTCATTAAAATTTTCAACCAGCTTATTTGTTTCCTTTGTAAATCTTCCACCCCAAAGTTTCATATTTCAACCATCTTTCTAATCTACAGTTTTATTATCAACAGTTTCATTCTGTGAATTATTATCATTTACTTCTTCAGTAGTTTCAATATTGCCATTATCTGTTTCAATATTGCCATTATCTATTTCTTTGGCTCCATCTCCATCATTTGTAGTATTAACACTGTCCAAATCTATTTCTTCGATTTCATCTTCTCTAAGTCCCTGCTCTTTCTTAAGTTTAAACAATTTAAAGTCATTATTTTTCACTTTTATGAATAAGTATATCAATAATAATATTGCCAATGAAAATACACTTATTAAAATACCTGAAAAAGTACCCGAACTCAAATATTTAAACTCTATCTCATGCTGTCCTTTTTCAAGTTCAACTCCTATAAATGCACCCAAAAGCTTTATCTTCTCTTCTTTTTGACCGTCAACATATACACTCCATCCTTCTTCATATGGAATTGTTGTAAATAATGTGGTGCCCTCCACTGTATGTACATTTCCTACAAGCTTTGTATCTGATATATATGTAAGATATAAAGGATTCTTATTTAATATATAGTAAAGCTTCTTTAATGAATCATAATTTATTCTATAAACTCTTGTATCTATTGAATCATCACCATCTGTATTTACAATCCTACCACTCTTTTCACCTTCCAGGTATCCAAGCTCTAATATATAATGTCTCTTCACATTTTTGAATGATTTAGTATTATTCCCATCATCATAAGTGAATTCAACCTCGTCAACTTTTGGATTTCCCACATATGCATAGTACTCTCCATCAATATCAGTCTCAAAGTTTACAGCTGAATAGTCTTGTATTGTTTCAATCTGTTCAAATATATCAGGTAATCCATAAACTGCAGCCAAATCATTTTGAACATCTATAGGATCTCCAAGCTCTAAGTTCCACTGATCTGTAAATCTTTCATCAACCATATATCCAAGTGGTAATGTATAAGGATTTTCATATAAATAGCTGTTACCGGATACATCTATTAAGGAAATATTTTTATTATTGCTTTCTCCTGTATAAATGCCATATTTTACAGCAAATAACATATCTATAAGTGGCGTTTCTCCGGTAATAGAATATGCATTCATAGACGATTCATTTCCTATTTTTTCAAACAAGTCTGTAACTGAAGCATTTGCAGTAGATGAGAATACCGATACTGTTCTAAAGTTCATCCATGCTCCGTCATCCTTCGTTTTTCTATTTACCTTATCTATACGATAGAAATCATCCATGGGAAGTTTTGACAACAATGTTCTTACATCCTTATTGTCCTTTATATAATCACTTCTATTTATAGTTGTAACACTTGTTAATGAAGTATTTACACTTGACTCTACAACTACAAAAGCAAGTGCAATCAAGAACAGACTCACATTAGATAGTCTTTTTTTTATATGCAAATATAGAATCAATGAATATACACCAGTAAAGAACATTGCAACATAGAATACTGCAAAATGAAAATCTTCATTATTAACTATCTTTTGTGCCAGTAAAATATACATCATACTAATTCCAAAAGCTGTTCCTAAATCTTTTGTAGTATTTGATTTTATATTATCATAAGCTCTTGCACATATAAATAATACCAAGAATATATATATAAAGCTCTGTCTTGCCGGCAATGAGTTTGGATAATGAAGCCCATGCCATATATAGTTCAATACATTAATTGAGAAACCTGCAAGGAAGAATACAAGTAATGATACATATGATGCCTTTTCCTTATTGGATATTTTTTTATTCAATAAATAAAGAATAAAAAATACAAATACTCCTACTCCACAATATATGTTTGGCCAATGGTCAAGTCCTGTTTCTACCTGTACATTTGCCATATGTCTGGCAATCATATCATAAATAGAAAAGTATGAATTAAATGTAGTAGGAAAATCAAAATCACTTGATGCTGTAAGTTTTAAGGCATATATTTCGGGTAGAAGCACTATTGCACTAAGTCCTCCTGCAAGCAATGAATATACTCCAAACTGCACTGATGATATCAAAAAATTTTTAAATGTATTATTTCTTTCAATAACATGTAATACAATAAAGTATATAACCATAAATAGGCAAATCATTATTGAAATGTAATAATTTGACAATATACAAACTCCAAGGCTAAAGGCATATAAAAGACCATTTCCCTTTTTTACAAGTTTCTCAATGCCCAAACATACTATAGGGAATATTGCAATACAGTCTAACCACATAATATTCCAGCTGTATGCTGCCATATATCCTGAAAGTGCATAAAATATTCCAAAAAACAGTATTCCTGATTTTTTATTGGTCACATGTTTTGATAAATAATATGTAAAGGCAAGTCCACAAAGCCCTATCTTTATAACAATCATATATGTCATAAACTCAATTATAAGTGACTGTGGGCATAAAATAATCAGCCAGTTCATTGGGCTTGATAAATAATATGCATATAATGCTGAGAAGTTTATTCCCATTCCCAAATTCCAGCTGTAAAGAATCGATCCTCCATGACTAAGTTTATACTTAAACTCTGAAAAAAACGGTGCATACTGATGATACATATCAGTTCTTAAAAAACTCTCATCTCCAAAGGGAAATATTCCTCTTTGAACAAATATGAGGAGCATTATAAAAACCGGTATTGCAAAAGATAGTATTAGTACCATTCTTCTACTTAATATACTATCTTCATCTATTTCTAAATTAAAATCTTCCATCCTCTACCTATGTCCTCCTAGTGTCATTACTCTACTTATTATAGTAGAGGTTATTTTTTTTATCAATCTAATTCATAAGATTTATATACAACTACAAAAAAAAATGTTATACTTCTACCTAAAAGTTGTTAGGAGATATATGAATAAGAAAATTTTATTGCCAATTTTTGTTTTCGCAGTGCTTCTTATATTGATTTCTATAGGGCTTTCAAAAGTTGGAAAGAAATCATATAAACCTGAAATCAGTATGGAAGTTACTACTACTACACAAGTAGAAACCACAACTCAGGCACCCACAAAAGCATATGAAGTAGATGAAAATTATAAAAGAAAAATAGATTTTGAATCCCTTAAGGCTATCAATTCAGATGTAATTGCCTGGTTATATATACCAGGTACTGTCATTGATTATCCTGTATTATGGAAAGAATATGATATAGACTATTATCTACATCGTGATATTAACCATAAAGAATCTTATTACTCTGTCTATATGGATGGATATAGTAATACAGATTTTTCAACACTTAATAATATTATTTATGGACATCATATGAAAGATGGTACTATGTTTACCGATATCACAAAATTTAAAGATGAAAATTTCTTTAAAGAACATAGAATGATATATATTTATACACCTCAAAAGACATACAGGTTGAAAACTTTTGCGGCACTTTACTCTGATGCTGCACCTGAAAGAAGGCAGACTTATTTTGATGATATGAATTATTTTCATGACTATGTTGATAGAATGACTAAGGAATGTAGCTATAGAGATATACCTACTACAGGTATAGATAAAATATGGTCATTTATTACCTGCTCTTACGAGGGAGATAACACAAGAACGATACTATATGCGTATGAATTAAATGATGATGACGAACCACAAAGATATGATATTTCTACTATTGATTTTGGTGAGGATCACAGATAAACTTATGGCTATAGTTTAATGGTATAACATTTAGTTATATCATATATATAATATAACAAATTGACATTTATTATAATGGTGCTATAGTAAATGGCGAACCAATATAATTTTATTGTTTTGTCTTTATTCAAAACTATATACTAATACTTTTTAATATTGGGAGGTAACATGAGACGAGTATTTTCACTTATTGTAGACAATTCTGTAGGTGTTTTAAGTCGTGTGTCAGGTCTTTTTTCAAGGAGAGGTTATAATATTGACTCTCTCACTGTTGGACAAACTGCTGACCCACGTTTTTCAAGAATGACTGTTGTTTCTATTGGTGATGAAGACACACTTGATCAGATAGTAAAACAGCTTAGAAAACTTGAAGATGTAAGAGATATCAAGGTTTTAGAGGAAGGCAAGAGTGTTTTCCGTGAAATTGTAATGATAAAAGTAAAGGCTAATGCCTCACAAAGACAGGATATAGCTGCCCTTTGTGATATTTTTAGAGCCACTATCGTTGATGTAGCAAAATATTGTTTGACAGTTATGCTTACAGGTGATAATTCAAAACTTCAGGCACTTTCAAATCTTCTATCTGATTATGAGATATTGGAATTAGCCAGAACCGGACTTACTGCTCTTTCAAGAGGTAGTGAGGATGTCGTTGTTTTCAACGAAGATTTAATTTAACGATTCAACCTAACATGGTTAATCATAAAAGTTTTTAGGAGGTATTTATATGTCTAAAATTTATTATCAAGAAGACTGTAATCTTTCAATGCTTGAGGGTAAGACTATCGCTATCATAGGTTATGGTAGCCAGGGTCATGCACATGCATTGAATTTAAAGGAAAGTGGATGTAATGTAATCGTTGGTCTGTATGAAGGCAGCAAGTCATGGGCTAAGGCTGAGTCTCAGGGACTTACAGTTTATACAGCTGCAGAAGCAACAAAGAAAGCTGATATTATTATGATTCTTATCAATGATGAGCTCCAGGCTGATTTATATAAGAATGATATCGAACCAAACCTTGAGGCAGGAAATATGCTTATGTTTGCTCATGGTTTCAATGTGCATTTTGGCTGTATCAAAGCACCTAAGGATGTTGATGTTGCAATGATAGCTCCAAAAGCTCCAGGACATACAGTTCGTTCAGAGTATCTTGAGGGTAAGGGAACACCTTGTCTTGTTGCTATAGAGCAGGATGCTACAGGTAAAGCTCTTGAGATTGCACTTGCTTATGGTGCAGGTATCGGTGGTGCCAGAGCCGGGCTTCTTGAGACTACATTCCGTACAGAGACTGAGACTGACCTTTTCGGTGAGCAAGCAGTACTTTGCGGTGGTGTTTGTGCACTTATGCAGGCAGGTTTTGAGACTCTTTGTGAAGCAGGATATGACCCAAGAAATGCATACTTTGAGTGTATTCATGAGATGAAGCTTATTGTAGATCTTATCTATCAGTCAGGATTTGAAGGAATGAGATATTCTATTTCAAATACAGCTGAGTATGGTGACTATATAACAGGACCAAAGATCATTACTGAGGATACAAAGAAGGCCATGAAGAAGATCCTTACAGACATCCAGGATGGTACTTTTGCTAAGGACTTCTTACTTGATATGTCTAATGCAGGTCGTCAGGTTCATTTTAAAGCTATGAGAAAACTTGCAGCTGAGCATCCATCTGAGAAGGTTGGTGCAGAGATCAGAAAGCTCTATAGCTGGAACAATGATGCCGAGAAGCTTATCAACAACTAATATTAAATTTTTTAGCCACTGCATTTGCAGTGGCTATTTTAAGTTCTATATACTATTTTCTTACACCATTGTAATCTACTTGATATCCATCTACATAAGTATTTACTGACAGATCTCCATCAATACCAAAATGATAGAATTTCTCTCCTATATTTTCCCATGCAGACTGAACTATAGCTCCACCAGATTTAGCATAATACCATTTGTTATTGTATGATATCCACTCATTTTCTGCGATATACCCACCTGCTTTTGCATAATACCACTTTCCTTCAATGTATAGCCATTGATTTTCCACCAGTTCACTATTATCATCCATATAGAACCAATAATTTCCATCCTTTACCCAAGATGACTTTATATTTTCCCCAAGTATTGTCCACTTACCATATGATTAACTATAAATTATTTATTAATTTATCTCTATTCCCCTTGTAATGGTACAAAGGTCCTATTATCTTCTATTTTATTTACTTTTATAGCGGCATCATATATCTGATTTGCCTCTTTAATAAAGATTGCTTGTGAGTTTTTCTTTGCATTTCCGGCTCTCTTCACCTTCTCATAACTATTGTCAGGTAAGAGTATAGACGCCTTTACATTATCTTCAAGCTCAACATCCAGATAATGTCTTATGCTCTTTATTATATCCTCATCCGCTACCGGGAAAACTATCTCCACTCTCTTTTCAAGATTTCTGTTCATCCAATCAGCACTGCCAAGGAAGATCTCCTCATCATTATCTATACGAAAATCAAATATTCTGGCATGCTCTAAGAATGTTCCAACTATAGATCTAACTGTAATATTCTCAGATACTCCCTTTATTCCAACTTTCAAACAACAGATGCCTCTAACTATCAAGTCTATCTTTACACCTGCACAACTTGCAGCATATAGGGCACATATAATATCCTTATCCGAAAGTGAATTCATTTTTGCAATTATTCTAACATCTGATCCGGCCTTTGCTGCCTCCTCACATTTGCTTATCTTTCTTAAGAATATATCCTTCATCCAAAGAGGTGCTACTACAAATCTCTTCCAAAATGGAGGTTCAGAATATCCACTTAACATATTAAAGACTGCTGTAGCATCTTCACCATAGCTTTCTCTGGCTGTGAACATACCCAAATCGGTATAAAGTTTTGCTGTAGAATCATTATAATTTCCTGTACCAAGATGTACATATCTTCTAATACCGTCCTCTTCTCTCCTTACTACCAAAGTTATTTTTGAGTGAGTCTTTAATCCAACCAATCCATAGATTACATGACAACCTGCCTTTTCAAGCATTCTAGCCCAGTTAATATTATTCTCCTCATCAAATCTTGCCTTAAGTTCCACTAAAACTGTAACTTGCTTACCATTATCGGCAGCGTTTGCAAGTGCTATTATTATAGGAGAATTTCCACTTACTCTATACAAAGTCTGCTTAATAGCTAGTACATTTTTGTCAGCAGCTGCTTTTGACACAAATTCTATTACCGGATCAAAACTTTCATATGGATGTGAAAGTAATATATCCTTCTTTTTTATTTCATCAAAAATATCCTCACAATCTACAAGTCTTGAATTCATTACAGGAATATGCTTTTTATCCTTTAATCTGTCAAAACCGTCCAGAGAATATATTTTCATCATCGCTGTAAGATCAAGGGGACCATTTATTCTAAAAATATCCTCTTCTTCAATATTAAGCTCACTTTTCAAGAATTGTAAAAGGCTGGTGTCCATTCTCTCCTCAACCTCAAGTCTGATGGCCTCACCCCACTGCCTTTTCTTAAGTTTTTTCTTTATTTCCTCTAAAAGATCCAGTGCTTCATCTTCGTCTAGCTTAAATTCAGCATTTCTCATTACTCTAAAGGTTGCAGCAGAAATCACTTCATAGTTTAAGAATAGCTTATCAATATTTTTTTCTATAATATCTTCGAGATATATTATCTTTCTTTCATCTGACTCACTTGGAATCTCTACTATTCTTGGAAGTACTGACGGCACCTGTACCATTGCAAAATCCATATCTCCATCAACATTTCCAAGATATACATCTTTTTTCTTTTTCTTTGAACTCTCGTCTTTCCTTTTCCTTATAAGTGCTGCTATATTTAATGTCTTGTTTCGTACTAATGGAAAAGGTCTGGATGCATCCACTGCCATCGGAGTAAGTACCGGATATACAAACTCATCAAAGTATTCACTTATAAATTTCTTTTCATGTGCTTCCAATAAATCATCATGGCTTATTATATATAAATTTTCCTTTTTTAACAAAGGAAGCAGAGATTTATTATAAATTTCATACTGTTTTTTTACAAAATTGTGTGTCTCTTTTGCTAATAAATTTAACTGCTTATCGGCACTCATTCCGGAAATATCTTTTTTCTTATAGTCTGCCTCCACCATATCCTTTAGAGAAGCAATTCTTACCATAAAAAATTCATCCAAATTTGATGATGTAATACTAAGAAATTTCAATCTCTCAAAAAGTTTTACATCATCATCCTCCGCCTCATTCAATACTCTTATATTGAATTTTAGCCAGGAAAGTTCCCTGTTGGTAAAGTATTCTACATTGTCAAACTTTTCCATAAAAACTACTCCTTCCTATCAAAAAGTTCTAATTTGTTTCAAGATAAATTCTATTCCAAAAATCTCTCTAAAAAAATTTCTGTGGGAATTTAAGCTAAGTATTTCAAGGCTTAAGTCACCCATGCATTTTATTTCAAGTATAAGTTGATTGTCTACTAATTCCAATGAAAAGTCCTTTATCTTTTGCTTGTGAGACCTATCTAATGCATTTGCTATCTGAAGTATGGCACTTAGCTTAGCCAATCTTATATCTCTTTTATTATAAATATTTTCCTCGGTATCTATATTTGACATCTCTGCTACAAGCATTCTCTCATCATGTGATATACCTATAATTTCTCCTGTTGATATAATATTATAAGTAGCTATATCACTATTTTTCATATTTATAAACTTGCCTATATTATGTAAAATTGCAGCTATTTGGACCAGCAGCCTATCCCTATCTTTTAAGCCACTTACCTCTCTTATTGCATCGAATATACATAGTGCATTTTTTTCTACCATAGTGGTATGCTTACTGTTTCCTCTATATCTTTTTGCAAGACTCTTTGATGAAGCTATTATATCTTCTTCGAAATTATGCCCTGTATTTATTATTCCGGTTTTCTTTGCAAACTCTGCTGCAATACCATCTATCAATAATGTCCCCGGCATCCATACCTCATTAGCATTGAAGAGATCAAAGATTCTTTGGAAAATCAATACACTTGGCAAAATCATCTTTGCATGATTTTTACTTACTCCAAGTATATTTTCTATTTCCTCCACACTCTTTCCCCTTATCTTATCAAATAAAGCTATAAATCTATCATAGTCTATTATCATATCACCTGAGGTATTATCCATATATTTGAATACATACATCAGAGGCTCTCCAATTCCTATAATTGTCCTTACTTTTTTATTTTTTAAATATATTTTTTTGAATGTATTAAGTTCATTATCTATAAGTTCTGTTAAAACATTGTGCTTTTTTTCAGTTACATTATCTATTTCATCTACCATCTCTCGCAATCTTAGTACCCCAAGAGAAAGGTTCTGTGTACTTTGTATTCCTCCATTATCATATAGTGTAAGCTGCATACTTCCAAAGCCCACATCTGCAATAGCTGTACCATTTTTTATATATTTTTCAAAAAGTTCCCCTTTAGAATCAATGGACATATAACTAATAAATCTTTGCTCAGAATTTGATATAATACTTATATCTATTCCGGACCTTACCTTTATCTGATCCAAAACCTGCATATTGTTGGAAGCTTCTCTCATTGCACTTGTCGCATATGCTCTATATGCCTCCACCTTATAGGATTCCATTATGTTTCTAAAATCAGACAACACATCACATAGCTCATCAATCATTTCATAACTTATCTTACCATATTTATAAGTATCACTACCAAGTGCAATAGTATGCTTTACATAATCAATTCTTTTTATGCCTGATTTAGTAGATATTTCATAAATACCAAGTTCCAGTTCAAATGAACCCACATCAATAGCTGCAAAATATTTTATGTCACTCTTTCCCATACACTCTCCAAGTCTATTCCTGACTCTGTAAATATGTTACAAATTGTGTTGCACTTCTTCCTGACATTCCGCCATGTGATAATTCCCACATATTCGCCTTTACCAGTATCTCCTTCTCATCCATATTTATGTTATGCTTTTTTGCCAAAGCAAGCACTATATTGTTAAACTCTTTCTTATCCGGTGAACCAAAGTAAATTTTCTCTCCAAATCTTGCTGATAGTGAAAGTTTTTCCTCAACAGTATCTCTTGTATGCAGTTCTTCATCCGTTTCAGTCTTATCCCTAAAACTTTCTCTGATAAGATGTCTTCTATTGCTTGTAGCATATATAAGGACATTTTCCGGTCTTCTTCCAAATCCTCCCTCAAGAATTGCCTTCAAATATTTATACTCCAGTTCCGACTCTTCAAAACTTAAGTCGTCCATATATATTATAAATTTATAATTTCTATCTTTAAGCTGCTCCAATATGTCTGATAAATATCTGAATTGATGCTTGTAAATCTCTATTATTCTAAGTCCCTTTTCATAATATTCATTTACAATTGCCTTTACACTTGATGATTTCCCGGTTCCCGCATCTCCATATAAAAGGCAGTTATTAGCAGGCTTTCCATTTATAAAGCTTTCTGTATTATCGATAAGCTTCTTCTTTTGAATATCATAACCTATTATATCATTTAAATACACATGTTCCACTCTTGTAATAGGTATAATATTTGCAGACTTTAAATCACTACCCTCCTCTATACGAAAGGCCTTATTAAGTCCAAACTTTCCTACTCCATATTCTTTGTAAAATTCAGTAATGATATCTTTGAATTCCTCATCAGTTTTCGTGATTGAAAGTTGCTTTGATAATCTTAAAATTCTATCTCTTACTCTGGTATTTACAAGCTTTGAATCTCTGCCGTTTCCCTTATAATTGTATATTTCTTTTAACAGGGCATCATCTATATTGGGGACAAAATGAAACATATCTCTAAAAATTTTAAAATCATGAATTGCAAAGGTATTTATACTTCCTAAAGTTTCTCCTATGATCTCTGTAGCTTTTGAATACACATTTTCATGATATGCTAAACTAAGTGCCAATATATTCTCCCATAGATTGCCGTTCAGCCCATATTCACCTGCCACCTCTAATAAATCAGAGATGGTCTTACCCCTATTACTGCTATTCTTTTCCAAAGAACAAAACGCTCTTATTGTGTCTTCAAACTTCAAACCTCTATATAAGATTAAGTCATCAATCTTAGAACCTTTATATGATTTCATACTGTACATATTCTCTCCTTAAAATCATCTGTTTGAACAATAGTTTCCCAAGATTTTTAAAAATGTAACCTTCTTTTTTAGTATCTCCAAAACATTTGAAACATTCGCTGAATTTAAATTCCCCTCAATATCAATAAAAAATCTATATTCAAAAGTCTTTTCGGGAATCGGTCTTGACTCAATTTTTACAAGGTTCAATCCATTAAGTACAAAGATACCAAGTATATTATAAAGCATACCCTTTTCATGTGGTAATTCTAATATAAGACTTAATTTATTTGAATCCTTAGAAAAAATCTTTTCCTTACTAAGTACTACAAATCTTGTGGTATTATTTGAATTTCTATTTATACCCCTGTCAAGAATATTCAAGTCATAAAGATTTGCCGACAGCTCTGAAGCAATGGCAGCTTGCTCTTTTTTTTCTTCATCTTTTACTTTTTTTGCGGAAATGGCAGTGTTTAAAAAACTTATCTGACTCCAATCCGGATGTTCTTTCAGATAAGAAGCACATTGCATAAGAGCCTGGGGATGTGAATATACAGTCTTTATATCTGTAAGTTTTGCTTCTCTAATACCTAAAAGACAGTGACTTATATGCAAATCATACTCAGATACAATTACAACATCTTTTTTTAAGAGCAGGTCAAAAACGTCTGTTACTATACCTGCCGATGAATTTTCAATTGGTATCACACAATATGAGGCCTTTTCATTATATACCTCATTTATTGCATCTTCAAAGGTGTTCACATTCTCCATTTTAACATCCGGAAAAAGCTTTTTTGTCACTATATGTGAGTATGCTCCCTCTACCCCCTGATACACCACCTTTTTGATATCAACTCCCATATATTCCTTACAAATGAAACCGCTTGGTATTTCATCATATTCTGATTTTGAAATAAGATTTGAGAGTTCTCTCTTTCTGTCAATAATTCCTATTATATCCTCATCCAATTTATCAAGCTGTGCTTTGATTTCCTCAAGTCTTTCCATACTTGTTATCCTATTTCTTTTACCATGTTTTCAAGCATATTTACAATTTTTCCTCTTGTATATGCACCAAGCTTTTTCTTATCTGCATCAGAAAGCTCATCTATTATAATAGGCTCTCCATATTCTATTATTACTTTGTTCTTTTTCATATATGGTAAATGCTGCTCCCATATCTCATAAGTTCCGTAAATTGCAACAGGTATAATAGGTACTTTGCCCTTTTCTGCTATCTTTAATGAGCCTTCTTTAAAGTCCTTTACATCTGTTACATCATCATTTAAGTTTCTAGTACCCTCAGGACATATCCAGATTGAAATGCCTGATTTTACTTTTTCAATACCCAATAAGATAGTCTTTAGTCCTTGTTTTATATCTTTTCTGTTTAGAAAAAGACAGTTCAATATCTTCATCCATTGTCTAAGTAGTGGTATACGAATCATTTCATATTTTGCTACAAATCCAAGCGGTTTATATGTATATCCATATCCTGCAAGAATATCAAAATAGCTTCTGTGATTACTTACAAAAAGTACTCCTCCATCCTTTGGTATGTTATTTTGTCCTCTAACTTCCACCTTTGCTCCTGCCAAAAACAAAAGTAATCTGAATGTGTTTCTAACCATTGCCTGTGCAATAGTAGATGCCATTTCAGGTTTAAATCTTTTTACTATTAATAAAAAAAACATTGTAGGTATAAAAAGTATCAAATATAGAAGTAGGCATAATGCTACTAAAATAAACCTTATCATTTAAAATTTCCTCTCATTTTATAATAATGGACTTAGAAGTCTACTTATCTGTTCTTTTATTCTTTGAATAAGCGATCGATTTTTATACATTGCCAATGTATACTCCTTTGAATCATAAATATCTCTCATAAAATTATCTTCAAGCTCACCCGCAATTTCCTCATCATAAATCATAGCATTTACTTCAAAATTGAGTTCAAAGCTCCTGATATCCATATTAGCTGTTCCAACGCAGACCACCTTTCCATCCGCCATAACAGATTTTGCATGTAAAAAGCCTTTCTCATATGTATATACTTTACCACCTGCCTCAAGGAGTGTGCCTGCCCAACTAAGTGTTGCAGAATATACAAATGGATGATCAGGCATACATGGTATCATAAGTCGTACATCTACACCCGATCTTGCCGCTATATTGAGTGCACTCATAAATGCCTCATCCGGTATAAAATAAGGCGTATGAATGTAGATATGATTTCTTGCATGATTTATGATTTCTATGTAATTATCTCGTATAAGCTTAGTCTCTGAATCCGGCCCACTGGATATTATCTGCATTCTGAGAATATTATCACCTTCACTTGGTACATAATCCATCTCAATTAGTTGCTTAAAGTATCTGTTATTTACAAACAAGTCTTCCTTAGTCGCATACTTCCAGTCAAGTCCAAATCTTAATTCAAGTCCATTTACAGCCTCTCCGACAATTCTTAAATGTGTATCTCTCCAATGTCCAAATTTTCTTGAACCATCTACATATTCTTTCCCTATATTGAAGCCACCTACATAACCTATTTTACCATCAATCACAGCTATTTTTCTATGATTTCTATAATTAATACGGAAGTTTATCTTTCCCAAGGCTGCCGGAAAAAATATTCCAAGCTTAATGCCATGTTCTTTCATTCTTTGTAAAATCTTCTTTGACATGAATCTTCCACCCATTCCGTCAAAGAGAACTCTTACTTCGACTCCCTCGTCAGCCTTCTTAATCAGCTCCTTTGAGATACTTAAAAAAAGATAATCCTGCTTTATGATATAATACTGCAAATGAATATATTCCTTAGCATTTTTTATATCTTCAATTAATGTATCAAATTTAGCATTACCGTCAGTAAATATATCCAATGAGTTTTTCATAGTCATTAGAGAACCACCTGACATTAGATTATACTGCATCAGTTTTTGATATTCCTTTGCATAGAAATCATTCAACGCCTCTACATTATTACTAAAAAACTGTTCCTGTTTTAATGCAGCCTTTCTTATACTGTCATCAACAGTTTTTAATTTAAACATCTTAGATTTTCTATAGTCCTGCCCTATCAAAAGATATAGTATAACTCCTACTACCGGTAAAAAATTCAATGCCAATAGCCATGTCCAAACAGTTCTGGGTTCTCTTCTTTGAAAAAACACAATAACTATAGATAATATTAAATTTAAATAAAATAAATGAACAAATCCTATATGTCCTGTCTTTAAAAATTCAAACATACAACTCCTGGTACATTAATTATATTGTATTGCAACTCTTAAAATACTCGTAATCTTACCTATTATACCACTAATAATTTTTTTTTCCATTAAATAAAAAGAGTCGGAAAATCCGACTCCTATATAAATATTTATTTTTGAACAACAGCAGTAAGCTCATTATACGGATCCAAATCAATATATATAATATCCTTTGCTTTCAGTTCATTATCTGAAAGAATAAGCTTTGCTACCATAGTCTCTACATTCTTTTGTAGATATCTCTTTAGAGGTCTGGCTCCATATGCAGGATCATAACCATTATCAATGATATAGTTCTTTGCTGAATCACTTAGTTCCACCTTAAGTTCCCTGCCTTCAAGTCTTTCATTAAGTTCATCCATTAATATATTAATAATATTTCCTATATTATCCTTTGTAAGCGGCTTGAACATAATGATTTCATCAAGTCTGTTTAAAAACTCAGGTCTAAAGTTGTTTCTAAGCTCATCATTTACTTTTTTTCTGGCTTCTTCACTGATATCACCATACATATTGATACCGTCAAGCAAATATCCTGAACCTAGGTTTGATGTCATTATAATAATAGTATTTTTAAAGTCTACGGTCTTTCCAAGTGAGTCTGTAACTCTACCATCATCAAGTACCTGCAATAATACATTAAATACATCCGGATGTGCCTTCTCCACTTCATCAAAAAGTACTACAGAATAAGGTTTTCTTCTTACCGCTTCAGTAAGCTGTCCACCCTCATCATAGCCTACATATCCCGGAGGAGCTCCTATAAGTCTACTCACAGAGAACTTCTCCATGTATTCACTCATATCGATTCTTATCATATTATTTTCATCATCAAATAGTGCCTTTGCGAGTGACTTTGCAAGCTCAGTCTTACCTACACCTGTAGGTCCAAGGAACAGGAATGAACCAATAGGTTTTGAAGGATCTTTGATACCTGCTCTAGAACGAATAATGGCATCTGTTACTTTTTCAACAGCTTCATCCTGTCCTATTACTCTTTCATGTAGAGTATCTCCAAGATGCAATGTCTTTTCTCTTTCGCTCTCACTTAATTTAGATACCGGTATATTTGTCCATCTGGAAATAATCCTTGCAATCTCTTCATCTGTAACGGATTCTCTAAGAAGCCTAAGATCTTCTTTTTTTACCTTCTCCTCTTCAATTTGAAGCTGTTTTTGCAACTCCGGCAACTTACCATATTGAAGTTCAGCAGCCCTATTAAGATCATAGCTTTGCTTTGCAGAGTTTATCTGCCTATTTACTTCATCTATCTCGCCTCTAAGCTTAGCAAGACCTTCAACGCTCTTCTTCTCATTTTCCCATTTTGATTTGGCCTCATTTAGCTCATCATTGACCTCAGCCAATTCTTTTTGTAAAGCCTCAAGTCTTTCCTTTGAAAGATTATCATTTTCTTTCTTTAGTGCTGTCTCTTCTATTTGAAGCTGCATCTGACGTCTTGAAAGTTCATCTATCTCTGTAGGTACAGAATTTAGCTCTGTCTTTATAAGAGCACATGCCTCATCTACAAGATCTATAGCTTTATCCGGCAAAAATCTGTCACTGATATATCTGTCTGATAGCATAGCAGCACTTACCAATGCACCATCCGTTATCTTGACTCCATGATATGCCTCATATCTGTCCTTCAAACCACGAAGTATTGATATTGTATCTTCGATTGAAGGCTCTTCTACAAGCACAGGCTGGAATCTTCTCTCAAGTGCAGGATCTTTTTCAATATACTTTCTATACTCATCAAGTGTGGTAGCACCGATACAGTGTAACTCACCTCTTGCAAGCATAGGTTTTAGCATATTTCCGGCATCCATACTACCTTCTGTTTTGCCTGCACCTACTATTGTGTGAAGCTCATCTATGAAAAGAATAATCTCTCCATTAGATTTCCTTACCTCATCTAAGACTGCCTTAAGTCTTTCTTCAAACTCACCCCTATACTTTGCTCCTGCTATAAGTGCTCCCATATCCAAGGCAAAAAGTTTCTTGTTCTTTAGATTATTAGGTACATCTCCTGCCACTATTCTACCTGCAAGGCCCTCAACTACAGCAGTCTTACCAACTCCAGGTTCTCCTATAAGTACAGGGTTATTCTTTGTCTTACGGCTAAGAATCCTTATGACATTCCTTATCTCACTATCTCTTCCGATAACGGGATCCAGCTTTTGAGCTCTGGCACGCTCCACTAAGTCATAACCATATTTATTCAATGTATCATAAGTAGCTTCAGGATTGTCTGATACTACTCTTTGATTTCCTCGGACTTCTGAGAGCACTTGTAAAAATTTGTTTTTATCAATACCATATATTCTAAAAATCTGTGCCACATCAGATGAAGGATTCTCCAAGATATTTAGGAAAAGATGCTCTACAGAAACATACTCATCTCCCATACTTCTTGACACATCCTCAGCTGTAATAAGCACTTTATTCAGATCATTACTGATATATGTCTTTCCACCACTGACCTTTGGAAGTCTTTCTATAGCTGATTCTACTTCATTTCTAAATTCATTCTCATTAATACCCATCTTTTTTATAAGATTTGCTATCAGCGAGCCATCTATATCTAATAGTGATGCCAATAGATGTATCTGCTCAATTTGCTGATTGCCATAAGTAGCTGCAATCTTTTCCATATTTTGAACAGCCTCTATGGACTTTTGCGTAAATTTGCTAATGTTCATTATATCACCACCTTTGTTATCTTTGTTATATACGTACTATAACAAACTTGTTTTATTGTGTCAAGCATAATTTAAAAAATTATTTTAAATTAGCTTTATATAAAAATATTTATTGCATCAATTACAGTAATTTCAAAACTTGAAATAGCTTCTCCGAATTTGACTTCATTTTAGTATCATTAAGTACATCTTGCTGTTTTTATATAAAAAATACCTATTTCTTTCATTGTATATCTAAATGCTAACAGACACATTATATTGTAAAACTAATTAATATTTTCTTTGCAATATTTATATGCTACTGTCAATTAATTTCTTTTTACATTTTAGGACTGTCAAGCATAAATGATTATGTCCCAAAATAATTAATTTATAAGCCCCCACAAAGGGGCTTTTATTATGCACTTTTTATGTCTTCTTCAATTCTGTGTGGCTGTGAGTGTGCGAATTTATTAAAGGCATCCAATCTCCAAGGATGGTTCATTGGAGGTATATAAGGCTTTCTAGGTTTTGGCTGTTTGTAGTCAGCGTCCAAGTCCTTAGATTTATGCTCATGAGCCGGTATTTCTTCCAGTGCATAAATATCTTTGTCATTTACGCACACAAACATAGACCTATCAAATGCCTTGATAAGCATAACCTTGGTACCTTTTCGATAATGGGTCTGCAATCCTTTATTATCTATCATCTTATAAAATTTCTTCTCGAATTGAATCGCATGTCCGGCATCAACAGTTCTCTCAGTTAAAACCGCCAAAGTAAGATTTATTTTTTCTTTAGATGGTTGCGTTTCAAAGACAGATTTGATACCATAAAGTGGAAGTGCGAACTTCTCATTGAATTCTTTTATGTAGTGGTAAATGAATTCATTGGCTTTATGGATATCGGTTACGCCTGCGAGTCTAAACTCAATAGGCAGGCGTGACTGTAAAGTCTGATTCAATCGTTCTATACGTCCTTTAGCCTGTGGTACGCTGCTTGATTCAAGCTGTGTGCCAAGTTGCTTACAGGCGTATGCAAACTGTGTATAGGTGTCTTTGTCGTCAGATAAGGCACCTTTTTTCTTGTAAGTAAATACAGTTCGTTTATCAGTAAGAAACTTATAAGGAATACCATAATCAGTAAGAATCTGCTCAAATACATGGTAGTATCCATTAAGAGTTTCCTGAGTATCAAACCAGGCACCTGTGACAACACCTGAGGCATCATCAATAGCCAAATGTAGATGCCATATCTGTCCCGGCACCCATTCATAAGGGGTAGCATCCATCTGAAGCAATTCACCAAAATAAGCACATCTTGGACGACGACTGTGAGCATCTTCAACTGCTACTAAGTTAGCTTGTATCTGTGATAATTCCCTTTTTGATGTTGCAGCTTCCTTCTTAGCTCTGAGAGTTTGCTTAATGCGTCTACGCTTAGCTTTTGTAGCCTTTGGAGATAGAATGTACTCTGACTCCAAAATACTCATTACAGAGGAAGAAGAGATACTTATGCCTTCATGCTTTTTTAGAAGCTCTGTAAAGTGTTCAAAGTTAGCTTCGTAGTATTTAGTTCTGTATAGATCAAGAACCTGACTTCTGATATCAGGACAGATAGTGGTAGCCGGCTTTTTGCCTCTGTTACCATGAATAAAGAATGCCTTACCATCTTTAATATAACCCTGTATCATACGGTTTATATGCCTTTTGGTGCATCCTAGGATAAGAGCAGCTCTATCCTTATTAGCTGTATCGGGGTGATCTACCAGACCTTTGATAACTTCATACTTTCTTTGTTCATCCATTGATAAAATAACCTTTCTGATAAGTCAGTTCCTCCTAGTGTTAGAATATACAAAATAGTATTCTACCATAAGTGGGACATTTTTATTTGTGGTATACTAGGACTTTATCATTTATGGCTTATACAATTAATTTCTTTTTACATTTTAGGACTTGTAAAAGTGTAAAATTTGAACTATAATACGAAAAATGATTTTTGTAAAGGAGACGTATGAGACATCTTTTAAACCCATTGGACTTTTCTGTTGAAGAAACTAATGAACTTTTAGAGCTTGCTATTGATATTGAAAACAATAGGGGAAAGTATTCTAAAATTTGTGAAGGAAAAAAATTAGCAACTTTATTTTATGAGCCAAGCACACGAACCAGACTCTCATTTGAAGCAGCAATGCTTAATTTGGGAGGTAGCGTACTTGGCTTTCATTCTGCCGACTCATCATCTGCAGCAAAGGGCGAAAGCGTTGCAGATACTATCAGAGTAATTTCTTCATATGCAGATATAGCAGCAATGCGTCATCCAAAAGAGGGTGCACCACTTGTTGCAAGCAAGTTCTCTTCTATTCCGGTAATTAATGCCGGTGATGGTGGACATCAGCACCCAACACAGACTCTTACAGATCTTTTGACAATAAAGAGAATGAAGGGAAACATTTCAGATCTTACAGTTGGACTTTGTGGTGATTTGAAGTTTGGTAGAACAGTTCACTCACTTATCAATGCTCTCATCAGATATCCAAATATCAAATTTGTTCTTATATCCCCTGAAGAGCTTAAGGTCCCTGACTATATTAGAGATGATGTCCTTAAGGCAAACAATATTGAGTTTAGTGAGGTTACAAGTCTTGACGAGGCTATGCCTGATCTTGATATACTTTATATGACAAGAGTTCAAAGAGAGCGTTTCTTTAACGAAGAGGATTATATTCGTTTGAAGGATACATATATTTTGGATAAGGAGAAATTAAAGCATGCCAAGAAGGAGATGTATATACTCCATCCGCTTCCAAGGGTAAATGAAATAAGTGTTGAGGTGGATAATGACCCAAGAGCCGCGTATTTCAAACAGGCAGAGTTTGGTGTATATGTAAGAATGGCTTTAATTCTCACTCTTTTGGAGGTAAAATAATGTTAAATATCAGTGGATTAAATGAAGGCGTAGTACTTGACCATATACAGGCCGGAAAGAGTTTAGATATATATTTTCACTTAGGGCTTGATAAGCTGGATATACCTGTTGCTATTATAAAGAATGCTAAATCTAAAAAAATGGGTAAGAAAGACATTATCAAAATCGAAGGTGATGTACTTAATTTGATAGATTTTGATGTGATTGGATATATAGATCACAATATTACTATAAATGTTATAAAAGACAATGCAATAGTTGAGAAAAGAACTGTTTCATTGCCGGAGAAGATTACCAATATTATCAAATGTAAGAATCCAAGATGTATCACATCTATAGAGCAGGAGCTCCCACATATCTTCTATCTTTCAGATAAAGAAAAGGAAATATATCGCTGTATCTATTGTGAAGAGAAAAGGGAAAAGAAAAAATAATCTGCTATCAGGGTGGGGTACAATAACCCACCCTGATTTCTATTATACTACAGATATATTATCTTATTGGCTACATCTTCTACAAATCTTCCGTCATGTTCTACAAACACCAATGTAGGTTTTGACTCTTTTATAATTTCCTCAATTTGTATTCTTGAAATTACATCTATATAATTAAGCGGTTCATCCCATATAAATAAATGGGCAGGTTTTGACAGGCTTATAGATAACAAAACCTTCTTTTTTTGTCCATCGCTGTAATTTTGCATATCCATCTCAAATAATTCTCTTGAAAAATCCAATTTTCTCAGAATGGTTTTACATAATGTCTCATCAGCCTCCTTATTTTTAATATATTTAACAAGACTGCCATGTAAATCAGAAGTATTTTGAGGAATATAGGATATCTTAAGATTACTTGCCAGTTTTATTTCCCCGCTGTAGTTATTATTTAAACCCGATAAAATTTTAATCAATGTGGATTTTCCACTACCGTTTTTACCATATATAGCCAGTATATCTCCCTGATTTATTTCAAAGCTTAGATTGCTTAATATCTGCTTTTCTCCGTAATATGCCGATAAATTGCTTACTGAGATTAGAGTGTCTTTATGATGCTGTAAGCAATTAATCAATAAGCTTTCCTTTGTATCAATATCTTTTAATAATTTTTGTTTTGCTTCTATTGCCTTATTTTGCCTGTTTTCCAGATTTTTAGATTTCTTCATCATCTTTGCCGACTGATGCCCGATATATCCCTTATCAGGCTTTACACCTGATATCTTTACACCCTTTTTTGTTTTTTCAATTTTGTCCGACCAACTCTTGCTCTGCTTAGATGCTTCCCTTAATCTCTTGATATCTTTTTTTAGCCTCTCATTTTGGGTGATTTCAAAACTGTCTCTCATCATTTTATTTTGATACCATGAAGTAAAATTTCCGGCTTGAACATCAATAGAACTTCTATTGATAGAAATAACATGATTGATACATCCATCCAAAAAATCTCTATCATGCGATATAAGTAAAAAACCTTTTTTACTCTTTAAATATTCACTGACAATTTTTCTTCCCTCTATATCCAAGTGATTTGTAGGCTCATCAATAAGTAAAAAATCTTTTTCATTTGTAAATAAAATAGCCAGCAAAATTTTTGTCTGCTCCCCCTTAGACAATGTTTCAAATTCTCTGTATATAAGAGATTCATCTATATCTAATAAATTAAGCTCCCTTAATAATCTCCACTCTCCCACATCTTTTGTCAGTTCCTTAAATAATTCTATGACAGTTTTTGATGTATCTGATATATCCGGCGGAAATTTGATAAATTCCACACTTTTACTTATTTCCCCTTGATACTCCTCCTCTCCCAAAAGTAATCTAAACAGAGTTGATTTTCCAATCCCGTTCCTGCCTATTAAACCGGTTTTCCAGTTTGTATCAAAATAAAATGTGACTTCCTCAAATATCGGATTTACATATCCATAATACGAAAAAGTAAGATTTTCAATTTTAATTACTGACATACAATCACCCCCTTTAAAGATTTTACTTGCTTAATATTATACTATTGTCAGATTTTATTTTCTATACTCCTTACTACCCAAAAACAGTATAAAAAATACCGGATTGGCTTTCCAATCCGGCATCTTTATTTATACCAATATAGCTTTCTTTATCTCTACTTTTTCCGGCAGTCCTTTGATTTCTCTTAGAATCTTCATAAATTCTTTTCCGGTAATGGTTTCCTTTTCTATAAGGAATTCAGCAAGCTTATCCATCACCTCTCTGTTTTCTTTAAGTATTCTAAGTGCCTCTTCATAGCTGTTTTTGAGAATCCTCATGACCTCATTGTCTATCTCTGTGGCTGTATTATCACCACATTCCAATATAGCTCTACCTGTAAGATACTGATTCTCGACCTTTGCAAGTCCCATCAGTCCAAATCTCTCACTCATACCATATTGGGTAACCATTGCTCTGGCAATAGATGTAGCCTTTTCAATATCATTTGACGCTCCTGTTGTTACAGAGTCAAATACTATCTCCTCAGCCGCTCTACCACCCAGGGTGCTTACAAGCATATCCTCAAGCTCTTTTTTTGATTTTAGATATGTCTCTTCTTCAGGTACATACATTACATATCCCAAAGCACCCATGGTTCTTGGTACAATGGTGATTTTTTGTACCGGCTCAGAGTTCTTTTGTAGAGCTGAGATAAGAGCATGTCCTACCTCATGGTAAGATACAATTCTTCTCTCTTCCTGATTCATTACTCTATCCTTTTTCTCCTTGCCAACAAGTACCACTTCAACAGCTTCAAAAAGATCTTTTTGCTTTACAGCTTTTCTTCCCTTCTTTACAGCTAATATAGCAGCCTCATTTATCATGTTTGCAAGGTCTGAACCTACAGCACCTGATGTTGCAAGTCCTATTGCCTCAAGGTCAACGCTGTCATCCATCAGCACATCCTTTGAATGTACCCTCAGTATAGCAACTCTTCCCTTAAGATCAGGCCTTTCAACGATCACCCTTCTATCAAATCTACCCGGACGAAGTAATGCAGGGTCAAGTATCTCCGGCCTATTTGTGGCACCAAGTACTATAAGACCTTTTGATGAGTCAAATCCATCCATTTCAGAAAGAAGCTGATTTAGAGTCTGTTCTCTTTCATCATTTCCTCCTCCCATTCTAGAGTCTCTACTCTTACCTATTGCGTCTATCTCATCTATAAATATGATAGCCGGTGCTGCTTCCTGTGCCTGTTTGAATAAATCTCTTACCCTTGAAGCACCTACACCTACAAACATCTCTACAAAGTCAGAGCCTGAAAGAGAAAAGAACGGTACATCCGCTTCTCCGGCTACCGCCTTTGCCAGAAGTGTTTTTCCTGTTCCCGGAGGTCCTACCAAAAGAGCACCTTTGGGGAGCTTGGCACCAATCTTGGTATACTTTTCAGGATTATGCAAAAAATCAACTATCTCAGTCAATGACTCTTTTGCCTCATCCTCACCGGCTACATCTCTAAATGTAATACCGGTCTCTTTTTGAACATATACCTTGGCATTGCTCTTGCCAACTCCCATGAATCCACCGCCACCCATTCTCTTTAACAAGAAATTCATCATGAATATGAAGAAAATAAATGGCAATATAAAGCTAAGAAATGACAATATAGTGGATGTTGTCTCAAACCTTTCCATAGTTGCCGGCACATTGGCTGCATATAGTCTATCTACCAATGCATCATCCTCTATTCTTACAGTTTTATAAACTGTCATAGATGAGTAATCTGAAAGATTCGGCTTTACCTTTATTTCAATAGTAGCCGCCATAACCTTAACAGCCTCCACCTTACCGTCACTTACCATTTGCATAAACTCAGTATAGGGAACTTCCTTTGTTGTAGCATTTTTTAATCTGCTTGAAAGTACACTTACTGCAAAAAAAGCAATGGCTGCTGCAATAATAAGTATGAAAATAGTCCTATTATTTAGCCCACCGGATTCATTATTATTTTTTTTATCCATACACTTCCTTTCTACTTATATTTTATGTGTCAAAAAATGACACTTATGATATCAGACGCTTTGATCTGATATCATTTTACTCTTATTATAATTTATAAGAGAACCTGCCTCCACTATGGATTTTTCTGCGTCAGTCATCTCTGCAATGCTTAAGCTGATTTCTTTTATATTTTCACCTATAATATAGGCAGGAATTTTTGACATATCACCTCTTAGATGCTTCTTAATATTCGGTACGAAAATATATTCTCCAACCTCAAAATCAGGTTCCGAGTCTAAGAGGAATGGCAGCATGCCCCAATTCATCACATTTGAGCGATATCTCTTTGTTGCATACTCATTAGCAATATTTGCAAGGCCACCGATAACTCTCTGGCAACTTGCAGCCTGCTCTCTGGCAGAACCGTCACCGGGTTTCTTAGCATAAATCATGCTACCTATTTCTGTGTCATTTGCAATAATATCTGCAAATCCCGGTATAGTCTTTATCTTATCAAATATTTTTGATAATTCTACATTTTCTTTTAGTATATCCTCACCATTTCTTCTTGACTTTTCAAGCACATCTACCGACTTACTTCTACCTACATACTCAGGATCTCTCCTTGAAAGAGTAAACTCTGCAAGTCCAAGTGGATTTGATCTATATGATGAAGTTTCTCCTGAAGGTATCAGTTCATCTGTAGTGGTTACTTCATCAAGTATCTTTGAACATACTTTTAAAAGTATATTCTCGGTAAGAGCTGTCATCTCAGGCCAATCCTTAATATTCGGTCCATAAACCAAAGCACTGTCTTCCCTTGCCTCTCCAAAGCCTTGATATACTCTATTTCTATATATTGTGTCATCATAATTGTACTCAGGCACCACATAGTCATCTGCAAACTCTGTAGCCGGTGTTAAAAATCCTTTGTTTCTTGCGGTAGCAGCTACAGATCTTGCATCCATAAGTGCTACAGCAGACATCTGACCTGAACCGGGCTTTGATCCCTCTCTATTCGGGAAGTTTCTTGTGGTATGTCTTATAGAAAGTCCATTATTCGAAGGTGTATCTCCTGCACCAAAGCATGGACCGCAGAATGCAGTCTTTACTACTGCACCACTTGCCATAAGATCTGCCACAGCACCATTTCTTGTGGTTTCTATAAATACAGGCTGAGATGAAGGATATACATTCAAATTAAACTCATCAAATCCTGTACTATGTCCTTTAAGTATATGAGCTGCTTCCATTACATTTGAATAAGTTCCACCTGCACATCCTGCGATAATACCCTGCGATACCCTAAGCTTGCCGTTTTCTATCTTATCTAAAAGTCTTAGCCCCTTTCCTGCCTCTCCACCTATCTTTATTGCCTCAAGTTCTACTTCATGAAGCAAGTCTTCTAAATTTTCATTGAGTGTATCTATTTCATATACATTACTTGGATGGAAAGGTAGTGCAATCATTGGCTTAATCGTAGATAAATCCACATGTACAACTCCATCATAATATGTAATATCAGCAGGCTTTAACTCCTTATAGTCCTCTGGTCTACCATGAACAGTTAGGAATTTCTTTGTATCCTCATCTGTCTCCCAAACAGATGAAAGGCAAGTAGTCTCAGTAGTCATAACATCTACGCCATTTCTATAATCTGTGGTCATAGATGTAATTCCAGGTCCTACAAACTCCATTATCTTATTCTTTACATATCCATTTTTGAATACTTTACCTACTATTGCAAGTGCAATATCCTGTGGTCCAACACCTGCCTTTGGCGTTCCCTCAAGATAGATTGCAATTATTTCAGGTCTGTTTACATCATAGGTGTCCTGTAAAAGCTGTTTTACAAGCTCTCCACCACCTTCACCTATAGCCATTGTTCCAAGTGCTCCATATCTAGTATGTGAGTCAGAACCGAGTATCATTTTACCACAACCTGCAAATGCCTCTCGCATATACTGATGTATTACTGCAATATGGGGTGGTACATATATTCCGCCATATTTTTTCGCAGCTGAAAGTCCGAACATATGGTCATCTTCATTTATAGTTCCACCAACTGCACAAAGTGAGTTGTGACAATTAGTCAAAACATATGGTATCGGAAATTTCTCCATACCACTTGCCTTTGCAGTCTGTATTATTCCTACAAATGTAATATCATGTGAAGCCATTGCGTCAAATTTCAATCTAAGCTTATTCATATTTCCTGAAATATTGTGACTTTCAAGTATATTATAGGCTATACTTCCCTTTCTAGCCTCTTCCTTATCTATATCTTTTCCAGTAATTGACCTTAATTTTTCTATATCATTTTCTTCTATAAGAGTGTTACCATTAATAAGGTACGCACCACTATTGTACAATTTAACCATATTCCCTCCTAGTTTTCTACAATAGTATATCCTATCAAAAAACTATTTTCAAGGATGATAATTTTATAATAAAAACCAAAATGAGGGCATTGCCCTCATTTATGATATGGTTCATTATTTCTAATTCTATATGCTCTATAAATTTGCTCTAATAAAATAACTCTCATCAACTGATGTGGAAACGTCATTTCAGAAAAGCTAAGCTTTTCATCTGCTCTATCCAGTACAGCCTTATGAAGCCCCAAAGATCCTCCTATGACAAAAGCTAAATTCCCCTTTGATAAAATATCATACTTTTCCATTCTCTTTGCAAAGTCCTCAGATGAATACCTCTTTCCGTCTATTGCAAGAGCTACAACATAGCTATTTGAAAGCTTCGTTAATATCCTCTCAGCCTCAACTTCCTTAATCTTTTCTTCCTCTAATTCACTTGCATTTGCTGGAGTTTTCTCATCCTTTAACTCTATTATATTTAGCTTTACATATCTGGAAAGTCTTTTCGTATATTCTACAATAGCATCTTTAAAGAAATTTTCTTTAATACTTCCTACAACCACAATATTTATATTCATATTACTATTCCTTAAAGTAATATCCAACACCCCATTTGGTATGAATATACTTTGGCTCGCTTGGATTTGGCTCTATTTTCTCCCTAAGCCTTCGCACATGCACATCTACTGTTCTAACATCACCTGCTTCATGCAATTTACTTCCCCAGACAATGCTTAAAAGCTGCTCTCTTGAATATACCTTGTTTGGATTTTGTGTAAGAAGCTCCAATATATCAAATTCTTTTGCAGTAAGATTTAGCTCCTTATCCTTTTCAAAAACCCTTCTACTGTCCAAATCAAGCTTCAAATCTGAGACTTCAATAATTCTATCATTCTTTTGTGCTGCCTTGGCCTTCTTCGAATTTCTCCTTATTATAGCCTTAATTCTTGCCTTTACTTCAAGTATATTAAAAGGCTTGGTTATGTAGTCATCTGCACCGTATTCAAGCCCAAGAATCTTGTCCATATCTGTACCCTTGGCAGTAAGCATAATAATTGGCATCTCAGAAAACTCTCTGATGGCCTGGCATACTTCCATACCATCCATTTCAGGCAACATCACGTCTAAAAGCACTATATCATATTCCTTTTCCCTAGCCATTTTTAGAGCTTCACTACCATCATAGGCAACATCTACCTCATAACCGTCCTGCTCCAAACTGAACTTAATTCCTTTGACTATCAATTTTTCATCATCTACAACAAGTGCTTTATTCATTACAAACTCCTAATTTATACAAATCTTATCTCTGATTTTATTAAATGCTGCCTCTTTTATTCCTGATATATTCATTATATCTTCAATGGCCGAAAAAGACTTACTATTCCTATACTCTATTATAGAATCTGCTTTTCTCTCTCCTATACCCGGTAAACTCATAAGTTCTTCCTTTGTGGCAGTGTTGATATTTACAAGTGTACTCTTTTGACTCTCTTCCAATATATGTTGAACACTTAAACCTGACATCTGCTCCATAGTCGGAATCATAATATGCTCACCGCCTTCAAGTTTTTTTGCCAAATTTACATAATCTCTGCAAGCTTCTTCGCTAAATCCACCTGCCAAATCAACAGCATCCTTTATAATAGAACCCTTTTTCAATGTGTATACATCCGGATTATTTACAGCACCTGAAACAAACACATTGATATATTCTTCAATATCAGTACTTTGCTCTATAGAACTCACTATTGTATTTTCTATAGCAGTTTCAATATATGATTCACCAAACTCTATATCTTTTTTTTCATTACAGGATGTCAATAAAATCATTAAAAATGTTATTAAAAAAACCTTTTTCATAGCTTTCTCCTAAGAAAAGCCATGTAAGTGTACTTATATTTTAACAAATAAAATGTTAAAAACAAGTATCTAAACTATTAAGTATTTAATACATTCTCCTTTGTAAAGCAGCTATTACAAGATGTCCTGCCAAAACTGATGTGGTCACGGCACCAACTCCCTTTGGAACCGGTGTGGCCATAGTAGCATTTTTTACATTTTCAAGGTCCACATCACCACAAAGCTTACCATCGGCAAAGTTGATACCAACATCA